>DASYUC010000148.1:0-40438 GCA_036001645.1 Candidatus Limnocylindria bacterium
GTCACGGTGATGTGCGGCACGGCCGAGATCGGTCAGGGCTCCGACAACATGCTCGCCTCGGTCGCGGCGGAGACGCTCGGCATCCTCCCCGAGGACGTACACGTCGTCTCGGGCGACACCTCGCTCGCGCCGGTCGACCTCGGTTCGTATTCGAGCCGCGTGACGATGATGGCGGGCAACGCGGTGAAGGACGCCGGCATGAAGCTGCGCGCCCTGCTCTTCGAGGCCGCGTCCGAGAAGCTCGGCGTGCCGGTCGAGCGGCTCGCGACGGCGTACCGGCGCGTGTACGACCTGCGCGATCCGGAGAAGCACCTCTCGTTCGTCGAGGCCGCGAACCTCGCCGAGGGCAAACACGGCACGCTCGTCGCCGCGGGAAGCTACAAACCGCCGGCCGGCATCGGCGGGAGCTACAAGGGCGCGGGCGTGGGCCCGACGCCCGCGTACTCGTACCAGGCGTCGGTCGCCGAGGTGTCGGTCGACCTCGAGACCGGGACGCTGACCGTCGACAAGATCACGACGGCGCACGACTGCGGCCGCGCGCTCAACCCGCCGAACGTCGAGGGACAGATCGAGGGCTCCGCGTACATGGGATACGGCGAGATCATGGTCGAGGAGCAGATCTTCCGCGGCGGCCTCCACAAGAAGCCGTCGCTGCTCGACTACAAGCTGCCGACGTCGCTCGACACGCCGGTGCTCGAGGCGATCCTCGTCGAGACGAACGACAGCGAGGGCCCCTTCGGCGCGAAGGAGGCCGGCGAGGGTCCGCTGAATTCGGTGATCCCCGCGATCGCGAACGCGGTCTACGACGCGATCGGCGTGCGCTTCGACGAGACGCCCATCACGGCGGACAAGATCCTCGACGCCCTCGGGAAGCGCGACAACCGCGGCGTGACGAAGGACCGCATCGGTCCGGACGGCCTCGGCGAGGGGAAGGTCGATCCGAAGCGCGCGCTGCGCCGCCTCTCGGCGTCGACCGACGCACGCGAGCGCAAGAAGACCGGGACGCCGGCGGACTAGATGCTGCGCCTGCCGCGCTTTCAGCTGGTCGAGCCCGCGACCTGGACCGAGGCCGCCACGCTGCTGCGCGAGCACGGCGCCGCCGCCTCGGACGTCGCGCGTGGCACGCCGAACGTTCCGGTCATGCTCGTCGCGGGCGGCACCGATCTCTTCCCCAACATGAAGCGCCGGCAGTTCACGCCACAGGTGCTGGTGTCGCTCGGACGCGTGAAGGGCGCGCGCGACATCAGCAACGGGATGGGCATGCGCATCGCCGCCGGCACCACCCTCACCGAGATCGCCGCGCACCAGACCGTGCGCGCGAAATACACCGCGCTCGCGGAGGCGGCCGGCGCGGTCTCGACGCCGCAGCTGCGCAACATGGGCACCATCGGCGGGAATCTCTGCCTCGACACGCGCTGTAACTGGTACGACCAGTCGCTCTTCTGGCGGACCGCCGAGGGGTATTGCATGAAGACGCATCCCGCGGTCGTGTGCCGCGTCGCGCCCTCGAGCCCGCGCTGCCTCGCGGTCGCGAGCGCGGACACCGTCCCGGCGCTCATCGCGCTCGGCGCGAAGGTGAGCGTCGAGAACGCCGAGGGCCGCCGCGAGCTCGACCTCGCCGAGCTCTACCGCGAGGATGGCATCGGCTATCTCGCCATCGGTCGCGACGATGTCGTCGTCTCGGTGTCGCTGCCCGACGCGACAGGATGGCGGAGCACGTACCTCAAGCTCCGCGACCGCAACTCGTTCGACTTCCCGATCGCGGGCGTGGCGGCGGCGGTCCGTCTCGACGGCCGCACGGTGACCGACGCGCGTATCGCGATCACCGCGCTCGCATCGCGTCCGGTCGCGGTCGACGCGAAGGTGCTGGTCGGGACGAAGCTCGACGACGAGGCGATCGCCGCGGCGGCCGACGCCGTGCACAAGACCGCCCGGCCGATGGACAACACCTCGGGGACGATCTCGCAGCGCAAGCGAGCGGCGCGCGTGTTCACCGAGCGCGCGCTGCGATCACTGCGCGATGCCTGACACGTTCCGCGCGGTCGCCGTCGTCACGGCGGCCGGGTCCGCGGAGCGCTTCGGCGGCAAGAAGCTTCTCGCGCCGATCGACGGCGAGCCGCTCCTCGACCACACCATCCGCAGCCTGCTCGAGGGCGGCGCCAGCGAGGTGATCGTCGTCGTGGGCACCGACGCGCGACGCGAGCTCGAGCGCGATGTGAACGCGATGAACGACCCGCGCGTGCGACCGGTGGAGAATCCGGATCCGTCGCGCGGGATGTTCTCGTCGATCCAGGTCGGCGTCGCGACCGCGAACGGCGATGCGCTCATCGTTCTTCCAGGGGACATGCCCTACGTGCGGCCGGAGACCGTGCGCGCCGTGATCGCGAAGTATCGGGAGCGACGGGCGATCGTATCGCCACGCTTCAAGGGAAAGCGCGGGCATCCCGTCGTGATGCCCCTCTCACTGCGCGACGAGATCGCGGCGACCGCGCCGACGGCGAATCTGCACGAGGTGATCAAGCATCATCAGGACGAGCGCGTCGACCTCGATGTTGACGATGCCGGTGTGGTGCGCGACGTGGATACACCGGCTGATCTGGAGCGTCCGAACGGTTGATCCCATGCTTTGCGCAAACAATGAAATCGGCCGCGTTGACGAAGGCTGACTGGATGTCTAACTTGCCATTGCGGTGACTTCAGGCCCGGGCATGCAGGACGGAAAGGCCGACGGGGCGGACGTTTCGCGACGCGACTTCCTTCGGGGAGCGGCACCGATCGTCGCGTTCGTGGCCCTCGAGGCGCTCGGCGGCGCGGCCGTCGCCGGAGCGGCGACACCGCACGCCACCAACTTCGCCACTGGCGTCATCTTTCCCGATCCGACCCTGTGCATCGGCTGTCTGACCTGTGAGGTCATCTGCTCGCAGGAGCACAAGCGCGCCGGTCTCTCAGACGCACCGCGTATCCGGATCTTCAACGACCCGGAGACCAAGGTCGACCCGTTGATCCAGGCCGCCTATCCCGACCGCGGGCAGTTCCACCAGGAGCCGTGCCTCCAATGTCCCACCGCGGAGTGCCTCTACGTCTGCCCGGTGGACGCGCTGCAGGTCGAGCCAAAGACGGGCGCGCGCTTCATCCGTGAAGACACCTGCGTCTCGTGCGGTCGGTGCAACGAGGCGTGCATCTTCCCCACCAGCGACATGGCGAAGGCGACGAACCAGGGCCAGTCGCCACCGCAGCACTCGCGCATCACCTACGACCCGGTCGCGGACACGTTCACGAAATGCGATCTCTGCTTCTGGCGTGAGGGCGGACCCGCGTGCGTCGAGCGCTGCCCGATCAACATCCGCATCCGCCAGGGCGTCATCAAGACCGACGCCGGCCGTCTCTGCCTTGCGGCCCCCGAGTCCAACAAGGAGACGTGGAACAAGCTGCGCGCGTTCCAGACCTTCGAGGGCAGTCCGGCTCAGGGCAAGGCGTAGCCCAGCGCCTCTATCAGATGAAGTTCGTGACCTGGCTTCTCGTCGCCGCTGGCCTGGTGCTCACGGGCTTCGGCGTCCTGGCCGCCCTTGGGCAGGCGGGCTCGGGCGCGCAGCCATGGAGCAACGAGCTGTCCGACAACTTCGTCTTCGTCAAGGCACTGCCGTTCGTTCTCGGATTTGGCGTCGCCGCCGGCCTGCTCATGGCAAGCACCTACGGCGCCAAGGTGCGATCCGATGGCGCGATCCGGCGATGGAGCCCCGGCACCGTCTTCGGACACTGGATCCTGACGCTCGGCTTCGTGCTGGCCCTGCCGACGGGCATCTGGCAGTACCTCGGCGGGATCCTCGACGTGAATCTGCCGATCCCGCTCTATCTCATCTACCGCGTCCACTACATCGGCGCCGGGGTCGTCATCTTCGCCGTCGCGGCGTTCGTGTCCTACCTCTGGATGACCGGCGACAGGTCGCTGCTCGTCCCGCGGGGGCAGTGGGGTCGGCACCTGCTCGGGCTCGCCTACGAGCTGCCGCCGCGCATACGCGGGCCGTACGCGAAGCTGCTGCGCGTCGATCTGAAGCAGCCGCGCCCGCCGACAGGGAAATTCACGTTCTACGAGACGGTCGTCGAGTTCCCGAGCTGGTCGGTCCTGCTCGCGCTGATCACCATCACCGGTCTCATCAAGGCCGGGCGGTACCTCCTGCCGGTGCCGGGTCTTGTTCTCTTCCTCGCGTCGACCTTGCATGTCGCCGCTATGGTGGGGATCGTCATCAAGCTGCTCGACCATCTCCGCTACACGTTCCCGCGCTGGCAGCTGATGACCGCCATCGCCACGACGTGGATCCGCGGCACCCCGCCGCCCCTCCGGCAGGCCGCGAACGAGCGCAGCCCCTCCGCGGCACCGGGGGTGGCCGGCGGTAGCGACACGTGAGGCAGCTGGTCGCGCTGTTGGGACTGGTTTGGAGCCTGGCGAACCTCGCGGTCGCCTATTTTTTCGTTACCAGCGCGTTCGTGGCCAAGACTGCGGCGAAGGAAGGCATCCTGGCACAGTTATCGCTTCTCCTGGGAGGCGTGTTGATCGCAGGCTTCGCGGTCCTGCTCGCTCGCGAGTGCGTCCGGATGTTCGGCTCCGCGCCGGCGTCGGAGACCACGTAGCCATGGGACGCATGTACGCGCTGCGCGTCCTCTATCTTGCGCTCGCGATCGTGCTGCTCACCGCTCATGCGAGCGCGCTCGCCGCGTCGCCCATCCGCCAGCTGACGAGCAGCACGGCGACGAATGTCCGGCCGTCGTGGAGCCCGGATGGGAAGAGCATCGCGTTCCAGAGCAATCGCGACGGCCCGTACCACATCTACGTGATGAACACCGACGGGAGCAACCTCCGTCAGATCACGAGCGGCGACTTCGACGACCGCCACCCGAACTGGAGTCCCGACGGCAAGACCATCGCCGTGGACACCGGCGAGGAGATACGCCGCGAGATCGCGCTCATCGACGTCGCATCGAAGAGTCGCACGCAGGTCACGAAGCTGGGCAAGACCGCGCAGTTCCCGAGCTTCAGCCCGGATGGCAAGACCATCGCGTTCTTCCTCTACAACCTCGGGACGATGGACCTGTGGACCGTCGGCAAGGACGGCAGAGACGCCGCGGCGGTCACGAAGCAGCTCGCGGCCGAAGCGAACAACCAGTGCACCTTCGCCTGTCACGCCGCGCGGTGGTCGCCCGACGGAAGCCGCATCGCATTCTCCGATGGCGACAACGCGCGAGTGCTGCTCATGGCTTCGCTGACGGCCGGGTCACCGACGCCGATCTCGCCCGTCGACGAGAAGAGCCACTTCCCGGTGTTCCTGGCCGACGGCCGGATCGTGTACGTGACCGAACATGTCACGGCCAACCAGAGCTACACCGACCTCTGGATCGTCGATCCGAACAACAGCGCGGCGCGGACCGAGCTCGCGGAGAACGTCCAGGCGCAGGGTCCCTTCGAGTTCAACAAGGACGGCACCGAGCTCCTGTTCTTCTCGCCGCGCAGCGGCAACTTCGAGATCTACTCGGTGACGCTCGACGCGGCCGGCAAGGCGGCGCTCGCGGAGAAGGCGGCGATAAACACCGGATTCGGTGTGACACGTACGCCCGCGACACCGCGGAGCTCGACGCTGCCGTTCCAGGTGACACCGGAGCTCGTGGTCCTCGGGATCCTCGCCCTCATGGCCATCGGCCTCGAGCTCACGGTCTTCCTCTATCGGAGGCGCCGCGCGGCGTAGCCAGCGTGATTTCGGCTGACTCTGGATTAGCCAAATCGCAGGCTCGATTCCTCCGCAACCAGCCGCGGGATTCTTGCGGATGTCGCGACGGGTTTCGGCTAGCTTGAGATGATCGTGAACTCATAGTTGACGGACGCAGTAGTGCACGCTGGTACATCCTTGAGGCATCGCGGTTGCCCTGTCGCACGCAAGATGAATCTGCCGCTTGACTTGATATCGAATGACCAGATGGTGACAGCGGCGCCACCAACTGAACCGCTTCCGGTGCTCTTCAGAATGAGTGCTCGAGTATCGGTTGACTCTAGGTTCCATTCGTAGTCGGCCGAGAGGACAAGCCGGACCTCGCTTCCAACCGGAATGCTCTTCGTAGTTCCAGCATCGCCTGCCCCGAGTCCGTACCCCGACTGAACGCGACAGGACCCTGCAGCGAGCAGCGCCACCAGAAGTACAAGCCGGGAAATCTTCAAGCGGGCAGACCCCCCGGACGAGCATTCCGAAGGGATCGTGGGTCCCTTGCTGAGGCTGGCTGTCCGCGCCAATACTGGGGAACGGACGTACGTGGCATCCTCCTTTTGTCGCGGCAACGCCTGAGGGACGAACAACTCCGCGACAGGCATATAGGGATCGCAGGGTCCAGTGTCGCAAAGGTCTTCACTTGGTGGAGCACCGGTGCCGGCACGGCCATCCGGTGGCCTCAATCAGACGGATGAGAGCGACTACGTTGCGTGTGCCGCAAAGGCCCGGCGGGTCCCGCTCGGTCACGGCAATCGTCATCCGGCTTCCTTGACAATGACAAGCTGTTCAGTTCCTTCTTCGTTTTTCGGATAACAGGTGAAGCCAGACCGCGGTCGCGGTCGGAGCGTGCAGTGTGCTCATGCCCGGACACCTACAGCTCCCGGGAACGTCCAGCGCCGCCGAGAGCACGCATTCCGCCGCTTAGCAGAAGATTGACGAAAACGATCACCGTGGGAATTGCCAGGGCCGCCACGAGTACAGCTGCCGCTTCGTCACGGAACCGTCGTGCGGGATCGGCGAGGCTTGCGTTCTGAGGACGGGTGCGCTCGTAGAAGACCATCACGCGATCACCGACCTGAACCGAGCCGTAATTCGGATTCGGTGCGCCAACAAACGACGACCGCAGCGCGTAAACGGTGCCGTCCACCACATACTCGACACCGATCAACTGATGATTCTCGGGCAGTTTCGCGGTCACGCGCCCCTCCACTTGGGCCGGCTGCTGATTGATCGCCAAGAGCGGTGGCAGGTTAAATGAACCAACAGCCAGCCCAATTGCGCAAGCCAGCACCAGCCACATACCAATCCAGAAGAGCGGCTTGCGGGTCGGTGGGAGCCACCATCGCGCTCTGCCGCTACTCACACTTGGGGTGATTCGGCGAGATGTCGAGTCTCCACTGAAGTCGTTGCAGGTCTGCATAAGTCACGTCCATGCAGAACACGAGCCTTCCTTGGAGATTGTCGGCCTCGATGCGAATCGGTCTGGGACTGTTCGGGCTGACGGGCCACGCCTGCGTCACTGACTCACCTGTCGCGATCCGGAGGCGGTAACTTGGACGTCGCGCGAAGGCGTAAACATCTACGGGCTCACCGAGGGTGTTTCTCAATGAGACGTCCCGGGTCTGATCTCCAATTCCCCCGAAGACCCCGCAGCTGCTCCCTAACGCCGCCCACAGAAGGACCGCAGCGGCGCTGGTGTGCCGCGAACCCGGAGTCAATGTATCCAGGGATCGCCGTGGCCCGCTCTGATCTCGGCGTCCCTCTCCAGCGGAATCGCGTAATGCGGATCCATGTGCGTGCCCGTGAGTAGCGCACCTAGGTAGATGCCTGGAGCCAACGAGAGTGTCGACAGGTAGTACGGGATGTACAGCGGGCCGCGTTCGAGTGCCTGCGGCCGGTGACCCTGGAACTCATGCTCCTCAAGCGAAGGATGGAGGTTCTCCGCGCTAGACACAATCAAGTTAGCCGAGTACGTCACAGTGTTCTGGCCGCTCATGTCAAGTGTCATTACTCGAGTGTTGCCGGCAAACCCTAACGCATACGTCAGCCAACCCATTAGGCCCGCGGCGTTTGTTACGTAGAGGACGTCTCCCTGCGGTCGAATATTGGCGCGAGCGCCAAAGAGAATCACGTCGCAGGCGCCGCATCGCATGGCGCGCCAGCAGTCGAGGTCGCACACACCGAGGAATTGTGCTTCGTCGCCGCGCGCGGATGACATGCCGGTCGGATCCGTGTTCGCCGTCGGACTCGCAGATCCATAGGCAAACAAATTCAGCGTAACCGGTGTGTCGGCGACTCCCCCGAGCGGATCCCGGGTAAGAAATCGACCCGTGATGGGATCGTACCAGCGCGCGCGCATGTAGTAGAGGCCCGACGAGTCGAGCAGTTGGCCTGCGTAGCCAAGATAGCTCGGAGACGCTGCGCCGTTGGACTGTGCGACTTGTCCGTAAGCCTTGTAGCGGAAGCTTGCGGTAACGCTGCCCGCGCTGTTCACTTCAGATCGCACGCCCTTGCTGCCGTCGCGGGCGAATGTCGACGTCGAGGCGTCGGCCTTGACCACGTAGAGGGGGCCCAAGCCGTAAATGAGGTTGTCACTGCCCTGCTTGAGCTCACGCGACGGCGCAGTTGACGGATCCCACAAGAAGGTCGTTGCACCCCCGCCTGTGCGGCTCTTCAGTAATCCGTCGCCGTCGTAGGTGTAGTTGCGAAGACTGCCGCCGACGGTCGAGTCCTTGAGCCGGTCGAGCGCGTCATAGTTGAAGACGTCGGCGCCACGGAGATGGAGTTGGTCGGCGTTCGACCAGGAATTGCTGGTGCCGCCGTCCACGGTCAGCCGGTTCGCGGCGTCATAGGTTTCGCTGACGCCGCTGCGGTCGGTCACGTTGCTCGCACCGTCGAGCGCGAAGCTCTCCGAGTTCAGCAGCAGCACGCCGGTGAGGCGATTGAGACCGTCGTAGCGATAGACGGAGTGGTCGCCGGGGGTACGCCGGGCGCGGACGTTGCCGTTGCCGCCGCGGTCGTCGCGCCAGGCCGAGGCCAGCTCGCCGCCGAGATACGCGAGCGTCGGGCTCGACTGCGCGGCCAAGCCCGGATCGTCGCTCAGGAGCGTCGACGTCGACCACACGCTCGTCGCGGCCTCATAGCGCGAGCCCCAGATGTCGGTGTTGGCGATGCGGGTGTCGCTCCAGGCCGTCTGCGCGCTGCCGTCGTCACGGACCGCCAGTGCCAGCGGCGCGGTCGGACGCGCCGCGGCGTCGGTCACCACGACCGACGCTGACCACGATCCGCCCAGCGGCCGGCGCACCGCGCGGACCTGGGAGGGGCTGACGCGGTCGTCCAGGAACACGACGGTGAGCGTCCCGGCCCGGTCGATCGCGATGCGCGGCGAGCGCTGCGCGGCGGTGCCCGGATCGTCGGAGATTTTCACGTTCGCCGACCAGGCCGATCCGCCGCTGGGGAGCGAGCTGAAGTAGATGTCGGCGTTGCCGCTGCGGCTGTCCTGCCAGGCCGCGTAGCTGGTGCCGTCCGGCGCGACGACGACGTCCGGGAAGTCCTTCGCCGCGGCGGTGTTGTCCGTGACCTTCTTGTTCGGCGGGGTCCAGCTTCCGGCCGGCGACAGCGTGGAGGAGTAGATGTTGTTCTGGCTCGAGCGCAGGTCCACCCACACCGCGGTCTGGGTGCCGTCGCCCCGCCCGGCGATACGCGGGTTGCGCTGCACCGCGCCGCCGCCGCCGCCGGCGTCGTCGTTGACCTTGACGTCGGGCGAGACCCAGGTCCCGGCGGCGGTGCGCTTGCGGTAATAGATGTCGGGTTTGCCCGCGCCGCTGCGCTCGTCCTGCCAGACGGCGTAGGCGCTGCTGGACGCGTCGACGGCGACCGCGGGGTTCTGCTGCAGCCGCGTCGTGGCGTCGGTGTTCACCTTGACGTTGGGCGTGCTCCAGGTACCCGTGAGCGCGTCGCGCAGCGAGAAGTAGATGTCGGCGTTGCCGCTGCGGGCGTCGTCCCAGATCAGGAGGGTCGCGTCCGCGCCGAGCGCGATCGCCGGGTGGTCCTGCACCGTCGTCGTGCTGTCGGTGTTCACCTGCAGGCTGGCGGCAAGCTGCGCCGCGGCGGTGGTGAGGCCCGAGACCGTCTCGTCCAGCGCGGTGCGGTTGCCTTCGCTATCGAGCGTGTAGGTGTGCGAGGAGATCGTCTGCGTGGAGGTCGCGTTCAGCAGCGAGGTCAGTCGCTGCGCGTTGTCATAGCTGTAGGTCGTGGTCAGGTTGCCGGTGACGGTCGGGACGACCACGGTCTTCGCCAGACCCGACGGGCTGTAGGTGTAACTCGACTGGCGGCTGGCCCAGTCGGTCACGGTCGAGAGTCGGCCCGCCGGACTCGGAACGTACGTCACGGCTCCCACCGTCGGATAGGTGAGCTTCGTCCGGTTCGAGTCCAGGTCGTATTCGTAGCCGAGCGTGCCGCCAGGCTGGATGGCCTGGGTGAGGCGTCCGAGACCGTCGTATGCATAGGTCGAGGGGCCGGTTTCGTCGCTCATGCTCGTGCGCTGGCTCAGCTCGTTGTAGCCGTAGGCGATCGTGGCAAGACCGGTCGCCGTGATCTCGAAGACGCGGTTGAGCGCGTCGTACTGGTAGTTCGTCGCCACGCCGTCGCCGGTCGTGCGCTTGGTGGTGTTGCCGTTGCCATCGAGCTCGTAGCTCGTCGTGAGATTCGCGGGACTGCCGGGGTGCGTGATCATGTTCTGCAGCCGGTTCAGCGCGTCGTAGCCGTAATCGGTGAACACCGTGATCGCGCCACCTGCGCCTTGCTTATCCTGCGTCACCTGCGTCGCGTTGCCGTTGCCGTCACGTAGCACCGTGGTCGTGTACACAAGAGTCGGCTGCCACAGCGGATCCGGCTTCTGCTGCACTTTCCAAAGGCGCGCGGCCGCGTCGTAGATGTAGCTGGTGACGTTGCCGTCGCGGTCCGTCGCGGACGTGCGGTTCCCGGTGCGGTCGTAGCCGCTGAGCGCGCTGTGCCCGAGCGCGTCGATCACCGCGGTGACGCGGTCGTTCGCGTCGTAGCTGGTGGTCCAGGTGTGCTGCGACGGCGTGCCGCCGATGATGTTCCCGTCCGGGTCGACCATCGTCAGCTGGCGGCTCGCGCCGTCGTAGGTGAAGGTCGTCTTGTTGCCGTCGGCGTCGGTGCGCCGCAGCAGCTCGCCGGTGGTGAAGTACTCGAGCGTCTGCGAGTAGGTGTAGTTCGGCGTGTCGGTGACGTTGCCGCGCGGCGAGATGATCCGCGTCGCCAGACCCGGGTTCGCCGCGTCGCTGTACTCCAACTTGGTCACCGCGAAGGTGTCCGGAAGCTTGGTGATCTGCTGCTTCGACTTGACCAGCGCGTTCGTCACCGGGTCGTAGTCGTTCGTCGTCACGAAGCCGAGCGCATCAGTGATCACGTGGGGGTTGTTTCTTGCGTCCGGCTCGTAGGTGGTGATGTAGCCCGGCGCCGGGGGACTCAGCTGCGGCTCTTCGACCTCGAGGAGGTTCCCCGCGCAGTCGTAGGTGTAGCTGGTGCGCTTGCCGTTTCGGTCGGTCGCGCTATCGCGATTGCCGCAGCCGTCATAGGTGTAGACGAACGTGTACGGGACCGCGTCGACGGTGTCCGCCAGCGAGATGAGACGGTTCCGGGCGTCGAACGTTTGGGTCGTGACGTGCAGCCGGGGATCGGTGATCGTGACCTGCCCGGCGGGGTAGCCGAAGGTCGTGGTGTTGAGCAGCCCGTCCTTCTGCGTGTCGAGTCGACCCAGCGAGTCGTAAGTGTTAGCGACGGCGACACGCCCGTCCGGATCGGTGATCGAGCTGATGTGATTGGAGCCGCCGTCATAGGCATAGGTCCAGGTGTGCAGGCCGGGGTCTTGGCCAGGAGCGTTGCCGAGCATGTCCACGACGCCCGTGAGCCGCCCGGCGTCGTCATAGCGATAGGCCACTTTCCGGCCGATCGGATCGGTGAGGGTCACGAGGCGATCGCCGACCATCGCGGTCGGCTGCACCGCGCCGAGGGGCGCGACGCGTATCTCGCTGGAGAACAGCCACGTCCCGCCCTTGGTGATGCGCAGGCGCACCCAGCGGGCGGTCGCGTTGGCGGCGAGATCGTAGATGAATCGACGGTTGACATCCTGGACCGACGCTGCCGCCAAGACGGTGCCGCGCGAGGTGAAGATGACGTTGTCGGTGCTGGTGAGCACCTCGACCGATGCGGGACGGTAGACGGCGTCGTTGCTGAAGTCGTGGTAGTAGCTGCGCACGACGCCGATCGGCTGCGCGGTTCCCAGATCGACCGTCACCTCGAGCGGTGAAGCGAGGTTCTGATGCGCCTCCCACGAGCGGTCGTTGTACAGCGCGGAGTCACCGCGGAGGCCATCGGTGAGCTCGGTGCCACCGGTGTCGGGGAAGCTCGCGTCGGGGACGACCGACTGCGTGTAGGTCTTGCCCAGGGCGAGGTTGGCGTCGGAGGCATAACCCAGGCTCACCCGCCGACCCACCGTGTCGGTGACGACGTTGAGGCGCGCGTCGAAGGTGGGCGTCGCCGACTCGTCGTCGTAGGCCTCGACCTCGGACAGGCCCGGATAGCCCGTCCCGAGCGAATCGCTGACGACCTTCATCCAGGTGATTCCGCTCTTGCGCGCAAAGGACACCTCGCGGAAGTCCTCGCCGCCCGGCCCGGCGTCGTTGGGCAGCGGCCCGAAACTCACCGTCGAGCCGTCGGAGAATTCCAGATGCCCCTGGCCGTAGAAGTCGCCGCCCAGGTAGAAGTCCCAGAGGCGTACCCGCGTCAGCGTCTGGGCCGCCGACCAGGTGGCCTTCCACCAGTCGCCGACGATGTACCCCGCGAGCTGCCAGCCGTTGCCGGGGTCCCCGAGGTTGTTGATCTTGCCGTTGGCGGCCTTGTCTGGCTCGTACCCCGCGGCGCAACAGCGGCTGGCGCTGTACGACACCGTGCCGCCCAGCGGGATGCGCACAAGATTCAGGCCCGCGTAGCCGAAGGTGATCTGGTTTCCGGCGGGTTCGCGGATCTTCGTGAGACGTCCGGCGATGAAGTCGTAGCTGACCTGCTCGCGCGAGGTGAGCGTGTATGCGGTGTCGGCCGTCTTGACCAGCGTGTCGAAGACGCCGGGCGCGTTGGTGTAGCTGCCGTCGGGCTGCCGGGTGAATTTGTCCTGCCGGCCCGAACCGCGGCGGATCGTGACGATCGCGCCGTTGTCCGTCAGCCACCAGTGGAAGCTGTGCGTCCACGCCGGTCCGAGCACACCGGCGTCGAAACCGTTGGCCGAGTTGTACGTTCTTGAGAATCCGAGATCGAGCAGCCGTCCCGGGACTGCGAGGTCGGTCGCGCCGGTGACGTAACCGCCGCCACCCAGAGAGCGCACCGCGTCCCCAAAGTTGTACTCGTAGGCCGACCCAGCATCGAGATCGCCGCCCGCGGAACCGAAGAGGCGCACGCTGCCGGTGAAGGAATACGCGCGCGGACCTTCCCACAGCGGGATGACCCGTAGCGCGTTCTCGATGCCACCGGATCCCGTGTACCAGACGTACTCGCCGCGGGTGTAGTTCGCGTCGTACAGGCCGACCGGCGGACCCGTGAGGTAGTTGGGAATACCGGCGAGGTAGGCGTACAGCGCGGGACCCCAGGTCGCTCCGCCATCCGTCGACCTGTTGTAGTAGAGGTTATCGCCGTACTCGCTGCCGCGCAGGTAGATCACGTTCCCGGCGCGGTCGAGGAACGTCGTGGCCGTCCCATCGCCGCCGCTGCTGCCGCCGCCGCCGCCGTGGTCGAACTGCGGACTCCAGATCGCGCTTGGGCCGAGCGTCCCGACCTGCGTTCCACGCCCCGCTCCAGTGAGGCTGTCCGACCTGCCGATGTAGATCCACTGGCCGGGCGTCGTGGTCTCCATGAAGCTGAAGTCGTGGGCGCGGTAGCACTCGTTCCCGGCGGAACCACAGTTGTTCTCGCCGATATCGCGGATCGTCGTGTCGCCTGCGTCTGCGGCTGCCGTCCAGCTCGCAAGCGTCGGATCGGTGCTCGATCGATACTGCGGCCTCACGCCGTTCGCGCTGAAGAGATAAAGAGTCTGCTCGTCGTGCGATGCCACCAGGAGCGGAGCGCGAACCCAGGCGTCGAAGGTCTCGCCGGCAAACAGATAGGACTCTGCGGCCCAGCTCACGCCGCTGTCGTCGCTGACGCGCACCACGAATTTCCCGTAGTTCGCCCCGCGCGTGTCGACGTACCCCGCAACGAGGCGACCGCGGAACGTCGCCAGTTGCGGATAGGCGGCTCCGGCGGTCGAGAGCTGCGACGACGGAGGCATCGCGTGTTCGGTCGTGTAACGGCTGAAGCGAATCTCGGCCGAGACGTTCACACCGTTGTCGCCGTTGGCGTAGAGGAGACCGACCTCGCCGTTCGGCATCACCGCCGCGGACACGAACTTCGGACTCGCCAACGTCTCGGCGATAGCCGGCGCTGGCTGAAGAAAGTCGATGGCCACGGGATGAGGAAAGGCTTGGAACCGCGATGACAATCGAAAGGACCAGTGTCTGTGCCCAGAGTCGGTACGCACAGCGCGAATGAAGATCCGTCCGCAAGATCACGCGGTCACTTCCCACCTTGTTACACGAGCGAATGAAAGACCGCGCGACTGTCTGTCAGAACATCGGCAAAGTCAACGTTCTCTTATCGGGCAATTAATGCGCGCTAACGTGCCTGGACGCTTAGCAAACAGACACGCGCGCTGTTTTTTGATCGCGCGCCGGTCGTCGGCCAGCTACTCGTGCTGGAGTTCGAGGAACGCCGACGATGCCTGTCCCGCGGCCCATCGCGAAGGGCCACTGGAAGCGCCAAATGGCTGACTGATTTCAGGCCGAATGGGTTTGGATCACGACGCGGACGCAGATGATCAGTCCTTGGACCAGCCCACCGGTAACAGGAATGTGCCGTTCGCCGTGACGAAGTAGACCTGCCATCCATAGTAGCCGCGGAACGCGCTCGGGTCGGCTCGCATCACGTCGGCGTATTTCATGACGGCATCCACGTATTCGTTGTCGTGGTTGTACATCCAGATGGCCTTCTCGATCTTCTCGGGCGCGCCGACCGCGCTCAGGTAACGGCCCGCTGCGAGGATCGCGTCGCGGGCATCATTGATGTCGCCTTCACCGTACGCGTCCCACGTCTTCGGCATGAACTGCATCGGGCCCTGCGCACCGGCATACGAGTCGCCGCGGATCCGACCCATGCGCGTTTCGACGAGGTTGATCGCGGCGAGGTAATACCACGGCACCCCGAACTCGGTCTCCGCTTCCCGGTAGTACGCGAGCAGGTCGCGGATCGGCGGCGCGGACACGATCCGCCACTGGGGCAGCTCCGTCGTGCCCGACTCACCGAACAGCCAGAGGTCGGCGCCGGCGGCGATGTTGAGATCCGCGGCACCGCGCAGATCCGATGGGATCGCGGCGAAGACGGGATCGCGCAGGTCCGGACGCTCGATGAGTCGCCGATACACGAGCTGTTGGAGATGCCCCATGTATGCGAGCTCTCTTCCGGTGACGGCCGGATCGCGCACCGCACGTTCCGCCGTCACGAGCTGCTCGAGCAGCGCGCTGGCTTCGTCGGCGGCCAGCGGCACACTGTCCGACCGCTGCGGCTCGCGTGCTTGGAGAACGACACGATCGCGCGACGACAGCACGACGCTCTCGACCTCACCCTCGAGGTCACTCACGCTCATCGATATCACCTTCGTGATGGCAGGCACCGTTGTGATGACGGGCACCGTCGTGATGGGAGGCGCTGTCGTGACGGGGGACGCCGTGGTGGACGCGGCACCTGGCAGTAGGTCGGCCGAGTAGGCAACGACGAGCGTGCACGCAAGAAAGTACGCGGCGACCAGCCCCTTCCTCATCGACCTGCCATGGTGGGCCTTCGCGCTCCGGCAGGAAACTGGCAATCGGGGGACAGAATGAGATGAGACGCCACTGATCCGAGTGGTACCAGCCGAGCACAGGACCGTTACATGACGCTGGGGTGTGGTGCCGCGGTACCTATTTCTCTTCGCGCTCGCCGAACAAGAGCTCGCGTCGTGACTTCGGTGCCGCCTTCTTCTCCTGCTCCGCGAGCCACTTCGCGCGTTTCGGCGATGACGCGGCCGGGTCAGCGGGATCGGCCGCTACCACAGGCAAGCTTTCGGGGGCCTTCTCGTCGTCGACCTGTTTCGCGATGTCCGTGAGCTCGTCGAGGATGAGCTGCAGCTCGCTCTGGTGCAGCTGCTTGAAAGCGCGGATCTGCTGCTCGACGCGACGCAGACGGGCGGACAGATCCTGGCTCACAGAATGTCGCCACCGCGGTGGGTCATGATCTTCGGCTCGCCCGGACGGACCTTCTCCGCATACAACGTCTCGCCGCGCTCGATCTCGCGGAGGAGGGCGTCGGCCGCCGCCGGCGCATCGGGCCGGCTCGTCACGATGATCCGCGCGCCGGTCTGGAGGGCGGCTGCGGCCTCCTGAAGCTCGGGCGGGACCACGAGGACCTCGAAGGTCTCCGGCAGCTCCTCGAGCGGGAACAGGCGCACGCGGATCCGCAGCCCGGCCTTCTCCATCACGCGCTCGAAGCGGTGGAAGATCGCGAGCCACGGCGTCGGGAGCTCGGCCACCGTGTACGCGCACACGATGGTGCTCACGAGGCGCCGCACCTCGCCATCCGAGGTTTGACCGCTCACCGCTCCCTCACTACTTTCGGCCACCAGCCCGCGCGCGGAAAATGGGGACGCATGGACGACGACAAGGCGCTCGACACCGCCACCAGGGCCGCCTTCCGGGGCGGTAGGGCCGCCCTGGCGCGCCTGGGGACGCCCGGGTACCTCAGATGGAAGGGCCAGCGCGACGTCGTCGTGGAGGCGTCGCTGGACGTCCAGGAGCAGATCGTGGCGGTCCTCCAAAAGGAAAGTCCCGGCGACGCGATCCTCGCCGAGGAGGGGCCTGAGGATGAGCCGCTGGCCGTCGACGCCCCGCGACTCTGGATCGTGGATCCCATCTGCGGAAGTCTGAATTTCGCGCAAAGCATACCGTTCTTCGCCGTCTCGGTCGCTCTCCGTGTGAACGGTCTCCTGCGCGTCGGCGTCGTGTACGACCCGGTGCGCGATGAGATGTTCGCCGCGCGTCTCGGCGAGCCGGCGCTCCTGAATGGACGTCCCATCACCGTGCTCACGGTCGCCATGGGCCCCGAATTCTGGGAGCAAGCGTGGGTCGCGTGCGATCTTCCGCATAGCGGCCCGCGGCGCAAGGAAGCGCTGCAGGCCTTCAGCATGGTCTCGGGCGAGGTCCTGCATCACGTCGTGCTCGGATCGCCGGCGCTCGGGCTCTGCTACGTCGCAGCCGGCCGCGTGCACGCGTACTGGACGCTCGACGCGCAGCCGTGGGACGTCGCGGCGGCCGGCGTGATCCTCGGTCAGGCGGGCGGTCTCATCACCGACGCGGAAGGTGGGTCGTGGCTGCATTCGGACGGCGGCTATGTCGCGGCCAACGCCGTATCGCACAAGTGGGCACTGCAGACCATCAAGTGGCTGCGGGATCAGACCAAGGCGAAAGCGTGAGTGTCGCGGGGCGGCGACCACGTGGTCGCCGCCCCGTTCGTTACTAGCCCAGCGCCTCGAGGATCGTCCGCTCGATGAGACCGGCTGCGAGGTCCACCTTGTAGGAGTTGAGGCTCATCGGACGCGCGACGCCCCGGATCTGTGCGGCGGCCGCCTTCGCGTTCGCCTTGATGTCCTTGCCCTTGAGGAAGTCCTCGACGACCTTGGCACGGTACGGGACGGGCGAGACGCCACCGAGCGTGATGCGTCCCTCCTTCCAGTTCGGGCCGTCGACCGTGAACACCGCTGCGACCGAGACGAGCGCGAAGTCGTAGACCTGACGGTCCTTGAGCTTCGTCCAGCCGAACTTGGTCCCACCGGCCGGGTTGGGAATGGTCACGTGGGTCATGAATTCGGTCGCGCCGCCGGCTGGTGATGTCTTGAGGACGTTCTCGCGGAGCACGTCCACACGCGGGCCGGTGAAGTACTCGTCGAACGAGACCGTCCGCTCTCCACCGGTCCCAGCGATCTTCGCCGATGCGCCCAGCGCCAGGAGCGCCGTCGCCGTGTCCGAAGGGTGAACGATGTAGCAGAGCTCGCCGCCGATGATGGCGTGATAACGGTTGTCACCGGTCACGGCGTAGCAGAAGTCGCCACCCTTCTTGTAGCAGTTGAAGTCCTCACCACGGAAGAACCAGCAGCGAGGACGCTGGTTGATGTTGCCCCCGAGCGTCCCGAAGTTGCGGATGAGCGGCGACGCCACGCTGAGCGCCGCGTTGGTGAGCACCGGCATCTTGGACGCGATGTCCTTGTTGTCGATGAGATCGGACAAGGTCGTGGCGGCGCCGATGGTGGTGCCTCCGCCGTCCGACTTGATGCCGACCATGTCCTTGATGGTCGTGATGTCGATCAGGACGTCCGGAAGGGGCATGCCCTTCCCCTGGACCCAGTCCTTCATCACGCCGCCAACGATGTCGCTTCCACCGCCAACGACCTTGACCGCGCGGCCGGAATTCTTGCTGAGAAGGTCGACCGCCTCTTTGATCGTCCCCGCGTCGTAAAGCTCAAAACCTCTCATGCTCTTCCTCCCTGCTCAGTTCGACGCCTTGAGGGCGGCGAGCAGCTTGTCGCGTGTGAGCGGCATCTCTGTCACCCACACTCCGACCGCGTTGTAGACCGCGTTGACGATCGTGGGTGCCGGCGGACCCATGGGCGGCTCGCCCAGGCCGTGGCCCCCGAACGTGCCGTACGCCTTGGGCTTCTCGATGATGATCGTCTCGGCGAGCGGCGCGTCCTTGATCGAGAGCGGACGGTAGTCGAGCAGGTTCGGGTTGAGCGGTAGCCCGGTGGCCTTGTCGATGAGGAGCTCCTCGGTGAACACGGCTCCGGTCGCCATGACGACGCCGCCTTCGACCTGCTGTCGGATCGAGAACGGGTTGAACGCCTTGCCCACGTCGTGGGCCGCCACGTAGCGCGTGATCTTGACGCTGCCGGTGACCGTGTCGACCTCGACCTCGGCGGCGTGCGCCGCCCAGGCGGTCTGCTCCCAGTTCGTCGGCTGCAGGTAGTCGGACTTGCCGATGATCGACGTGGCCTTGAACTGGACGACCTGCGCGAGCGTCAGCTTCTTGCTGGGATCGCTCTTGAGGAAGACGCCGCCTTCGCTGTTCATGTCAACGTCCGCGGCGGTCACACGCGTGTCGACCTTCGCCGTCGCGAAGTCCGCGTTGAACTTGCGTGATGCGTACTCGAGGACTTGGTTCCGCGCGTCGTTGCCTGCCTCGTACATGCCGCGGCCACCGGTGTTCGTCATGCGGCTTCCGTTGGTGCCACCGCTGTCGGTGGTGTTTTCGGTGTCGACGTACGGCGTGATGGTGACCAGGCTGAGCGGAACGCCGAGCGCTTCGGCCGCGATCATCATCATGTTCGTGCGCTGGCCGGAGCCGATGTCGGTGACACCGGAGACCGCCTGCACGCTGCCGTCGCTGTTGATGATGACCTGACCGGTCGACGGGTTGCTGCCGGCGCCGTGGCTGCAGAGGTGGGCCGCCATACCGATGCCGTGGTAGACGCCGGGCCGCACCTGCTTGGCCTTCGGTGCGTGCCAGATGTTCTTCCAGTTGATGGCGGTGGCGAGCTGAGTGATGCAGTCGCGGATGCCGGGGTTGCTGAACGGACGCTTCGTGTCCGGGTTGCCGGTCTCGTTGAGGTTCTTCAGGCGGAACTCGATGGGGTCCATCTTGATCGCGTACGCGGCCTTGTCCATCGTCGTCTCGAGCGCGAACGTCCCGTTCGGGTGGCTCACGCAGCGATACGGGCCCGACTTGTAGCTGTTGGTCATGACGTCGACGGCCTCGAGGCGCAGGTTCGGGATCTTGTAGAGGTTCTGCATGTTGACCCACGAGCCGTTGGCCGCGCCGGCACGCTGTGCGCCGACGTTCGCGATGACCTTGAAGATGCCGAAGGAGATCGTCCCGTCGTTGTTGACCCCGAGCTTCATCTCGTTGCGGAACTCGGGTCGGTGGGTGCGGGTGACGAAGTCCTCGTAGCGGGTGTACTGGTTCTTGATCGGACGGCCGGTGACCTTCGACAGGATGGCGGCGTGCGCTTCCGAGAGGTCGATGCCGCTTCGGTAGCCGTAACCACTCCCGAGATACCCGGTCTGGAACACGCGGACCTTGTTCTGCGGGATCTTGAGCGCCTGTGACAGGCCGGACCGCGTGCCGTGTCCGTGCTGGTTCGTGTACGTCATGTTGAGCTTGTCGCCGTCCCAGTAGGACAGCGAGTTCGTCAGCTCGAGCGCGACGTGCTGCTCGGTCGACTTCTTCGCGACGACGTCGACGACCACATCGGCCTTCGCAGTGGTGGGGTCGCCGCGGACGAGCGGCGCGGTCACCGCGATCGTCGTTCCGTCGAGGTTGCTCTGGAACTGCTTGGGCGTCGAGGACTTCATCGCCTCGATCATGTCCAGAGCGGCCGGGAGCACTTCGTACTCGACCTTGATCGCGCGGATCGCCTCATCGCCGATGTGCTCGCTATCGGCGGCGATGACCGCGATGGGCGCGCCGACCTCGAAGACTTCCTCACTGAAGAGGAAGCGGGTCGGGAGCGCCGAGCCGAGGAAGACGTCCTTGTACTCCTCCGGCAGGTTCCCGCGGTGAAGGATCTTGCGGACGCCCGGGATCTTCTCCGCCGCCGCCGTGTCGATCGACTTGATCTTCGCGTGCGGGTAGCGGCTGCGCAGCGTGCGCATGAAGAGCATGCCGGGCATGCGCAGGTTCTCGGTGTACTGACCCTGGTTGGTGACGATGCCGTAGCCCTGGATGCGGGCGATGTCGGTGCCGATGACCTTGAACGGCCGGAACACCGGGATCTCGGTCGGCGCCGAGCTCTGACCGCCGCCGGGCAGCTTGTTGCCGTACTGGGCGATGACGCCGGCGACCATCTCCGCCTGCTCGGAGACCATCTCCTGCCAGGTGGGGTCCTGTGCGAGCGCGTACCAGTCCTGGTCGCTCAAGCTGGCGGCGTAGGCCGCATCTTGGACGACGCGTACCGCTTCGATCTGTGCCATCTCTAACCCCTCCTACCTGGCCGCGTGGCCGAGGTCGACAAGGATCGCGCGCACCTTGGCCTCGTCCAGCTTGGCTGGGTCCCACTTGATGGTGACGCTCCGCTCGCTGCCGCTCACGGCAAGGATGCCGTCGCGCTTCTTGAGCGCCTGCTCGAACGGCTCGTAGTCCTCGATCGTGCCCAGCGCCTTTTCGAACTGGAATTCCTTGGATACGCCGGCCGCGCCGGGTGCGGCCTCCGCGCCGGTAGCGCCGACGACGACGGGCGATGCGAGGTGCGTGACCTTGTCGCCGCGCATCTCCGCTGCGGCGGTGTTGACGGCGGTGAAGATCTTCGCGTACTCACCGCACCGGCAGATGTTCCCGGAAAGCCCTTCGGCGATCTGCGCCGTCGTGGGCTTCGGGAACGCCTGGAGGAGCTGGACCGTCGACATGATGAACCCGCGCGTACAGATGCCGCACTGGAATCCACCGTCGAGCCAGAACGCTCGCTGGATCGGATGCAGGCCATTCACGCCGGGTCCGGTCGGAAGACCGGCGACCGTCGCGATCTTCTGGCCGCGACCGAGTCGCGAGCTCAGGACGGTGCACCCGTTGACTGCTTTCCCATCGACGAGCACGGCGCATGCGCCGCACTGCGCGCGGTCGCAGCCGAGATTCGAGTTCGACAGACCGAGCTGGAAGTTCATCGTCTCCCAGAGGCTCTCGCGGTTATCGACAATGAGGTCGTACTTCACGTTGTCGATGTTGAGCGCCACTCGGCGCATCGTCGCGGGGATCGGACCACCTGCTGCGGTTGTTGTTGTGGTCGTGGTCTCCGGATTGAGCGCCTTGTTCGCGACGACCGCGCCACCGAGAACGACTCCTGCTGCGGCTGCTCCTGCTCCGGCTCCGATGAGGAAGTTGCGTCGCGTGACCGACAGTGCTGGTCTCTCTTGACTCGTGTCGGGCTCTGTTACTGGATCAGACGTAGTCCCTCCCGTATCCGTCACGGACATTCACCCCCTGACAAATCAATGGACGGCGCGATGAGATTAGCAGCGGGGTAAAGGGACGCAAGCCTGTCCGCGTGACGCTCGTCGCGCATGTTGCCGGTCATGACCGCGTGTAACGGATCGTGCATCGTTCGTCGCGCGTCGGTCGCGCGTCGGTCGCGCGTCAGCGGTCTTTAACAATCCACTTTGCGCAAAAGTCCGCGCGCGGAGATGCCGCCTTCGGCTCGGTAACACGCGTTTGCGCAAAGCCGTCCTACGAAAGGGGAGTGCTCCGCGGCGGAGGGGCCGGGACCGGACGCGCGACGCGCCACCGCGCCGCCCGCGCCTCCGCCGCAGAGGGCGCTTCCCGGGGTGGTGCCCGACCCTAAGATGAATCCGTGAGGGCGATCTACGCACGGATGGCGGAGCTCGAGCGCGAAGGACGCCGCTTCGCGATCTGCACGGTCGTGCGCACAGTTGGGAGCACGCCGCAGGTGGTCGGCGCGAAGCTGCTCGTCGATGATCTCGGTCGACTCACCGGCACGCTCGGCGGTGGCTGCGTCGAAGGCGACGCATTCGAAGAGGCGAAGCGCGTTCTCGACACCGGTCAGGTGTCGCTGCGCGAATACGAGCTCACCGAGGATCTCGCGTGGGACACCGGCCTCGTGTGCGGCGGGACGATGTGGATCTCGATCGAACCTGGAGAGCGTGCGCTCCTTCTTGGCGGACGGGATCTGCTCGGCGATGTGCTCGCCGCGTCGTCCGGCGGAAAGCCGGTCGCGCTCGCGACACTGCTGCGCCGCGAAGGCAAGGACTTCCAGCCGAGCGGCAAGCTCTTCGTCGAGACCGATGGCGGTACCGGCGGATCGCTGGGAGACGGCGCGCTCGACGCGCGCGCGACCGAGGCCGCGCTCGATGCGCTGCGGCAGGCAACGCCGCGCACGGTCGCGCTCGACGACGCGCACGAGCTCCTGATCGAACCGATCGTGACGAAGCCGCGCCTCGTGATCGCCGGTGGCGGACATGTCGGACTCGCCATCGCGAAGATGGCCTCGCAGCTCGAGTACGACGTGACCGTGATCGACGACCGGCCGGAGTTCTCGTCGCGCGAGCGCTTCGGGCCGGGCATCGACGTCGTTCGCATGGACATGGCCGAGGCCCTCCGCACGATGCCGATCGGCTGGAACAGCTTCGTCGTCATCGCCACGCGCGGGCACAAGCTCGACGCCCACTGCCTGCGGGAGGCGGTGAAGACCGGCGCACGCTATGTCGGACTGCTCGGCTCAAAGCGGAAGACGATCCTCATCGCGAAGATGCTCCGCGACGAGGGCATCTCCGAGGAGCGGATCCGCGCCGTGCACGCGCCGATCGGTCTCGACCTCGGCGGCCGCACGCCGGCGGAGATCGCGCTCGCCGTGCTCGCGGAGCTCAGCATGGAGCGGTACGGCGGATCGGGACGGCCGCTGCGCCTCGCCGACGACGTCTACGAACGAGCGGTGTCCAAGCGACGCTCCTGAAGGCGGCGGACGTCGTCCGCAGCGAACGGCTCGATCTCATCATCATGCCGCTCGTGCTCCTCGACGCGTTCGTCGATGGCAACGCGCCGCGCGCGCGCGAGCTCGTCGACTACTCGGTGCCCGCGGATTTCCCCGGCACCGCGTCGGAAGTGCTCGAGCTTCGCCGGGTCCAGCTCACCGCGGATCCGGGACGCCTGCCATGGTCGGTGCGCGCCATCGTGCGGCGCGACGATCGCGTGATGATCGGATTCGTGAACTTCCACGGACCGCCCGGCACGAACGACATCGAGGCGGCCGACGCGGCCGAGCTCGGCTGGACGGTGTTCCCCGAGCATCGCGGCCAGGGCTACGCGACCGAGACCGCCCGGCGGCTCATGGACTGGGCGCGCGACGAGCACGGCGTGCGGCGCTTCATCTCATCGACCACGCCGGAAAACGCACCGTCGCTGCGCGTCCACGAGAAGCTCGGCTTCCACCGGACCGGTCAGGTCGTGGACGGCGAGATCATCTTCGAGCTCGCGCCCTAGTCGGACCCTTCGCCGATCTCGTTCGTGTCCTGCGGGTGCGGCGGCGTGCCTTCGGGCTCGTCGCTCGGCGCCGGCTTCGATCCGCGCCGATGCGCGGCGATCCCTTCCTCGCGCTCCTCGTCCCGTTCATCCTCTAAACGCTCGGCCTTGTGCTCATCCACGTCGCACCTCCAAACATGCGACGCGCACAGGGCGTGCCAGCGCGACTAGAGGCGCGCCCACCAGTTGAAGACGGATCGTGACCACGCGTTCCACGCTTCCCGCTTCAACAGCAGGACGAATCCGACCGCGAGAAGGATGGCGCCGCTCGCGCCGAACAACGCCCAGTTCGGCAGCCGGTTCACCACGTCGATCGCGCCGCGGATCGTCTCGAGTCCGAGCGCGGCAAGCGCGCCGGCGACGAGCCAGCGCCGACGCAGAACGATGCCGACACCCAGCACGAGGAAGATCTCGACGAAGACCATCACGGTCTCTGGGAAGAAGGCCGCGCCCCAGCCCGCCACGAGGGTCGGGACGATGAACAGGAAGGCGCCGCCGGTCTCCATCGCGAGGAGCACGAGCGGATGGATGCGGTCTCGCCGGTACCGAAGGGCGGCGAGGGCGACGGCCATGAGGTAGGCGCCGGCGACGATGCCGTGGAACTCCCGCGCGCGAGGGTTCGCGATGATCCAGGCCGCTTCGATGCCCACCGTCGCGAGGGCCGCGACCGTGAGCGCCGGCCGCGCGGCGATGACACCGAGCGCGACGAGCGTGAGGCTCTCGGCGAGCGCGCGCGAGGGCGCGTCCCCGCCATCACGGAACGTGCGCACGAGCGCGCCCGACAGGATGAGGCCGACCGCGACGACCTCCGTCAGCCATTCGAACTCGATCGGGAGACGTCGCGGCAGGACGCGCGGGATCGCGAACGCGAGCGCGAGCAGTGCCGCGCCGGCCGCGGCGACGTACAGCTCGGTCTGCGCGGCGTCGCGCAGCGCCAGCACGCCCACGACCGCGAGCGCGCCGAGGGCACCCGAGAGCAGCGCGCGGCGGCCACCCCACACACCGAGGACGGCGATCAGCCACCCCGCGGCGAGCACGGTGACGCCGTGATCGAGCGCATCGCTGGCGCCGCTGCTTGCGCGAACGAGTGGCGGCACGAGGACCATCAGCGCGCCGGCAAGCTCCGTCGCCTCGAGCCAGCGCGGCGGGAGGCGCCACGAGATCCAGCGGGGCACCGCGAGAGCAAGGGCGATCGCGACCGCGCCGAACACCGCCGAGACGGTCTCGAGAACGAGCGGGGCGACGCTCGAGCGATAGAGCATCAGGGCCAGGAAGCCAAGAGCGGTCGTGGCGAGAGGCATGGATCCGCGGCTCGCCGCGTAACGGATGACGACGAGCGCCTCGCCCATCACCAGCGCGGCGCGGCCGACGTCGCCGCGAGCGGGCATCACCGAGAGACTCGACCCCATGAGAACGACGGCACTGGCGACCTGCGTCGGCACGAGCAGGGAGATCCGAAGGCGTTCGCTCCCGAAGCGCGCGATCCCCCACGCGACGGCCGCGAGATAGATCGCGACCGGCCACGCATAGGCCTCGAGCGGATCCGGCTTGAAACGCGCCACGACCATCAGCACCGCTGCGAGGAAGCACGTCGTCGCCAGGAGGACGCCGCGCTCGGAGCGACGATGCAGGCCCTCCACCGCACCGAGAGAACCAAAGACGAGGAACGCGGGGATCGTCGCGAGCCAGTTCGCGGCGTCGGTCATGCGACTGGCGTGCGCTGCGGCCTCGCTCAGACCGACCAGCACGGCGAGCCCAGCGGCGGCCAAGCCGATCTCGCGCACGACCCGACCGAAGTCATCGGTCCGCAGCCGGAGGTACGCGGGAACGAAGAGCGCGAGCGAGATCGCCGCGAGCGCGAGCGGGCGCCATTCCACCGGCGGTACGACCCAGCGATCGAGACCCACGACGGCCGCGGCGCCGAACGCGGCCGCGATCCACAGCGCGCGGGGCCGCCGCGACACGACGGCGGCGGCAACGACACCGGCGCTCGCGAGCGCCGCGAGCAGCGTCTCGAGCGGTGGATCGTTGTACGCGAACGCGACGACGGCGGTCGCGCTGACGAGCGCGGTGAGCGCGAGGCTCGCCTCCAGCGCGGCCGCGCGTGCGCGGGCCAGGCCCGTGAAGATCGCCAGCGCCGCGGCCACCGGTGCGAACAGGATGGCCAGCTCGCGCGGCGCCAGACCCGTGAAGGCGGCGACGCCTCCTTTGATGACGCCGAAGGACAGCGCGGCGAAGAGCACACCGAGGTGCAGTGCGGCGGCTCCGGCGAGCACGTACCCCCCGAGGTCTGTTCTGCTCGGACCGTTCGCGCTCGATACGGCGCGGGCGCGCAGCGCGGCGATGGATCCAAGGAATGCGGCCATCGCGAGATTCACGAGCGCGCCCACCAGCGGCGCGCGCCAATACGAAGACGCGGGGAGCAGCGCGCCGGCGACGGCGAAGAGGCTCACGACACGCGCGCGGCGCGAGATCCATGCGGGCATGGCCACCGGCGTGCCGAGACCGGCGATGTCGCCGGCGACGCCGTAGGAGACCGCGAGGATCGCGGAGACGAAGCCATATGTCTGTGCGGCGCCGCCCACGTCGTACACGACCGCCATCGCAAGCGCCGCCGGCCCGACGACAACGAGCCAGCGCTCCCACTCGACACCAGCTCGCGCCCGGATCGCGTAATAGAGGAGGCCGACGGCGACGATCGCGCTCAGTGCCCAGCGGCTCGGGCCTGGTCCGACCGAAGACGCGATGCCACCAACGACCGCGACCGCAGCCAAGACACGCGACGGAAGGGACAGTGGTCCGCTGAGCGTTCCGAGGCGCTCGGGGCCGACGTAGTCGGCCATCTCCAGTCCGATCGCGAACAGGGCGAAGGGTACGAAGGCCCAACCGTCGCGCGCGTCGAAACGAACGTCGATCGCGGCGAGCGCGCTGAGCGTGGCCACGAAGAAGAGATAAGCGTAGATCCGGCCGAAGGACGTCATTGCCAACGCCGCGTAGAGCACCGCGGAGACGAGCGAGCCGAGGATCCACATCTCAGGAGTGGTGAGCGGCGAGGCGTGAACGATGAGCACGTAGTACGCGGCGAAGTCGAGCGGCGTGATGAGCGCCCCGATCAAGAGGAAGGTGCGTCCGGCCTCGAGCACGCGCGGAATGCGGTGGCATACGAGACCGGCGGCGATGAAGGCGATCGTGCCGACCAGCATCAGCGCGAGCTTCGCGCTATCGGAGATCTGCTCGCCGGAGACGTTCACGAAAATGAGGGCCGACACGACGATGAGGAACGCGCCGACATACAGGAGCAGGCTCGGCGCGCGCTCTGGCGAGAAGAGCCCGGGCCCGGCCGGGACGACCTCCAGCGGCGTGGGCGGCTCCGGTTCGACGTAGACGCGCTCGGGCGTATCCGCGACAGCGACGGGCAAGGCCACGTCGGTGACGGCCGCCGCATCGCTCGTGGACGGCGCGGTCCGCCTGACAGGGCCTCCGGCGGCGTTCGCCAGAACGGCTTCGCGCACGCGCGCGGCGGCCTCTTCGTCGAGCGCGCCGACGGCAACGAGCCCGGCGAGCTGGTTCAAGACATAGGAGCGGCCGAAGACGTGGGCGCTGGCGGCGAGCGTGAGGAGCCCACCGCAGCTCGCGCAGATCTGACCGCCCGACGGGTTCGCGGCACCGCAGGCGTAGCAGTAGGTGACGGTCCCGGGCGCAACGGCGGCAGGCGCGGAATACGCGGGACCGGAGCGACGGGCGGCACCGAACCCATGGACCGACGCCACGTGCGCCGCGAACGCGGCGTCATCCTCGGAGCGGAAGGAGCAGAAGCCGCAGCGCTTGGCCACGCCAGCCAGCCTAGTTGGCGCTTCAAGCCCTGACGTGTGCTACGCGACGTTACCCAGGATCTCGCGGGCGGTGCCGCTGAAGATCCGATCCTTGTCCGCTTTCGGTACGTCGAGCGCCTCGATGCTCGAGACCGCGCGGTCGATCGACCCGAGCAGGTGCGGGTAATCGCTCCCCATGACCATGTGATCGGCGCCGACGAGCTCTCGCGTCAACGAGAGCGCGGCCGTGCTGAAGGACACCGTGTCGTAATAGAGGCGCTTCAGATAGACGCTCGGGAGCTCATCGATGTTTACACGGCACTCGGCGAAATCGCGCCAGCCGTTGTCCATCCGCTCCATCAGGTACGGGACCGCGCCGCCGAGATGTCCCAGGATCCAGCGGATGTTCGGCAGCTCACGGAATACGCCCGCGTAGCAGAGCCGCGCGACGGCGAGCGTCGTGTCGAACGGGAAGCCGATGATCGGCCCGAGCACGTATTCCGCGAACGGCTCGGCTGCCGCGGGGATCATCGGATGGATGAAGACGCAGACGCGGCGGCGATCGCATTCGACGAAGAAGGGGCGGTAGCGCGGATCGGTCAGAGCGCGCCCGTTGATGTTCGAGAGGACGATGACGCCATTCATGCGCAGCTCGCCCTGCGTGCGCTCGAGCTCGCGGAGCGCGGCATCCCCGTCATCCATCGGGATCGACGCGAAGCCCTTGAAGCGCGCCGGGTGGCGCGCCGCGAGATCGGCGTACGCGTCGTTCACCAGCCGCGCGACCTCGGCCTGCCGCTCCGGAGGCGCGAAATAGACGTTCGGTGTCGAGAGCGAGAGGACCTCGACGTCGATGCCGACGCGATCCATGTCCTCGATGCGGCGTGCCGGATCGGTCATCGGCGGCGTGATGCCAAAGAAACGCGACCCGCGGTAGCGGATGATCGTGCGACCGGTCGGGTCGGTCCCGAATGAGAACGCGCCGCCCACCTGCTCGATGAGACGGAAGAAGGCGTCAGGGTAGTAGTGGGTGTGGAGGTCCCAGCGCACGCGCGAAGGTTAGCGGCGCGCGGTCAGGGCATGCCGATGATCGTGGGGTTCGCGGGGAGCGTGAAGTCGGTGTCCGGGACCGTCGTCGAAAGGTTCGTGGCCTCCAGCGACCACGTCCCGCCCTGCGAGGCGAACCGCTGCAGCAGCGGGATGCCCTGGGCGCTGTAGCAGAAGCGGCCGTCGGTGAGGCTTGCGCTCGCCATGACGGACTTCACGTCGTAGCAGTGCGCCTGCTGTCCCGCGATCTGCCGCGTTTCCACCAGCACGCCGTTGAACTGATCGGGATGCTGGATAAAGGACTCCTGGTAGAGGGCCGCCGGATTCTGCTGCAGCGCGGTGTCGAGACCCGACATGCCGATGCACTGCGCGGTCTGGCCGGTGCCGCCGAAGCACATGAACGTGCCGTCCGGCAGCGCGTAGAGCGACACGGTCGCGATCTGACCGGAGGCGCTGCTGCTGAAATCGAAGCGCGCCTTCGGCGGCTTGAAGAACCACGACTGCTCGCCGGAGAAGCCCTCGGCACCGCCGGTCGCGGTCAGCTTGTACGTCACCTTGTACTCGCTCGCCTTGCCCGAGGTCAGGATCTGACCGAACGAGGGACTGCCGCTTGATGGGGCGTTGGTGGCGGCGCCGACCGTGGCTGCGACGGCGTGCGTCGGGGCCGCGCCGGTGGGCGTCGTGCCTGATGGGGTCGTGCCACCGCACGATGCGGCGATCACGAACGCGAACACGAGGACGGCTGCGCTTCCCCTCTTCACTACGCGGTCGACGATAGGGCATCTCACAGCCGGGAGCGTGTCAACGTTCTATACAGAACGAATGACATATCCGGCGACATTCGGCGAGCTGCTCGAGCAACACGAACGCGAGATCTACGCGTACGCGCTGCGGCTCACCGGCGATCGCGACGATGCGGATGACGTCTATCAGGACACGGTCCTCGCGGCCTTCCGCGCCTGGCCACCGCCGCGACGCGGGACCGAGCGCGCGTGGCTCTACCGCATCGCGACGAACAAAGCGATCGATCGCGGCAGGCGCGCGAAGCGATTCGTGCGCATGGGCGATCTGCCGCTCGCGGCGCCGGAGCGCGACGGCGTGTCGCTCGCGGATCTCGCAACGGCGGTGAAGGCGTTGCCGACCGGTCAACGCGCGGCGTTCGTGCTGCGCAAGGTGCAGGGACTGTCATACGCGGAGGTGTCGCACGCGCTCGAGTGCAGCGAGGAGGCGGCCCGGTCGCGCGTGGCGGAAGCGATGAAGAAAGTGAAGGAGGCGATGCGATGAACGAGCTCGATCCGATCGTCGCGGAGGCGCGCGAACGTCTCATGAAGCGCGCGCGGCGCGAAGGGCTCGAAACGGTCGGGTACCGGGTCGTCGACTCGCCCCTGGGGCCGCTCTGGGTCGCGGTCGGCCCGCGCGGACTCCTGAATATCCACTACGGCGCCGAGCCGTCGCCCCTCGAGCTGCGCCGCATCGTCCGCACCTACGGGCCTGGCGTCCTTCCGGATGCCCGGCGGGTCGACGACGTCGCACGCGAGCTCGATCAGTACTTCGATGGGAAGCGCCGCGAGTTCGACATCGCGGTCGACCTGTCGCCGCTGACGGCGTTCCAGCGCAAGGTGCTCGCGGTCACCGCACGGGTGCCGTACGGCGAGCTCATCACGTACGCGAAGGTCGCGCACAAGGCTGGGAATGACAACGCCTACCGCGCCGCGGCCGGGGCGATCGGCGACAACCCGATCCCGATCGTGGTGCCCTGCCACCGCGTCGTCGCCAGCGACGGCACGCTGGGGGGATACGCCGGCGGGGTCGAGGCGAAGCGGCGTCTGCTCCAGCTGGAGCGCGGCGCGGTGCCGCGCGGGGGTTGGCCGCCCGCCCATCTGTCGCGCAGTTAGCAGCGGATCGCGCCCTCATCCTCGCTAGGCTGTCTATCCGGGGCGGAGTCATTCGTCGTACAGGTACAACGGCCAAGGGAGGCAGCAGCGATGTCCAAGTACGTATTCCTGTTCATGGACGATGGCGTGGATTACCAGACCGACCCCACGCCCGAGCAGCAGAAGGTCTACGCCGACATCTTCAAGTGGTTCGAGGTCAACGGGCCGAGGATCGTCGACGGCGGGGCGGAGCTCCAGCCCACACGCACCGCGACCACCATCCGCAAGAGCACCGGAAAGGTCACGGTCGTCGACGGACCCTTCATCGAGTCGAAGGAGTCGGTCGGAGGCTTTTCGATCATCGAAGCTCCCGATCGCGACGCGGCGATCGCGATCGCGAAGACGTGGCCGGGCTACGGCATCGAGATCCGCGACATCGTCGAGCAGCAGCAGCGGGAGGGCTAGAGCCATGCCGAAATACATGCTCATGTTCATCGGGAGCGACGACTGGTACGACGCTCAGTCGAAAGAGGACCTCGCGAAGGCCTACAAACCGATCATGTCGTGGTGGGATGACCTCGTGAAGACGGGCGTCGTCAAGGGCGGCGAGGAGCTGGGTATGCAGCGCGACGCGACGTCGGTGAAACGCGTCAACGGATCGATGAAGGTCACCGACGGCCCGTTCATCGAGTCGAAGGAGACGGTCGGGGGCTACGCGGTCATCGAGGTCGCGGACCTCGACAAGGCGATCGCGATAGCGAAGAGCTGGCCCGGCGGCGACGTCGAGGTACGCCCGGTCGTGGAGCGCTGAGCGCGACCGAGCAGATCACGGGCGAGGCGGTCACGGCGGTCTTCCGCGAGGAAGCCGGCCGTCTGACCGCCGCGCTCGTCCGCAGCCTCGGCGACTTCGATCTCGCGGAGGAGTCGGTGCAGGACGCGCTCGTCGCCGCGCTCGAGCACTGGCCGCGCGAGGGGATCCCCGAGAACCCGGGCGCGTGGCTCATGACCACGGCGCGGCGGAAAGGCATCGACCGGCTCCGACGCGAGACGCGCTACCGCGAAAAGGTCGCGCAGCTGGAGGACACACCGATGACGCCAGCGAGCTCCATTCCGGATGAGCGTCTCGAGCTCATCTTCACCTGCTGCCACCCCGCTCTCGCGCGCGAGGCGCAGCTCGCGCTCACGCTGCGATCGGTCGCGGGCCTCACGACCGCCGAGATCGCGCGCGCGTTCCTCCAGTCCGAGGCGACGGTGGCCCAGCGCCTGGTGCGCGCGAAGCGGAAGATCGTCGACGCAAAGATCCCCTTCCGCGTACCCGAGGGACACGAGCTGCCCGACCGGGTCGGCGAGGTGCTCGCCGTCCTCTATCTCATGTTCAACGAGGGCTACCTTGCGACGGGTTCGCGGGGCGCAATGGACCGCGATCTCGCTGCGGAGGCGGAGTGGCTCACCTCGCTGCTCGCGCGGCTCATGCCCGACGAGCCCGAGGTGCTCGGCCTGCTCGCGCTCATGCGCTTCAACCTCGCGCGCGCCGACGCGCGGTTCGACAGCGAGGGCGAGCTGGTGCTGCTACGCGACCAGGATCGGACGAAATGGGATCGCAAGCTGATCGAGGAGACCTTCCTTCTGGTGGGACGATTCCTGCGCATGCGGGGCCCGGGACCCTACCAGCTGCAGGCGCTCATCGCCGGTGCGCACGCCGACGCGAAGAGCTGGGCGACCACCCGTTGGCCCGAGATCCTGCGCTCGTACGACGCACTGCTCCGGCTCGGCGATACGCCTGTCATCCGCCTCAACCGCGCGATCGCCCTGTGGCACGTCGAAGGTCCCGAGGTCGCGCTCGCCGAGGTCGACGCGCTGTCGGGCGAGCTCGCCGGCTACCACCTCTTCCACGCGACGCGCGCGGAGCTGCTGCGCACGCTCGGCCGGACGGCGGACGCCCGCGCAGCCGACGAGCGCGCGCTCGAGCTCACGGAGAACCCGGCGGAGCGCGCCCTGCTCGCCAGGCGGCTCGCTCGCCCTTCTCGTTAGCCTGTGTCTATCTTGAGCGCTCCCGTTCGTCGTGCTCATGTGCGGATACTTCTCCACGGCGCCTACCGCGGCTTCGCCGGCGGAGCGCGCGACGTCGCGCTCGACGCGTCGACGCTGCGCGAGGCGCTCGAGGCCCTCGTGAAGGCGCATCCGTCGCTCGCGGAGCGGATGCGCGACGAGCATGGTCGCCTGCGGAGGCACCTGAGCCTCTTCGTGAACGAGGAGGACGCGCGCTTCCTGGGCGGCGAGGACGCTACGCTCGCCGACGGGGACATCGTTCATGTCATTCCCGCCCTGTCGGGCGGATAGATCGGGGAGGGATCTCAGATGGCGAAGCACGTGGTGCTGCTGGTCGGGACGAAGAAGGGTCTCTACACACTGCGCAGCGACGCGGACCGTAAGAAGTGGACGCAGGACGGTCCCTACAGCGCGCCGGCGCCGATCCATCACGCGACATATGACCCGCGCGACGGCTCGATGTACGCCGCGATCAACATGACCTGGGGCGGCTCGCGCATCGACTACAGCCGCGACATGGGAAAGACGTGGCAGAAGTCAAAGAATCCCGCGTTCCCCGAGGGCTCCGATCGCACCTTCTCTCAGACCTGGCACATCGAGCCCGGCCATGTGAAGACGCCGAACGTCGTGTGGGCCGGGACCGAGCCGGCGGCGCTCTGGAAAAGCGAGGACCGCGGCGAGACCTGGCAGCTGAATCAGGCGCTCGACGACCAGCCCTCCCGGGCGAAGTGGGTCCCCGGCTTCGGCGGCATGGGACTCCACTCGATCGCCATCGATGCCGATGATCCAAACAAGATGCAGGTCGGCATCAGCGTCGGCGGCGTGTACACGTCGACCGACGGAGGGAACACCTGGGCGCAGGACAACGCGCAGACCGGGGGCAAGGAGGACCGGCCCGACGTCTTCTACTGCATCCACAAGCTCCTCGCCCACCCCAAGGTGAGCGGCGTCCGCTTCATGCGCGTGCACGTCGACGTCTTCTGGCGCGAGCCGGGCGAGACCGCCTGGCGCAATCGCACCGAGGGCCTGCCGACGAACTTCGGTTTCGCCGCCGCGATGCATCCGCGTGACCGGGCGACCGCGTACGCGATCCCGCTCCACGACACCGAGCGGACCGCGGTCGATCCGGGGATCGCGGTCTACTCGACGAACGACCGCGGCGCGACCTGGAAGAGGAACGACAAGGGGCTCCCGCCCGGCGCCCGGCTGGAGTCGGTGCGCGAGGGAATGGATACCGATCTCCTCGACCCGCTCGGTGTGTACTTCGGCACGGCGAACGGCGACGTATGGGCCAGCCGCGACGAGGGGAAGAGCTGGGACCGCGCCGCGCAGTACCTGCCGTACGTGACATCGGTGCACGCAGCGACGATCGAGGGCTGATCCTTTGCTGGCCTTAGCGCGCGTACGCGGTGCTGAGAGTCCTAGGCTCTAACCCCTGGTCGGCTCGTCCGCGAGCTTCAGCATCGGGATCTCTTGGTGCGGCGCGCCTTCCCAGGAATAGAACTCCATGGCGCACACCTCGCGGAAGCCGAGCTTCGCGCAGATCGGCGCGGACGTGGAGCGGTCGGCTTGGATGACCGCGGCGCTCCGCCCGTCGGCGCGCGCGTCGGCGAGCCGCTTCGCGACGAGCGCGGTGTAGATGCCACGACCGCGGTGCTCCGGCACGGTCGCGGCGCCGCCGAGCAGGACGATCGGCGAGTCCGGCAGGTACACGAGGTAGCTCCACGCGACCGGCTCGGTGCCGCCGTCGACGAACGCGAAGTAGCCGCGGTTCTTCACCTTGCTGTCGGTCATCGCGAGCAGCACGTTGAAGAAGCGCGCGACCTCCTCGGGCATCCCGTACGCCCGACCCATCATCGCGCTCGCGGCCTGCGCCTCCTGCAGCGTCCCTTCGCGGATCTCGATCGCGGGATCGACCGAGATCGGAACGGCGAGATCGGTGAGCACCATGCCCGCCAGCTCGCCGGCCTTCACCAGTCCGCTGGCGACGAGCCGCTCGCCGAGATCGTGCGGGCGCGTGAGGGGCCCCGTGACCCAGCCGTAAGCCTTGCGTCCGCCCGAATACCGGTTGCGGACCTTCTTCAGCGTCGCGGCGACGTCCTCCGGCGCGATGTTCGCCATGCCGACCATGTTCGCGAGGGGATGCGAGAGATCGGTGACGCGTCCGCGCACGCCTTTCACGCCGAGATCTTCGGAAAGACCCGATACGGGCGGGTAGACCTGCAGGCTCGATTCGATCGCCTGGAGGATCGCGTCTGCGGCGACGCTCAAGGGGTCACGCGACGAGTGAGCGGAGCGCGCGGCGGATGAGCTCGCGTGCCAGGGTGACCTTGTAGCCGTTGTCACGCAGCGGCTGCGCTCCGCCGAGGATCACGTCGGCCGCCGCGAGGCACGAGTTGTCGTCGAGCGCGCTGCCCTCGAGAAGCTTGTGGGCGGCGGGCACCCACCACGGGGAGGGCGCCACGCCACCGAGCACGACGCGCACGTCGTGCGCCTTGCCATCCTTGATCCGCGCCGCGGCCGCGACCGACACGAGCGCGAAGCTCCACGCCTTCCGGTCCATCGCCTTGAGGAACGTGCCGCGGCGCTCGAGCGCGGACTCCGGGATGCGCACCGACGTGATGAGCTCACCCTTCTTTATCGCGTGCTCCCTCCGCTGTCGGCCGCTGGGCGTGATGAAGAACATGCCGAGCTTCACGGTCCGGCGGCCGATGCTCGAGGCAAGCTCGATCTCGGCGTCGTAGGCGATGAGCGCGGGCGCGAGATCGGACGGGGACACCATCACGCACTCGGCGGCGCCGATGATCGCGTGATAGCGGTTCTCGCCCTCGGCCGCGAAGCAGCGCGTGCCGCCCTTGAGCCAGCACGGCACGGCCTCGTCGCGGAAGTACCAGCAGCGGTTGCGCTGCAGCAGATTGCCGCCAACGGTCCCCATGTTGCGGAGCTGCGGCGTCGCGGCATCACGCAGCGACTCGGCGATCATCGGCGCGAGCTTGCGCAGCTGCGGCGAGGTCTCGAGCTCGGAGAGCGATGTGAGCGCGCCGATGCGCAAGCCTTTGCCTTTCTCGCGGCTCCAGCCGCGCAGGCCGTCGATCCCGGTCAGGTCGACGAGCGCGTTGGGTCTCGCGAGACCGCTCCTGATGAGACCGACGAGATCGGTCCCGCCGGCGAGCGCGACGGTGCCGTTCTTCAGGAGCCTCAGCGCCTCGCCCAGCGCGCGCGGCTTCGCGTAGGAGAACAGGCTCATCGGACCACCGCCAAGGCCTCGAGCACGCGGGCCGGCGTCATCGGCGCGTGGCGCAGGCGCACGCCGGTCGCATTCGCGACCGCATTTGCGACGGCCGCCGCGGTCGGGATGATCGGCGGCTCGCCCAGCCCCTTCGCGCCGAGGTTGTTGGCCCTCCGGTCAGGACGGTCGGTGAAGCGCACCACGATCTCGGGGACGTCGAGCACGGTCGGGATCTTGTACCACTCGAGATCGGCGTTCATGACGCGGCCGAGCGAACGATCGACCACGCGCTCCTCGCTCAGGGCGAACCCGAGCGCCTGGATGACGCCGCCCTGGACCTGCGACGCGGCGGTCATCGGATTCACGATGCGGCCGATGTCGTGCACGGCGACCACCTTCTCGACGACGATCTCGCCGGTGAGGGTGTCGACCTCGACCTGCGCGAAGTGCGCACCGAACGTCTTGATCGCCAGACTCTCCGGGTTCGGCCACCGGGACCCCTTGCCGATCACGGTGTTGTTCTCGAGCTTCTTGCTGACCTCGGAGATCGGCGTGCGCGCGCCCTTGCTGACGATGTGACCGCGTTCCATTCGCAGCTCCGTCTTGCGTATTTCGAGCACTCCAGCCGCGGCGCCGAGGAACTGCTCGCGCGCGTCGCGTGCGGCGAGTCGGACCGCCGGTCCCACCGAAGCGAGCGTGAGGGAACCCGCGGAGATCGGACCGTATGGACCTTCGGTGTCGCCGATGCGCACCGAGATGCGGTCGCACTCGACGCCGAGCTCCTCCGAGCAGATCTGCGCGAGCACCGTGCGCGTTCCGGTGCCGATGTCCTGTGTCCCCGCGCGCAGGATCACGGTGCCGTCGCTGTTGAAGTGGACCGTCGCGTAGGCGGGCGGTCCGCCACCGCCGCCCCAGATCTGCGTCGCCATCCCGATGCCGCGCCGCCGGTGCGGCGCCGAGCCGCGCGTGCCACCCGCACGCCGCTTCGTCCACCCGATCTCGCGCGCGCCGATCGTGTAGCACTCGAGGAGCCGCTTCAGCGAATACGTCTTGGTGGTGCGCGGGTCCTTCTGTGACGCGGCATGGCGGCGGCGCAGCGTGAGCGGATCGACGCCCATGCGCTCGGCGAGCTCGTCGATCGCCTGCTCGAGCGCGAAAGTGCCTTCGACATAGCCCGGAGCGCGGAAGGCCGAGAGCGATCCCGCGTTCGTGACGACGCGGTACGACTTCGTCGTGAGGTTCGCGAAGTCATACAGGGTGTTCGTCGGGCCGGTCGGATTCGCGACCCAGCGGCCCTGGCCCGCGTTCGACCACGAGGTGTGATCGACGGCGGTGATGCGCCCATCCTTCCCCGCGAGCTTCACCTTCTGGAGCGTCGCGGAGCGGTTTCCGGCCGCGAGGTTCTCCTCGTGCCGCGTGAGCACGCAGCGCACCGGCCGGCCCAGCTGCTTCGCGAAGAGCGAGGCGATGATCGAGTACTTCCCCACACCACCCTTCGAGCCGAAGCCGCCGCCCATGTAGTCGCAGATCACGCGGATCCGCGACAGCGGGAGCAGCAGCGCCGCGCGGATGCCCTCGCGCACGCCGAAGACGTGCTGGGTCGATTCCCAGACCGTCAGGTTCTCGCCGTCCCACTGCGCGACCGCGCCGTGCGATTCGAGCGAGTTGTGCAGCTGCGTCGACGTCCGATAGGTCCCCTCGACGACGGCATCGGCGCTCTTGAACGCCTGCCGCGGCTCGCCCCGCTTCAGCGACCCCGCATCGAACACGTTCCCGCCGTCCTCGAGCTTCGGCGCGCCGTCGGTGATCGCCTCCTCGAGATCGGTGACATGCGGCAGCAGCTCGTACTCCACCTCGATCAGCCCGAGCGCACGCGCGGCCGTGTCCGCGTCATCGGCGGCGACGGCAGCGACCTCATCGCCGATGAAACGGACCTCCTCACGGAAGATCGTCTCCTCACCGCGGAACGCGGCCTTCGGCGAGTTGAAGCGATGGAGGACGCCGCGCACGCCGGGTAGTGCCTCCGCCTTCTTCGTGTCGATCGCGCGCACGCGCGCGCGCGGGTACGGACTGCGGAGCACGCGCGCGTGCAGCATGCCCGGCAGCGCGACGTCGTGTGTGTATGTCGCGCGTCCCGTCACCCGCTGCACGCCGTCGACGCGCTTGCGCGACTTGCCGATCTCCTCGAACTCGACGCTGGCCGCGTGTGCTGGGAGATCGCTTCCCTGGATGATCGAGAGCGATTCGAAGATCTCGCCTTCGAACTCGTCGCGGCTCTTGACGACGCGGATGCCTGCCACTATTTCTTCCGCCGCGCCGCCGACATGCCGGCCTTCACGATGTTCACGTAGGCGCCGCACCGGCAGAGGTTGCCGGTGACAGCGCGGCGCATCTCGTCCTCGGTCGGCGCGCCCCCCTTCGCGCGCAGCAGCGCGACGATGGACATGACCTGTCCGGGCGTGCAGAAGCCGCATTGATAGGCGTCGTGGTCGATGAACGCCTCCTGCACCGGATGGAGCTCGCCGTCCTTCGAGATGCCCTCGATCGTCTCGACGCGCTTTCCCTCGCACGCGACCGCGAGCGTGATGCACGAGTACACCGGGCGACCCTCGACCAGCACCGTGCACGCTCCGCAGTTGCCCGCGTTGCAGACGAGCTTCGTTCCCGTGAGACCCAGCGGACCGCGCAGCAGCTCGAGCAACGACCGGTGCGGCGGCAGGTGCGCGGTCGCTCCCTGCCCGTTGACGGTGAGGAAAATATCGACAGCCTCGGGTCCGCGGAAGGGGGGCATCTCGCCGATGGTATCGAGCATCTCGGTATGCTGTCGGCGCCCATCCGAGCCGCCACAGGAGGAACGCACGCCATGGCCATCGAGCGCGTCGGGATCGTCGGTTTCGGACAGATGGGCTCGGGGATCGCGCAGGTGTGCGCGGCCGCGGGCTTCGACGTGCTCGCCCGTGACGTGGAGCAGAAGTTCCTCGACCGCGGCTTCGCGCGCATCGATTCATCGCTCGCGCGCGTCGTGAAGGCCGGCAAGCTTTCCGAGGACGACGCGAAGAAGACGCGCGGACGCATCCGCAGCACCACGTCGCTGGCGGATTTCAAGGACCGCGATCTCGTCATCGAGGCGGTGATCGAGGTCATGGACGCCAAGAAAGAGGTCTTCGAAGAGCTCGACCGCGTCTGTCCGGCATCCACGATCTTCGCCTCGAACACCTCGAGCCTGACAATCATCGAGATCGCCGCGGCGACCAAGCGGCCCGACCGGTTCGCGGGCCTGCACTTCTTCAATCCGCCCGTCGTCATGCAGCTGGTCGAGGTGGTGAAGGCGATCACGACGAGCGATGCGACGGTGGAGGCGCTGCGCGGGTTCGTGACGCGTCTCGGTCACACGCCGGTGGTCTGCAAGGACACCCCGGGCTTCATCGTCAACCGGCTGATGATCCCGATCATGCTCGAGGCGATCCGCGCCCTCGAGCAGGGCGTCGCGACACCTGAGGACATCGACAAGGCCGTGAAGCTCGGCCTGCGGCACCCGATGGGGCCGTTCGAGCTCATCGACTACACCGGACTCGACATCAACCTGCACGTTGCGAACACGTTCTTCGATGAGTTCCGCGATCCGGCGTGGGCGCCGCCGCCGCTCCTGAAGCGGATGGTCCTCGCCGGTCATCTCGGCGTGAAGACCGGCAAAGGCTTCTACGAATACGACGAGAACGGGAAGCGCAAGACGTAGTGACTCAGGTCGAGACCCAAGAGGCGACTCACGACGTCCAGACCCACGAGGACGAGGCTGTCTGGAAGGCCGCGGTCTGGGCGGCGCTCGCGGGCATCCTCCACATCGTCCGCACCGCCGTTGACCCCGGGTTCTATCCCGACTGGTACGTCTTCCTCACCGCCGTCGCGTACGGCCTCATGCTCCCCGTCATCGCGGTGTTGCACGCGCGCCACGCCAGAGTGCGCGACAGCGGCGCGATGCTCGGCACGATCATCGGCACGGTGGTCATCGCGATCGGTATCGGCGCGTCCGCTGCGCCCGAGCTCACGCTGGCCGCCCTGTTCGTCCGTGCCATGTGGTGGTGGACCCTCGGCAAGCTGTGGTGGGAGACGAATGTCGTTAACCGCTGGCTTGGCGCCGTCACCCTCGGTCTGGCTGTCGGCCAGTTCGCGTTGGTGATCCTCTTCGGTCCGGTAGGCGCCGACATGACGACCCTGGCGCTGCCTCTGCGTCTCACACTCGGCCTCTGGATGCTCGCGCTCGCAGCGGCGCTTTGGCGCACTCGCAGGGCGGCGTAGCCGCGCGGCAGTCCGCGTGGACGGGCGAACCGTCATTCGCCGACGTGCTCGCGGCGCGTGGATTCCTCAGGTCGCATCTCGCACCGACGCCGCTAGTCCAGCGCGACGCGGTGAGCGCCGCGCTCGGACTCGAGGTCTGGCTCAAGTGCGAGAACCTCCTGC
>DASYUC010000149.1:0-34288 GCA_036001645.1 Candidatus Limnocylindria bacterium
CGTCGCTCGGTCACGTTATCCGCGATCTCCCGGACTTCACGCCCGCGGCGGCGGGGATGTGCGCGATCCGCCGGCTCGAGCCGGGCACGCTCGAAGGCGGTGCCGACCCGCGTCGCGAGAGCTACGCCATCGGCTGGTGACGGCCACGTTGGCGCCGACGTGCTAGGGCCAAGAGTCACCGGCCTCGGCGGCGTGTTCATCAAGGCGCGCGACAAAGCGGGTCTCGCCGACTGGTACCGGCGGCATCTCGACATCGCCGTCGAGGAGGGCGGATGGGCGCTGTTCCGCTGGCGCGACCACAGCGACCCGGCGCGGCCGGGCTCGACGGTATGGGCGATCTTCGAGGAGGACAGCGATTACTTCGGTCTGTCGGGGCAGCGCGCGATGCTGAACTACCGCGTCGCGGATCTCGACGCCGTGCTCGCCGCGCTGCGAGTCGAGGGGGTGACCGTTGACCAGCGCGTCGAGGAGACCGCGGAGGGACGCTTCGGCTGGATCACCGACCCCGAGGGCAACCGCATCGAGCTCTGGCAACCGCCGCCTGGCCGCTAGGCTCTTGCCGTGAACGACCAGGAGCGGAGCTGGCGCGACGAGTTCCCGATCACGAAGGAGCTCGTGTACCTGAATAACTGCTCCTTGACGCCCCTGCCGCGCGCGGGCCGCGAACGGATCGAGCGCTTCGCGCGCGAATGGACCGAGCTCGGTGGACGTGCGTGGTACGACCACTGGATCGGCGAGTACGAAGCGCTCCGCGACGGCATCGCCGGGGTCCTCGGTGCGTCGCGCGATGAAGTCGCGATCGAACCGAACGTGTCCGCCGGGCTCGTGGGGATCGCGAGCACGTTCGACTACGCGAAACGGCCGAAGGTCGTTGTGTCGGATCTCGATTTCCCGACGGACGGTCACGCCTTCCACGCGGTCGCCGCGCGCGGCGCGCGCGTGGAGTTCGTGCGGAGCCCCGATCGTGTGCGCGTTCCGCTCGAGCTCTTCGAGCGCGCGGTCGACGAGCGGACCAGCGCGGTGTGCACCGGTCACGTGTACTTCACGACCGGTTGGATCCAGGACGTCCGCGCGCTGGCGGAGATCTGCCACCGGAAAGGCGCCCTGCTCGTCGTGGATGCGTACCAGTCGATCGGCGCGTTCCCGTTCGACGTTCACGCGGCTGGGATCGACTACCTCGTCGGCGGAACGCTCAAGTGGCTCATGGGCGGCCCGGGCATCGCGTTCCTGTATGCGCGGCGCGAGATCGCCGAGCGCGCGCGGCCGAGCGCCGTCGGCTGGTGGGGCGTGATGGATCCCTTCACGTTCGACGTGGAGCACCTCGCGTACGGGACCGGCGCGCGCCGGTTCGAGTACGGAACGCCCGCCGTGGCGGCGATCTACACCGCGCTCGCCGGTCTCGCGCTCCTCGCCGAGGTCGGCATCGCGACCGTGCGCGAGCGCCACATGCTGCTGTCGCAGCGTCTCGTCGAAGGGTCGATCGCGCAGGGCTGGACCGTGCGCTGTCCGCGTGTCGCTGCGGAGCGGACCGCCATCGTCACGCTCGAGCATCCCGAGCCGCAGCGCGCGGTCGAGGCGCTTCGCGCGCAGGGCGTCATCTGCGATAGCCGGCCGGGACTCATCCGCCTGTCGCCGCACTACTTCAACACCGTGCAGGAGATGGATCGGGCGCTGGAGCTCCTCGCGCCGCTCCGGGCGCAGGCCGCGACCGCCTGAACGCACCGCGCCACGGCGGACGGCTCGCCGCGTGGGTCGTCCTGATGGCGGCGATCGCGGCGCTCAGCTACGGCGCACGGTTCGCGGGTGGCGACGACGGCGCTGCGCCCGACTTCTTCTTCCGTTGGTCGACCGCGATCGTCACCTTCGCGTTCGACGGCCTGGTGTTGCTCGTGCTCCTCCTGATCGCTCGCGGGCTGCCGTTCCGCGAGACGTTCGCGCTGCGCCGTCCGTCGTCGTGGCCCGCTTCGTGGCGCGTGGCCGGCGGCGCGCTCGCAGCGACCTACGCGGTCTCGTTCCTCGAGGAGATCGTGCTCGGCCACGGCTCGCGCGAGCAGGCCGTGCCGCAGTTCTGGGATCCCACGCGCCTCGACGCGTTCATCGCGAACGCGATCGCGATCGCGGTGTTCGTCCCTATGGTCGAGGAGGCCGCCTGCCGCGGGCTCGGTTTCCGTCTGCTGGAGGCGTACGGACAGCGCGCCGCGATCGTGGGCAGCGCCGTCGCGTTCGCGCTCGCGCACGGCGCGGTGATCGATCTGCCGTGGGTGCTCGTCACGGGCCTGGGGCTCGGCTACCTGCGGAGCCGCTCGGGCAGCATCTATCCCTGCGTCGCGCTCCACGCGATCGTGAACGGCGTCGCCGTCCTCGCGTCGGCCGCCGCGGCGGCTGGCTAGTCGCTCACTCGGGCCGCGGCCCGGATCGCGGCGACGACCTCGAGGAGATCGCCACCGGGATCGTCGACGGCCGCGCGACCTGCGGCGATGCGCTCGCCGTCGAGGACGTGCGCGCGCAGCTGCGCGGAGGGCAGGAGCGGGTCCGCGAGATTCACCGGATCGTGATCCAGGCCGATGGTCTCCCGGATGCGGCGCCGCACCTCGGCCCAGCGCACGATCGCGTCGCGATCGGTCTGGGGCAGCGCCGCGTACGCCTTCGCGTCGTTGAGCGCCTCGCGGTACGGAAGAAGCCGACGGCGCTCGGTCCCCCGCGGATGCTCGGCCGCCAGCGCGAGCTCTTTCTCGTCGATGGTCATGAGTTGATGCTACGCAGGCTCGCGTGGGACGAAGCGGCTGCGTGCGCCGAGTGCCGCACTCAGGACCAGAAAGGCGGCGGCGATCGGTTCGATCACGATGCTCGCCACGATCGGAATGACGTTGTCCTCCGCGATCGGACCGGTGAGGCTCCTCATCGCGAACGGCACCTGCAACGCGAACCACGGCACCAACCAGATCGCGGCGACGATCGCGGCGTTCCGGACGCCACGCGGGAGCTGCGCGGCCAGCGCGCCGGCCGCGACGGCTGCGGCGGCGATGCCGGCCGCGACGGTGAGCGCGCTCGTCGCCGCGCCGCCCGGCTCCGCGACGTATCCGGCCTGCGCGAAGGCGATCCCCCAGGCGGCACTCACAGCGAAGAGCGCGATCGCCAGCGCACCCGCGACGCGCAGGAGCGAGTTGGCCCCCTCGCCGCGCGTGCTGAGGATGGTGCGCGCGAGCACGATGCCGAGGCCGATCCCGACGAACTGCGGCCAATACGAGGCGAGGAAGCCGAACGCCGAGCACTGGTCCGGCCCTGGCGCGGGAAACACGTTGCCGGATCGTTCGCAGAACGCCAGGAGGCTTGGGATCCGGAGCGCGATGCCGATCAGCGCGTAGACCAGGGCGAGCGCGAGCGCGCCCAACCCACCGGCGCCGAGGGCGGCGGCAGCCGTTGCGGCGCTGCCGGCGATGGTGACCGCGGGAAACAGTGGGAACGGCGTCGGCGCGCGTAGTGCCTGGATCGCTTCGCTCGTGAGACCGACCACGGCTTGCACCACCGCCGTGACGAGGAAGCCAGCGCCGATGGCCGAGATCGTGGCCCAGACGACGGGCTCGCTCCAGACCGCCACACGTCGACCTGCGATGCGCGTGCGGACCCACGCCGCGCCGCGTACTGCCTCCGGGAACTCACGTGCGAGGCCATCGCGCATTTCGCACCTATTGTGACTACATGAGCGAGGCGCAGATGGAGGACGCGAGCGCCGAGCACGACGTGCTCGCCATCGCGAAGACGATCGCGGCGAACGAGTTTCCGGTCGAGCGCGCCTCGGTGATCGGCGTCGATCGAGAGAGCGGTCGTCTGCTCCGCCTCTCGCCGTTTCCCTGGAAAGGGAACGACACCGATCCGCCGCTGCTGCGCTGGTCGTGGATCCACATGCGCACCGTGAGGGATGAGCGCGACGTGCGTCCGGAGACGGTGAACGTCGAGGGCGAGGTGACCGCGACGGCGTACGTCGACGCCAAGGATGCGTGGCGCCTGCGCTGGCCGTTCGTGCGCCCGCACCTTCGCGCGTCGCTCGAGTCGCTGCAGGCGCTCGCGCGCGATCGCGCCGCGACGGTCGGATTCATACGACCCGAGCCCGATGGCGATGTGCTCCACCTGCCGCTCCGGCTGCGCTTCCGGTGCGCGAGCGAGGACTGCGTCGAGTCGCACGAGCTACCGGTGCTCGACTGGGAGCTCCACGAGATGACGCGGCTGAGTCGCGAGCGGTACGGCCCGCAGTGGGCGACTCGCTTCCGCGAGACGTGGGGCACGGCGCTCTTCGCGAAGTACGACGTTCATCTGCTGCTCTCGTCGTACGCGCAGGCGCCGTCGCGCTTCTACATCGCCGGCCTCTTCTATCCGCCGAAAGAGAAGGAAGACGAGCACGCCCACCTTCATCACCAAGAGCATCGGGCGCATTCGAAGGCGGAGAGCAGCTAGGCGGCGCTAGACCTTGCCGACCAGCTCCTTCGGGACGTCCTTCCGCTCGAGACCCATCTCGCCGTCCTTGCCCGTGTGCCCGTGCGGGAAGATCCGTAGCAAGAGGTAGGTGCCGGTGACCGGGTCCTCAGCGCGCTCGATCACGAGCGACGGGCCCCACGGTGAATCGAAGCGCTCGCCGAGGGCAGGCTTGCGCTTCGCGAGGTCGAATCCGTGTTTGTCCCACTGCAGTACCGCGTAGCTGCGCACGACGCGCTCTTCGTCGCCGCCCTCGTCCGGACGCCAGCGATGCGCGCCGGGATGCTCGCGCTGGCAGACCGCGGGCGATCCCGAATGCAAGACGACCCACTTGTAGACGTCGGCGTCTTTGCTCTGTGCACCGGTCGGATAGGCCGCGCGATACCGTTCTTCACCGAGCGTGCAGAGGTAGTAGAAGAGCATCGAGCGCAGTATATGGACGTGATGCGCTCGAAGACGCTCAGCGTGATGGGTCTGCGTACGCGCGTACTCGAAGAGGATGACGCGGGACGCGGCGATCCGGTCGTGCTGATCCACGGTGTCGGCGGTTGGGCCGAGAACTGGCGCGAGGTGATGTCGCCCATCGCGCGCACCGGTCGCCGGACCATTGCGTTCGATCTTCCGGGATTCGGTGAAAGCGATGCCCCGGGCCACGTCGAGCACTTCGGTCCACACGATCCCTTCTATCCGCGTTTCGTTGAAGCGCTGCTCGATGAGCTCGGGATCCGCTCCGCGCATCTGGTCGGCAACTCGATGGGAGGGGCGGTGGCGTTCACCGCGGCGGTCAGCCAGCCGGAGCGCACGCGGTCGCTATCGCTCGTCGCGGGCGGCGGTGTCGGCACGGAGGTGGCCCTTTTCCTGCGGATCTGCACGCTTCCGGGTGTCCCTACGCTCTCGCGGGTCTTCGGCCGGCCCGAGCAAGCACGCGATGTGCTCCGTACCTGCTTCTATGACTCTCGTCGGATCCCCGCGTCGCTGTACGAGGAGGCCGAGCGCTACGGCTTTCCGTCGTTCGGCGAGTTCGTGAACGCGCTTCGCTCGGGCGTCACGATCTTCGGCGTTCGTCAGTCGCTGCGCGACCACTGGGTCGCGCTCGCGTCACGATTCGCGGGGCCGGTCCTGGTGATCTGGGGTCGCGAGGACCGTGTGCTGCCGGTCGAGCACGTCGCCGAGGCCGAGGACGTGATGCCGCAGGCGCGCATCGAGCTCATCGACGACTGCGGGCATCTTCCGCAGGTAGAACAGACCGACGCGTTCCTCGCTGCGCTTCTGCCCTTCCTCGATCGTGCCGAAGCTGCCGCCGCGGCGTGAGGGAAACTGGCACCATTGAGGCTGGCTTGAAGACCCGTTCGCGGCCCTCGATCACCACGCCGCGCGCGAAGCTCACTCTCAGCGCCGAGCAGATCATCGCCGACTACCGGCTCGCCGTGCGCAGCCGCGCCGCGAGCGAGCTCGGCCGGCGCGAGGTGCTCGCGGGACGCGCTCCGTTCGGCATCTTCGGCGACGGGAAAGAGGTCGCGCAGCTCGCGATGGCGCACGTCATGCGCCCGGGCGACTGGCGGAGCGGCTATTACCGCGACCAGACCGTGATGCTGGCGGTCGGCGTGACCACGCTCGAGCAGTACTTCGCGCAGCTCTACGCCGACGCCGACGTGACGCGCGACCCGTTCTCCGGCGGGCGTCAGATGTCGAACCACTACGCGACACGCATCGTCGACGAGCAAGGGCACTGGCGCGACCTCATCAGTGGTGTGCAGGTCGCGTCCGACTTCTCGCCCGTCGCCGCGCACATGCCTCGATCGGTCGGCCTTGCCTGGGCGTCAAAGCTGTACCGCGAGTCCGCGGTGCTGCGCGACGTCGCGAACGGTTTTTCGCGCAACGGCGACGAGGTCTGCTTCACCACGATCGGCAACGCCGCGGCGGCGGAGGGCCTGTTCTGGGAGTCGGTGAACGCCGTCGGCGTCCTCCAGGTGCCGCTCCTGATCAGCGTCTGGGACGACGGCTACGGCATCTCGGTCCCCAACGAGCTGCAAATGACGAAGAGCTCGGTGTCCGCGGCCCTCGCGGGCATGCGGCGCGACGGCGGTCCGGGATTCGAGATCGAGGTCGTGAAGGGTTGGGACTACGTCGCGCTGTGCGACACCTACGCGATCATCACCGAGCGCGTTCGTCGCGAGCACGTGCCCGCGATCGTGCACGTCATCGAGATGACGCAGCCGCAGGGGCACTCCACCAGCGGCAGCCACGAGCGCTACAAGCCGAAGGAGCGCCTCACCTTCGAGGTCGAGGCCGACCCGATCCGACGGATGCGCGAGTGGATGATCCGCGAGGACATCGCCGACGCCGCGACGCTCGACGAGTTCGAGAAGCACGACCGCTCCGAGGTCGAGCAGATACGCGAGCGCGCGTACGAGACGTTCCAGGAGCCGATCCGCCGCCGTCGCGACGAGGCACTGACACTGATCGGCGCGGCCGCGACGGAGTCCGGCGTCTCCCTCGATGCCATCGCGACCGACCTGCGCGAGGCGGGGGATCCCCTGAGCCATCGCGCGGTCTACACGGCCACGTTCCGCGCGCTCGCCACACTGCGCGGCCGTGAAGGGCCGGCACGCGCCGAGCTCGCGCGCTTCGTGCGTACGTACCGCGAGGAGAACGAGACCCGCTACAACTCGCACCTCCTCAGCGAATCGGACCGCTCGCCGCTGCGGGTGCGCCCGGTGGCGCCCGAGTTCCCGGCGAAGCCCGAGCTCATCGACGGCCGCCTCGTGCTCCTCCGCTGCTTCGACGCGAGCCTCACGCGCGACCCGCGCCTCGTCATCCTCGGCGAGGACGTCGGCCGCCTGGGTGACGTCAACCTCGTGTACGAGGGACTCCAGGAGAAGCACGGCGCGCTCCGCGTCACCGACACCGGCATCCGCGAAGCGACGATCCTCGGTCAGGGGATCGGCGCGGCGATGCGCGGCCTACGGCCGATCGTCGACATCCAGTACGTGGACTACCTGCTGTACGCGCTCGAGCTCGCGTCCGACGATCTCGCGACGCTGCGCCATCGCACCGCGGGCGGGCAGATGGCGCCGGTCCTCATCCGGACCAAAGGCCACCGGCTGCAGGGGATCTGGCACACCGGCTCGCCGATGCAGATGCTGCTGGGCACGCTGCGCGGCATGCACGTGTGCGTGCCGCGCGACATGACGCAGGCGGCGGGTTACTACAACACGCTGCTGCGCGGCGACGATCCCGGCATCGTGATCGAGGTGCTCTCGGGCTATCGCCTCAAGGAGCGCGCGCCGACGAACATCGGCGAGTACACCCTGCCGCTCGGCGTGCCGGAGCGGCTGCGCGAGGGCGCAGACATCACCCTCGTCACGTACGGAGCGCTGTGCCGCATCGCGCTCGAGGCGGCGCGGGATCTCGCGGCGGCCGACATCGACGTCGAGATCGTGGACGTGCGCACGCTGCTGCCATTCGATATCGGCCACACGATCGTCGAGTCGGTGAAGAAGACCGGCGCGCTGCTCGTGGTGGACGAAGACCTTCCCGGCGGCGGGTCGGCTTACATCCTTCAGCAGATCGTCGAGACGCAGCGGGGCATCGACCATCTGGACGTGGGACCGCGCACCTTGACCGCGCGCGCGAACCGCACGCCGGTCGGCGTCGACGGCGATTACTTCTCGAAGCCCAGCCGCGAGGACATCTTCGCGAGCGCATACGCGATCCAGCGCGAGCGGCACCCGGGTCGCTTCCCGTCGCTGGACATAGAGTTGGAGCGATGACCGAGAAGAGCAACGTCCAGGCGGTCCACGACACCCTGTTGTCAGAGTTCCGGCGTGACGAGCGCTACATCCTCATGGGTGAGGACGTGGGCGTCCGCGGCGGCGTGTTCCGCGTGTCGGACGGCTTCATCGAGGAATTCGGCAAGCACCGCATCATCGACACGCCGGTCGCTGAGTCATCGATCGTCGGCATCGCGATCGGTGCGGCGATCGGCGGCCTCCTGCCGGTGGCCGAGATGCAGTTCGCCGACTTCAGCGCGCCCGCGTTCGAGCAGATCGTCGACGAGGCCGCGCGCATCCGGTATCGCTCGAACGGCGCGTACGGCGTGCCCATCGTGGTCCGCATGCCGTGGGGTGGGGGCGTTCACGGCGCGCTGTACCACTCGCAATCGGTCGAGGCCTTCTACGCGCACGTCCCGGGACTCAAGGTGGTCGTGCCGAGCACGCCACGCGACATCACCGGGATGCTGCGGGCTGCGCTGCGCGACCCGGATCCCGTCATCTTCCTCGAGCACAAGGCCACGTACCGCGCCGTCCGTGGCGACGTGCCCGACGATCCTGAGTTCACGATCCCGCTCGGGCCAGCCGACGTGAAGCGCGAGGGCACCGACATCACCGTCTTCGCGTACGGGCTGATGCTCCACCACAGCCTGAAGGCCGCCGAGGCGCTGGCGAACGAGGGGATCTCCGTGGACGTCGTCGATGTGCGCAGTCTTCGACCACTCGACGCTGCGACGATCCTTCGGGAAGCGCGGAAGACCGGAAAGTGTTTGATCGTTTATGAGGACAACCGGCTGTTCGGGGCCGGGGCCGAGATCGCGGCGCTCATCGCCGAGGAGGCATTCGATGCCCTCGATGCGCCGGTGATGCGCCTCGGCGGGCCGGAGGTCCCGGCGATGCCGTACAACAAACCGCAGGAGGACTGGTTCATGCCGGACCCTGAGAAGATCGCGACGAAGATGCGCGAGCTGGCGGCGTATTGATGGCCGTCCGCGCTCTCCACTCGGAGGTGCTCCTTGTCCGTCTTTGAGCTGAAGATGCCCAAGCTCGGTGAGTCCGTCACCGAAGGGACGATCGGCAAGTGGCTGAAGCAGCCTGGCGAGAAGGTGAACAAATACGACCTGCTCGTCGAGGTGCAGACCGACAAGGTCAACACCGAGATCCCGTCGCCCGTCGCCGGAACGTTGAAAGAGGTGAAGGTGGACGAGGGGCAGACCGTCCCGATCGGGACGCTCCTCGCGACGTTCGACACGGACGGTGACGCTGCCGCGGCGTCGCCCGCCGCCTCACAAGCCAGCGCGCCACAGTCGGCACCTTCCCAACCCGCTCCGTCGCGGCCTCAGCCGACGCCTCCTCAGGGGGCGCCTCGGGCATCGACTCCTCCGGCAAACTCGCCGGCTACCGCTCCCTCGATGCAACGCCCGCAGCCGACGCCGGCTCAACTGCCGTCGGAGCCGACGCCCTCGGCGCCTTCACAGACCGCGTCCCCTCCGGCGCCCTCCTCGACGTCGTCCTCCTCGTCGTCCTCGTCCCCGCAGCCGTCCTCATCCGCTTCGTCGACGGCGACCGCGGAGCGTCCCGATCTCTCCGATGTCAGGGCGACTCCGGCGGTGCGAAAGCTCGCGACAGAGAACGGCATCGACATCTCCCAGATCGAGGGCACCGGACTCGGTGGGCGCGTATCGAAGAAGGACGTCGAGGACTACATCGCGAGCGCGCAGGCCGCGCCCGCGCCACAGGAGCCCCAAGCGGCCCGACCGGCGGCATCGCAGGTGGTGTCGGGCGGACCAGCGCGGACCGCGGCGCGTCCCGCGGCCCCGACGTCTCTCGCGGGCGACGAGCTCGTGCCCCTCTCGCAGATGCGCCGCGCGATCGCGAACAACATGGTGCAGGCGTGGACCGCGCCGCACGCGCATGCGGTCATGGAGATCGACATGACAGCGCTCATGAAGTACCGCGAGAAGGTGCGCGGCGATTTCCAGGCGCGGGAGGGCTTCGACCTGTCGCCTGCCGCGTTCATCTGCAAGGCGGCGGTCGAGGCGCTGCGCACCGTGCCGCTCGTGAACTCGAGCTTCACCGATCAGGGCGTCATCGCGCACAAGGAGATCAACCTCGGCTACGCGGTCGCCCTTGGCGACGACGGCCTCGTCGTGCCGGTGATCCGTGACGCCGACGGGAAGAGCCTCGCCGGCCTGATGCGGTCGATCCGCGACGTCGTCGACCGCGCGAAGTCCCGCAAGCTCACGTTCGACGACTTCTACGGCGGGACGTTCACCGTGAACAACACCGGACCGCTCGGGACCATCATCTCGAGCCCGATCGTTCCGCCGGGCCAGGCCGCGATCGTGTCGTCGGAGACGATCGTGAAGCGCCTCATCGTCACCGACGACGACGCCATCGCCATCCGTCAGCGGATGAACCTCGTGATCGGCTTCGACCACCGCGTCATCGATGGAGCGACCGCCGCGCGATTCCTGCAGACGATGCGCGATTGGCTCCAAACGGTCGGCCCGACGGTGCCGGTGTACTAGTGGCAGAGCTCGCCCCGATCGTCTTCGAGATCCCCGGCGAGGTGGAGCGGCCGCGCTCGCGCGGGCGCGGCGCCTCGAACACGGTCGTGCCGATCGATCGCGCGCGGCCCGAGTGGCTCAAGGTCCGCCTGCCCACGGGTCCGACCTACGAGAACCTGCGGCGCCTCATGCGCAGCAAGGAGCTGCACACCGTCTGCGAGGAAGCGCACTGCCCGAACATGGCCGAGTGCTGGGGCGCGGGCACCGCGACGTTCATGATCCTCGGCGACACGTGCACGCGGTCGTGTGGCTTCTGCGCGGTGAAGACCGGGCGGCCCGGTGTCGTGGATGTCGAGGAGCCGCGGCGCGTCGGCGAGGCCGTTGCGCAGATGGGCCTCGGGCACGCGGTGGTGACGAGCGTGAACCGGGACGAGCTGCCCGACGGCGGCGCCGAGATCTTCGCGGAGACGATCCGCGAGATCCGTCGCCAGTCCCCAGCGACGACGGTCGAGGTACTGATCCCGGACTTCGTCGGTCGACCGGAGTCACTCGCCACGGTCCTGGCCGCGAAGCCCGAGATCCTGAATCACAACGTCGAGACCGTCCCGCGGCTGTATCCACGCGTGCGACCGCAGGCGCGCTACGAGCGATCGCTCGAGGTGCTCCACCGGACGAAGCAGCGCGCTCCGGAACTCGTCTGCAAGAGCGGGATCATGGTCGGTCTCGGCGAGACCCGCGACGAGGTCGTCGCGACGATGCGGGACATCGCGTCGCAGGGGACGGACATCCTCACGGTGGGGCAATACCTGCGCCCATCGCCGGTGCACCTGCCGATCGAGCGCTACTGGACGCCAGCGGAATTCGACGATCTGCGGGAAGCCGGTATGACGATGGGCTTCCGGCACGTCGAAGCCGGTCCGCTCGTGCGGTCCTCGTATCACGCGGAGCGGCATGTCCGGCGCTAGCTCGCTGCGTTCGACCTGGCTCGGGCGCGTCGACTATGTCGACGGCTGGCGTCTGCAGGAGGCGGTCGCGGTGCGGGTGCGTGCCGGCGACGACGAGCGTCTGCTGCTCCTCGAGCACGGTCCCGTGTACACGATCGGACGACGCGGCACGATCGACCACCTGCTCGCGGGATTCGACGAGCTTCGCCGCACCGGCGCATCGGTCTATCGCGTCGACCGCGGCGGCGACATCACCTACCACGGGCCCGGTCAGCTCGTCGGCTATCCGGTGGTGCGCCTCGGTGCTGCGCCCGACCTCGTCCGCTACGTGCGCGCGATCGAGGGCACGCTCCTCGACATGCTCGCTTCGTACGGCGTCGCCGCGAGGACCGAGCGCGGGAAGACCGGCGTCTGGGTCGACCTACCGGGCACCGGCGCGGCCGCGAAGGTCGCCGCGATCGGTGTGCGTGTATCGCGTGGCGTCACGACGCACGGGTTCGCGCTGAACGTGCGCACCGATCTCGCGGCGTTCGAGCGGATGCTCCCGTGCGGATTCGCCCACCAGGTCACCTCGCTCCAGCGCCTCGGCGTGTCGGCGGAGGTGCGAGAGGTCGCCGAGCGTGCCGCGGCGGCTCTCGCGGATCGCCTCGGCCGTCGGCTCACATGGTCCGACGTGGAGCCCGTCCGGGACGGCGAGATCGCCGCGGACGCGCCGGTGCGCTCCGCGGTGGATCTGACGGGGGAGGCGGTGGCGGTCTAACCGCGCGGTCAGGTGGCTTTGCCCTTGCGAGCGATCCCGCGGATGAAGGTCTCGACCGGGATCGCTGTCAGCGTCTCGATCTGGACCGTGCCACGAGCCCCCAGGGCCACGGAGAGGCGCGCGATGGTCTCGTTGTCCTTCGCCTCGACGATGTTCACGAAGTCATAGCGGCCCAGCGTCGCGTACTGCGCGACGACGCGGGCGCCGAGGGCCTCGACATCCTTGTTGACCTCTTTGATGCGGCGTGGGTTCGACTGGAGCGTCTTGACCCCGGCTGCGGTGACCTTCGTGAGGAGAACGTACGTCGCCATCGCGTCCCTCCTGGGCGATACTCGGCGAGAGCATATGCCGACCTACACCCGCAGCCAGGCCGAGGCGCTGCTGCCAAAGGTGCGACCCCTCCTCGAGGATCTGCAGCGGCGTGTGGCCGCGTACCGGAGGCGTCCTTCGGACCCGGTCGCGCAGGAGATCAACGCGCTCCTCAAGGACATCGCCGAGTTTGGCGTGGAGGTGAAGGATCCCGACCGCGGGCTCATCGACTTCCGGACGAAGTTCCGTGGCCGCGAGGTCTATCTCTGCTGGCAGCTGGGCGAGGGAAGCCACATCAGCTACTGGCACGACCTTGAGGCGGGGTTCGCCGGGAGGAAGCTCATCGAGGACTAAGCCTCGTCGCATGAAATAGCGGCCCTTGTCACATCAACGTGTGACGGACGAGGGACAGACAAGAGCACCTCCGATGTGGTCTCTACTCGTGCATGGATCGGCACGAGCTCGCGTGGGCAGCGGGATTCTTTGATGGCGAGGGATGGGCAAACCGGTCGGCGCGCGGAGTCCACACGCGGATCAATCAGGCCGGACCTGATGGCATGCCCCACGTGCTGCTCAAGTTCCAGCGGATCGTCGGCGTCGGGCGGCTCAAGGGCCCGCAACGTGAGGAAGGCAAACAGGACCTCTATTGGTGGGAAGCGACATCGCGTCCCGACACCGCACGCGTCGCTGAGCTGATCGCACCGTGGCTCTGCCATGTGAAGCGCGACCAGTTCAAGCGGACGCTCGGGAGATCGTTGGAGCCTGCGATCTGGCCTGCCCCGATGAGTGAAGAGCTTGCGTGGGCCGGTGGCTTCTTCGACGGCGAAGGATCTACGTATCTAGAGAACCATCGCACTCATGCCGGTTACCTCGTGCCGCGTGTTTACGTTCCTCAGTCGTCTCAGGTGGGCATTGCCACGGAACTCCTTCGACTGAAGGCAGCCATGGGCGACCTCGGAACCATCTCCGGCGTCCGGCCGGGCAGGGGGACCTGGAGACCGTACCGGCGTTGGCGCGTGTATAAGCCGGGGGGTGTTCAACTGGCGCTTCACCTGCTGTGGCCATTCATTGGCGACGTGAAGCGGCACCAGGCACGTCTCGTCTTACAGGCTATCCACTCACAGCCCGACCTGCCGCGAGGCAATCCAGCCTTCGGGGTTGCTGGAGCCCGCTACTGCTTACGCGGCCATGACAAATGGAGCGCTCGGATCCGACCGTTCAAGGGTCGCGGAAAGAATCAAGAAGATCCGAATAATCACTTACGGCAATGCCTGGAATGCGTGCGACTCGACGCGCGTGCGCGGAGAGAGTCACGAGGAGAGAGAGACCGGCAGCCCAAGCGTCGTCGATCTCGTGTCACCTAGCAAGTTACTACTTGTTGAAGTAGTTCTTGTTGATCTCGGTGTAGTTCTTCCACTTGTCGGGCACCGCGTCCTCAGGGAAGATCGCGCTCACGGGACACACCGATTCACATGCGCCGCAATCGATGCACTCGTCAGGATGGATGAAATACATGTTGTCTGCATCCGTCGTATAAATGCAGTCAACAGGACACACATCGACGCAGCTTGCGTCCTTCACGCTCACGCATGGCTCGGTGATCACATACGCCATTTCGAGTCAGTTCCTCCACAGCGGCGGTCGCGTCGGCGAAGCGAAATGTATCATCGCGAACGCCTATGAGCGAAATCACCGAGTTCCCCTTGCCCGCTGACGCGACCGATGAAGAGCGCGCCACCGCGAAGCGCGAGATCGGCAAGTACACCAAGATCGTCAGCGAGGCCGATGACGCGATCAAGTTCGAAGGCGGGCTCATCGGCCAGACGGGTCCGGTGTGGCACTTCCAATACACGCGTATGTACAAACTGCCCAAGGGCTATCTCGCTGCCGCGCACGACCTCCATGAGGGCATCAAGGTCGCCTACGCGGACCAAGCAGAAGGGCTGCCGAAAGCGTTCGAGAACCCGCTCGTGCGTGAGTTCCTCGAAGATGAACTCCGGTTCCGCAAGATCGTCGGCGCCGAGCACGCCAGCACCCAGTAGCCGCGACCGCAAGTCGGCGCGGCCGCCCAAGCGCGTCCCGGGCGGTGAGATCGACGAGCCCGCGCGCGCGAGATGTGACGAGCCAGCGCCGCCCGAGCTGGTCCGCGGCATCGAGCAGTTCAACGCCGGCGAGTTCTTCGAGCAGCACGAGACCCTCGAGCTCCTGTGGCGCGACACGCGCACGCCGATCCGCGGGCTCTACCACGGCATCCTGCAGATCGGCGTCGGCTTCCATCACTGGCGCAATGGCAACTTCCACGGCGCAACGACGCTCCTCGAGGAGGGGGTCGAGCGTCTGCGGCCGTTCGCGCCGCGCTGTCAGGGCGTCGACGTGGACACGCTCATCGCCGACGCGACCGCCGCGCGCGAGCGGTTGGTGGCGCTCGGCGCCGAGGGCATGCGCCGGGTCGACATCCGGTGGGTCGCGCCGCGGATAAGTTTCACCCACTCGTGAGCGATCACGACGAAGCCCGCACCTGGGCGGAGCGTCTCGGTCGGGTCGGTTCGTGGACGCTCGATGTGGAGCGCCTCTCCGCCACGTCGGCGCGCGATTACGTGCGCGAGCTCGAGGGTCTCGGCATCCGCGCGCTGTGGATCCCCGAGACGCTGGGGAGCAAGGAGGTCTTCGCGCACGCGGGTCTGCTGCTCGGGGCGAGCGAGCGACTCGTCATCGCGACAGGGATCGCGAACATCTGGGCGCGCGACGCGACGGCCATGGCGAACGGGAACCGCGCGCTGTCCGAGGCCTACCCGGGCCGTTTCCTGCTCGGCGTCGGCGTGAGCCACGCCCCGGTCGTGAAGATGCGCGGCGCGTCGTACGACAAGCCGATCGAGAACATGACGCGCTATCTCGACGCGATGGACAAAGCGCCGTACACCGGCGCCGCTCCGCCCGAGCCCCCCGGCCGCCTCCTCGCGGCGCTCGGTCCGCGGATGCTCCGGCTCGCCGCCGAGCGAACGATCGGTGCCCATCCGTATTTCGTCCCGGTCGAGCACACCGCGCTCGCGCGCAACGAGCTCGGCTCCGGTCCGCTCCTCGCCGTCGAGCAGGCCGCGGTGGTCGCGATGGATCCGATCGTCGCACGCGCGACGGCACGGAAACACATGAAGCGCTACCTGTCGCTCGAGAACTACGCGAACAACCTCCGGCGCCTGGGCTGGGGGGATGCCGATCTCGCGAACGATGGGAGCGACAGGCTCGTTGACGCGATCGTCGTCTGGGGCGGCGCCCGCGAGATCCGCGCGCGCGTCGAGAGCCACTTGACGAACGGCGCAGATCACGTCTGCGTCCAGGTGCTGCGCTCCGATCTCGCCGCGCATCCGCTCGCGGAGTGGCGCGCGCTCGCGCCCGCCCTGCTCTAGCGGTCTCCGTCGAGGTCCGACGGGAGCGGCAGCTCCGTCGGGCGAAAGTCGGGCTGATCCCAGCCCAGCTCGGAGTAGGGCGGCAGGTTCACGGCCTCGACACCGCGGAGCTCGGGGATATCGCTGCGCAGCGCCCGCTCGACTCCGCTCTTCAGCTGGAGCGACGCGACGAGCCGGCTCGGCCCCGGCCGTGTGAGCACCACGCGAAGCTTGGCGATGCCGTCCTCGACCTCGACGAGATCGACCTGTCCACCGCTCCGTTCGAGGTACGGACGCATCTCGGCGATCTTTTGGGCGACGCGCTCTTTGAGGTCGGCCATCTCGCGAGCATACGGGGTCCTCCAGTGGCAGCATTGGCGCTCGATGTGTCATCCACCGGGCGCCCATCCCCCCGATGTGCCAGGCGATCTCCTGCCGATCTCGGGCGGCGCCGGCGGCGAAGACGTCATCCTCACGAGCGAAGACGCCTCGCGCTTCCGCGCGCGTCTCGCGAAGGCGAGCGAAGGCGATCGCGGCGTGGTGATCGCGCCGGACATCCGCGGACTGCATGCGTTCTATGAAGAGCTTGCGGAGCGGTTCGCGTCGGCCGGTGTGCACGCGATCGCGTTCGACTACTTCGGGCGCACCGCGGGCACGTCGCGCCGTGGCGACGACTTCGAGTTCCGCGAGCACGTGGCTAAGACGAAGACCACCACGATCCAGGCCGATGTGGCCAGTGCGATCGGACACCTTCGCGGTGCGACGGACGCGCGCCGCATCTACGTCCTCGGCTTCTGCATGGGCGGCCGGCAGGCCTTCTTCGCCTCGGCCGAGCATGCGGAGCTCGCGGGCGTCATCGGCTTCTACGGCCGCCTCTCCGCCCGCGAGGGCGAGGAGGGAACAGCCCCCAAGGACCGCGCCACGCGGATGCGCGCGCCGGTGCTGGGACTCTTCGGCGGCGCCGATCCCAGCATCCCGACGACCGACGTCGACGAATTCGACCGCGCGCTGAAGGACGGCCGCGTCGCGCACCACTTCGAGACCTATCCGGGCGCGCCGCACTCCTTCTTCGACCGGACCTTCGCTGAGCACCGGGAGGCTTGCGACGACGCCTGGCGCCGTGCGCTCGGGTTCATCAAGACCGGCGACCCCGCGTCGCGAGCGTGACGCGTGATACGGAACGCCAGTCGCCGAACTCGTTAGGGTAGGGGTGTGCGCGGTCTCTGGTATCTGACTCTCGGCTGCATCGCGTTCGTGGCGATCACGTTCTTCGAGCAGCTTCCGATCGTCGGCTGGCTCGGCGGCATCGTCTCGGTCGCGGCGTGGATCGTCATCGCGCGCGCGCTCGTCGATGAGAGCGGCTTCGACTTCGACACGCCGTTCACGATCGGCTGGGCCGCGGCCATCGGTGGCGTGACCGGTCTCGTCGGCGCGTTCACCGCATGGCTCGCGCAGACCGGCAATCTCATCGGATTCACCACGCCGCCTGGAGACCGATTCGGCGCGGCGTTCGGTTTCATCGGCGCGACGATCGGCATCGTGCTGTGGCCGCTGTTCGGCGCTGCGGTGTGCGTCATCGCCGCGCTGGCGGCGGTGCGCTGGCGGAGGACGGCCTAACCCGTCAGGCGACCCGCCGGCGCTTGTGTGTCACGTAGTCCACCAGCACGTATTCGCCGAGACGCTCGGGCTCCACATAGAAGGCGCGCCCGGTGTTGATCTTCGACATCTGATTCACGAAGTCGACGAGGTAGTGGCCGCGCGCGAGCATGAACGTGTTGATCGTGATGCCTTCGCGCGTGCAGCGCAGGACTTCGCGCAACGTCATCTCGCGCGTGCGGGGTGTCGGCGGGTACGCGAACTTCGGCTCCGGGTCCCCAGGCTCGAAATGGGCCGTCGGCTCGCCGTCGGTGATGAGGATGATCTGCTTGTTCTTTCCGCGTGAGCGCGCCAGGAGCGTCCGTGCCGTCTCGAATGCGTGCTGCATGTTCGTGCCGTAGATGTATTCATTCCAGGTGAGCCGCGGAAGATCCTGCGGCTTCAGCTGGCTGGCGAGCGCGGAGAATCCAACGATGTAGAGATCGTCCTTCGGGAAGGTGGAGCGGATCAACGAGTCGAGCGCAAGCGTGACCTTCTTGGCCGCGAGGAAGCAGCCGCGGAAGAGCATCGAGCGCGAGACGTCAACGAGGATCGCCGTGGCCGACTGCGTCATGAGCTCGGTGCGATAGACCGAGAAGTCTTCCGCCGCGAGCTTCACCGGCACGTGCGCGCCGTCGCGGTACACCGCGTTCTTCACCGTGTCGGGCAGGTCGAGAAGGAACGGGTCGCCGAACTCGTAGGTCTTCAGCTCGTCGGTCGGATCACCGCCCCGGCCGCGCGTGCGCGCGCGGTGGCTTCCGAACGCGTCGCGCTTGAGCGTCGCGAAGATGTCTTCGAGCGAACGCTGGCCGATCTTACGTATGCCACGCGGCGTCAGCTCATAACGCTCGCCGTCCTTGCGGATGAGGCCGGCCTCTTCGAGGAGCTCGGTCATCTTCCGCAGCTGCTCGAGCGACTGCCGCGCGCCCGGCCCGGCGAGCCGCTCGACCTCGTCCGCGTTCAGCGACTCGAGATCCTCGGCAGCGCGCGCCGAGCGCACCGTGTCTTCCATGTCCGAGAGCTGGTTCATCTGGTCCATGAGGCCGAGCGCCTCCGCCAGCGTCATCGGCTCGTCGCCGGAAACGGCGTGGTCATAGCTGTCCATCGGCATGAGCTGCGAGAGCGTCTCGGCGAGATCGTTCATCGCCGACTGCAGGCCGGGGTCGTTGAAGGCCGCGCCGAGCATGCCCTCCAGCTGATCGCGCATCTCGGGCGACATGCTCTGCCAGAGCGAGCGCATCGCGGCCATGCCCTGGGCGAGCTGGCGTAGCAGATCGTCCCAGTCCTTCGCGCCGCCGGCGAGCTCGGGGTACTGCCGCTGGAACGCCTCGAAGTCGGGCTCGCCGCCCTCCATGCGCTCTTTCAGGGCGCGATTGAGGTCGCGGATCATCTGCCGCGTGCGCTCGAGCTGCTCGGGCGTGAGGTTCCGGAGCGAATCCTTCATGTTCTTGAAGTACGAGCCGAGCACCTGCTCCTGCAGATCCTTTAGGAGCTCCTGATATTTCTCCGCCGCCTTCGGCTCGACGAACTCGTAGTCCTTGAGCGCGCGCACCGCGCGGCCGAAGTCCTCCGGCAGGGCGTCGAGCTGCGCGAGGCGCTCCTGCGCGATCTTCTGCATGCCCTGCCGCAGCTGCTCGTTCGGCGCCTGCGCGTCGCGACGGCGCTCGAGGCCCTCGCGCTCCAGGCGCTTCACTTCCTCCAGCTTCTCCTTGAGCTCGTCGAACACCTTCGACAGATCGTGTCGTTCGGCGCGCTTCTGCTTCGCCGTGCGCAGCCGCTCGAGGAGGTCCTTCATGCCCTCCATGCGACCGGGCATCCCCCAGCGCGAAAGGCGGGCGAGGGCGTCCTCGAGGTCGCCGCCGGCGAGGAGCTCGTCGGACATCGCGCCAAGCAGCTCGTCTGCCTCGAGCGCGTCGAGGCGCTGCGTTCCGTCCCAGCGCGAGTACCGGATCTCGCGCCCGAAGTCGTCAAGCCGCGGCAGCTCGTTCATGCGCTCCACGTCCGCGCGTCGCCGTGCCCCGCGTGCGGGCGTGCGCGAGCGGCGCGTCGCTCCCTCTCCTCGCTGCTGGCTACGCGCGCCCGCCGATCACGGCGCGCGTCCCGTTCGGGCGCGCTGTGCGCAGACGCTCGTCGAGGGAGCGCCGCACCACCCGCGCACGCCATCAATGCGGACCTCAACGGCATCACGCGCGGAATGTCGAGCGCGTGTCGCCGCGCTCTTTGTTGAGCTTGCGATTCAAGTGCAGCCCCTCGAGGACGAACTCGACCGCCGCGGCGACCGCCGCGGGATTGCCGGACGCGCCAAGCTTCGCCACCGCGCCCTTCATCCCGGGGATCTGCAGCGCCTGCTTCACGTACTCCTGGCTCGCGAGCGTTGAGGAGACGTGCATCGTCGCCCCGCGACCGAACGCGGCGAGCAGCGAATCGAACTCCGCCAGCGAGAACGTGCGGTTGAAGACGTTGAGCACCGAACGCGCGACGAGACGCTCGATGACGCGCTCTTCGGAGATGTCGCCAACAGATTCCAGCTCGATCTTGCCGGCGGTCGACGCGACCACGGCCGGGAGGTCGCTGATGCGCGGGACCACCGTCGTCTCGCCGGTGCGCAGCGAGCGCTTGAGCGCGCTCGACACCAGGTTCTCGTAATTCGAGACGGTCACGCGGACCGACACGCCGGAGCGCTGCGAGATCTCCGGAGAGCGGCGCGCGAGCTGCGACAGCTCGGCGAGCAACTCCTTCATATATCCGGGGACGATCGTCGTGATGCCCTCGTCGACGAACGTGTTGCGCTCCTGTTCCATGATCCCGACCTCGATCGCAAGGTCCTTCGGGTAGTGCGTGCGGATCTGCGAGCCGAAGCGGTCCTTGAGCGGCGTGATGATGCGTCCGCGGTTCGTGTAGTCCTCGGGGTTCGCCGAGGCGACGACGAAGAGGTCGAGCGGCAGCCGGACCTTGTAACCGCGGATCTGGACGTCGCGCTCCTCCATCACGTTGAGGAGTCCGACCTGCACGCGCTCGGCAAGGTCTGGCAGCTCGTTCAGCGCGAAGATGCCGCGGTGCGTGCGAGGCACGAGTCCGTAGTGGATCGTCAGCTCGTCGGAGAGATAGCGTCCCTCGGCCACCTTGATCGGATCCACCTCGCCGATGAGGTCGGCGATCGAGATGTCGGGCGTCGCGAGCTTCTCGCTATACCGCTGGTCTCGCAGCAGCCATACGAGCTCGACCGAGTCACCGTCGTTCGCGATGCGGTACTTGCACGCCGCGCAGATGGGCTTGAAGGGATCGTCGTTGATCTCGCAACCTGCGATCGCCGGTGCGACCGGGTCGAGCAGCTCGACCAGCTGTCGCGCGATGCGGGTCTTCGCCTGCCCACGCTCGCCGAGGAAGATGATGTCCTGCCCGGAGAGGATGGCGTTCTCGATCTGGGGGATCACCGTCGCGTCGTACCCGACGATGCCCTGGAACAGCGTGCGCTTCTCCGCGAGGGCGGTGATGAGATTCGAGCGGAGCTCCGCCTTCACCGTGCGGCTTTGATAGCCGGTCTCGCGCAGCGCGCCGATGGTCATCGGTCGGTCTGTCATTCGACGGGATCTCCTCTGATGTCATTCGGGACAGCTTCACCGCGATAGGACGCCAGGGCGGCGCGGACCTGGGGAATGGCGCGGCAGCCGCGCCCGACCAGGTCGGTGAGCAGCTCCGATCGCCGGTCGAGCTCTTCCGAGAGACGCCCGCCGTCGGATGCTCGCCGCAGGGAGCACAGCAGCTCGATCTCCGCCGACTCGTCGTGCTCGTGGGAATCCTCGCGCTCGTCGTGACTCACGAGCGGCAGCGCCCCGATCGTGCCGTCGCGCGGGACGAGGCGGTGCATCGAGACCACGCGACGCGCGTACCCGCCGCCGGTCGTCGCGTAGACGCGCATCACCATCAGCAGGTTCACGCGCGCGAGATCGCGGCGATCGACCCCGAGCTCCCCGACGAGCTGCGCCAACGCCTCGTCACACGAATCGGCGTGCAGCGTCGACCCCAGCGCATAACCGTGTCGCAGCGTTTCGAAGACGCGGACCGCTTTCGGGCCCCAGAGGTAGACCGGCAGGTGCGACGAGAGCTCATTCGCGAGCAGCAGCGTCGACGGCGGTCGTGTCTGCCCCAGGAAATCGAAGGTCTCGGCCCACCCACGGATGAAGATGCGACGCGTCGCGTTCGGCAGGAAATCGAGGAGGGCTGTGAGCGTCGTCGTCTTGCCGGAATGCGGCTGCTCTGCCGCGATGAGCAGCGAGCCGTGCGACTCGATGGTCATGCCGCACAGTGCCGCCGTCCGCGCGTCCATGTTCCCTGCTTCGAGCAGCTGCGTGATGGACATCGGCACCGGCGGTTCCCAGTTCCAGCCCCACCAGCCGATCGGCATGTCGTAATCGCGCGGCGAGAGCGGGCGCTCGACGATCGGATACCGACGCTGCATCGGCGGCGACTCCATTGACCGAGGGTAGCACGCTATCCTGCGGATTCCGTGAAGGAAAAGGCGCGAAAGAGCAAGCGCGAACCGACCGCGCAGCAAGAAGACACGCGTCCCATCGACGATCCCGCGCGACTCGCTGACGAGGCGCGCGCCACGGTCGAAAAGAACGCGACCGAGTTGCGCAAACAGCGCGTTCCGATCGCGACAGAGCCGCCGACGGTCTTCCGACCCTGAGCGATCACCGCTACGCGACCATCGCCGAGCTGCAGAACGAGCTGCGCAAGCGCCGTGTCTCGGCCGTAGAGCTGGCCGAGGAGACCTGCGACCGTCTCGCGCGCGTTGGACCGCGCTACAACGCGGTCGCCACCGTCATGCGCGAGCGCGCGCTCGCTGAAGCGAAACACGCGGACGCCGCCCTCGGGCGTCGCGAGCGACGACCGCTGCTCGGGATCCCGTATGGCGCGAAGGATCTGCTCGCGGCGAAGGGCGCACCGACGACCTGGGGCGCGCCGCCGTACCGCGATCAGGTGATCGACGTCGATGCGACCGCGGTCGCGAAGCTGAAGCGCGCGGGCGCTGTGCTCGCGGCGAAGCTCGCGATGGTCGAGCTCGCTGGCGGCGGCGGTTATCGCTATCCGAGCGCATCGCTCCAAGGTCCCGGCCGCAATCCGTGGAACATCGAGCGCTGGTCCGGCGGATCGTCGAGCGGATCCGGATCCGCCGTCGGGGGCGGCCTTGTCTCGTACGCGCTCGGCTCGGAGACCTCCGGATCGATCGGTACGCCGTCGGCGTACTGCGGGGTCACCGGTCTGCGCCCCACGTACGGACTGGTCAGCCGGCACGGCGCGATGGCGCTCTCGTGGACGCTCGACAAGATCGGGCCGATGGCGCGCAGCGCGGACGACTGCGCCACCGTCCTCGAAGCCATCGCGGGCTCTGACAGCGCCGATCCAACGGCGTCGGGCAACAGGTTCAAGCCGCTCGACGCGCGCGCCGCGACCTCCGCCGTGAAGCGCGCACGCGTCGCGTTCGCCGAGGAGGACATCGCTGACCACGCGTCGCCGGAGGCGAAACAGGCTCTCGAACGCGGCGTGGCCCAGTTCCGCCGGGTCGCGCCGAAGGTGATGCGCGCCACCTTGCCGGCGCTTCCGTTCGGCCCGCTCGTCTCGACGGTGTACGCGTCGGAGGGCGCCACGATCTTCGCCGAGCTCATCGAGGGCGACCGCTTCGCGGAGCTCGTCGACAGCCGCCAGAAGGCCGGCCTGCGCGCGTCACTCGACATCCGCGCTCGCGACTACCTCCAGGCGATGCGCCTGCGCGGCACGGTCTCGGCCGCGTTCGCCGAGATCTTCAAGGACGCCGACGTCATCCTGTCGGTCGGCCGCACGATCACGGCGACACCCATCACGCAGGCCCTCGACAGTCCGGGCCTGACCGCGAGCAACCCGCAGGCGTCCAAGCGGCCGGGCAACACCGGGCTGATCGCGGCGGGAAACCTCGCCGGACTTCCCGCGATCTTCTTCCCCTGCGGGTTCGGCACCGATGGGATGCCCGTGGGTCTTCAGCTGGTCGGCCCGCCGTTCTCCGAGCCGCTCCTCGTCGCGCTCGCGTCCGCGTACCAGCGCGCGAGCGATCACCACACCAAACGCCCGAAGGAGTGAGCCGCGAGCTCGCCCGGCCTGTCGCCATCGCGCTCATCAGACGTGGCGACGAGATCCTCGTGGTCCCCGTGCCCGACAACGTGAAGCATGTCGTCGGGTGGAGGCCGGCGGGCGGCACGATCGAGTTCGGCGAACGCGGCAGCGACACCGTCGTGCGCGAGATCCGCGAGGAGCTCGGCGTCGAAGTCGTCGACCCCTCGTACCTCGGCACCGTCGAGAACATCTTCACGTACCTCGGCGTGACCGGGCATGAGCTGGTGCGCGTGTACGCGGTGCGCTTCGCCGACCCGCGGCTCTACGCGCGGGAACGCTTCGACTGCGTGGAGGTGGACGGCGTGCCGTTCACCTGCGTCTGGAAGCCGCTCGCCGACTTTCGCGCCGGCGCGCCGCTCTATCCAGATGGGCTGCTCGCGCTGATCGGCTAGGCCCGCTCGCGGGGGCCGCGTGGCGATCCGCGCATCGCCATCAGAGCGAGGACGCGATCCCTTTCAAGGCGCGCACGCCCGCGAGCTCGAATGTGTAGGGGAACATCACATTCGCGTGATCGATCCCGCCGGCGGCGATCGCGCGCAGGCGCGCGCCGACCTCATCGGGCGTGCCGACGATCATCGCCGGCCGCGCCTTCAACCACTCCGGTCCGGACGTCTTCGCGCGCGCGGCGAGCTCGCCGGCGATCTCCAGTGTCTCGCGTCGCGTGGGCGCGACGAGTACCTGGATGAAGAGACTCCGTTTCAGCGTTGCCGGGTCGCGGCCGACCGCCTTGCAGGCCTCGGGCAGCGCCGAGTTCAGCTCCGCGATGCGCGTCTCGGCGGGCTGGCTTGGATTCGACATGTTGAAGGCATGCCCGTACTTCGCGGCGATGCGCATCACGCGTGGCTTGGTGCCGCCGATCCAGATCGGCAGCGGTTTCTGCAGGGGCTTCGGAGACGACACCGCGTCCTCGATCCGGTAGTGCTTTCCGCGATAAGTCGCCTTCGGCTCGGTCCAGAGGCGCGTGCAGATCTCGAGCGCCTCCACGAGCTGCGTCACGCGCGTCGGATCGTCAGGGAACTCGTAGCCGTACGCCTTGTACTCGACCTCTTTCCAGCCCGCACCGACCCCGAACTCGAGGCGACCGCCCGAGATCTGGTCCACACCCGCCGCGATCTTCGCGAGCAGGGCGGGGTTCCGATACGACTGGGACGTGACCATCGGACCGATGCGGATCTTCTTCGTGTCCACGGCGAGCGCCGCGAGCAGCGTCCAGGCCTCGAGGCAATCGGTCGCGACGGCAACGGCACCGAGGAACAGATGGTCCGACACCCACAGCGCGCGAAACCCGGCGGTCTCCGCCTCGCGCGCGATCCCCACGACATCGGCGTAGCTGAAGCCGAACTGCGGCTCGATCTGAACGCCCAGGTCCACCTACTCGTCCTCCTCCGCCGTGAGTCGGAACATCATGTGCCTTCCGGTCACCGTGAGCGTCGCGAGCATGAAGCCCGCGAAGGCCGCGACGCCGACGTTCACGAACGGGTCCATTCCGAGCGCGATCGCGTCGAACGCGAAGATCAGCGACGCCCATATCGCGAAGGTCACGAGCGTCTCGCGCAGCTGGAATGTGATGGGGCGACGCGGCTGACGCCGCGCCGGGCGCCGTTCGGGCGGGAGAGCCGACTCCGTGGCGAGCCGGCGACGGCGATCCTCGCGCATGACCCGCGCGACCCACCACACGCAGACGACGAGCAGCACCGCCTCCGCGACCGCGTTCAGCGGATGGCCGACCACGATCGACAGCGGAATGAAGAGGAGCGCGACCACCGCGACGATCGTCGCGAGCGTGGCGCTCGCGATCACCAACAGACGCTGCCCGTTCATGACATCGCGCGGTCGAGCACCTCGACCACGTGAAGGACCGGTAGCTGCGATCCGCGCGCGCGGAGCCCGGCCTCGATCTGCAGCATGCAGCCCGGGTTCGCGCTGATCACGGCGCCTGCGCCCGTGGCGAGGATCGCGTCGACCTTGCGGGCCAACAGCCGGTCGGCGTACTCGGGCTGCGTCAGGTTGTACGACCCGGCGCTCCCGCAGCAGACGTCCGCGTCCGCCATCTCGAGCAGCTCGAGGCCGTGCACGCGCGACAGCAGCTCGCGCGGTTGGTTGCGAATGCCCTGCGCGTGCGCGAGATGGCAGGGGTCCTGATACGTCGCGCGAAGGTCGAGGCGGCCCAGCCGCTCGCCGGCGAGGGGCACGAGGTACTCGTTCACGTCGCGCACCTTCGCAGCGAACGCGGCCGCGCGCTGGTGCCACGCGTCGTCGTCGGCGAGCAGAGCGCCGTAGCCCTTCAGCTGCGCACCGCAACCGGCGGCGTCGACGACGATCGCGTCGACGTCCGCCGCTTCGAAGGCGGCGATGTTCTGGCGCGCGAGCGCGCGCGCATCCTCGCGCTCGCCGGCATGCGCGTGGAGCGCGCCGCAGCACGTCTGCGCGGGCGCGTCGATCACCGCGATGCCCTGGCGCGTGAGGATCCGAGCGGCCGCGGTGTGCACGTCGCCGTACGCGACGCGCATGACGCAGCCAAGCAGCAGGGCGACGCGCGCGCGCGGCGCCGGTGGCGGTGCGGGCGCGCGATATCGCGGCCGGCCGAACGGCGGATACAGCGCCTCGAGCCGCCGCAGGCCGCGCGGCAGCAGTCGCACCGCGCCGGTCGCATGGAGCAACGCACGGAGACCGACGCGCTCGTACACGCCAAGGATCGCCGCCGCGCGGCGAAGTGACGCCGGATCGGCGAGCACGCCGAGCGCGAGGCGGCGCAGCCGAGCGGCAAGCCAGCCGCGCCGCGGGCGCGACTCCTCCGCGATCACCGTCCGCGCCGCCTCGATGAGATGGCCATATGGGACGCCGGACGGACAGACCACCTCGCAGGCGCGGCACGCGAGGCAGCGATCGAGGTGCAGCCGGGTCGTGTCGCTGATCGGTCCGCCTTCGAGCATGTTGATCATCAGATGGATCCGGCCGCGAGGTGACTCGGTCTCGAGACGCGTGATCTGATAGGTCGGGCAGGCCTCGAGGCACATCCCGCAGTGGATGCACTGGCGAAGGCCTGGCTCGACCTCCCGCAGCGGAGCGATCGTCACGTCGACGCACCCAGCGGGACGCGGCCGGGGGCGAGGACGCCGTGCGGATCGAACCGCTCCTTCAGCGAGCGCGCGATCTCCAGCGGCACGCGCGCGCGGCCCCACGCGCCGCCGACCGCGCGCTTGAAGGCTGCGTCCGCGCGTTCGACGACGAGCGCGCCGTCCGCGGCTTCGACGCGCGCGCGCATCCGCGTGAACTCGCGCGCCTCGGTCGCGCCGAAGAGGAACGCGATCCCGCTGCCGGGATAGACCACCGCGCTCGAGAGATCGAGGCCATCCGGAGCATCGTGACCGCCGGGCCACCCCGCCCGTGCGACCTGCTCCATCTCGGCCGGCAGCGATGCGATCGTCTCCCACACGCCCCCGTCGGCATCGGTCGCGCCGGCGCGCTCGCGGACCGCCTGCGCGACACGATCGACGGCGTCGCGGGGTCCGCTCACGCGGACGAAGACGCTCACGCGCGCGGTCCCGAAGTGCTGCGCCGCCGCGCCCGTGACGATCGCGAGCGCGTCGAGCGGCAGGTGCGTCGCCCGGAGGTCGGCCGCGATGCGCAGCGCCGCATGCACGTCGTTCACCGTCGCGCGGAGCGTCGCGGTCCGTTCGGGAAGGGCCATGAGCTTCAGCGTGACCTCGGCCAGCGCGACGAGCGTTCCGTAGCTGCCGCTGTAGAGGCGCGTCAGGTCATAGCCGGTGACGTTCTTCACCACCCGGCCACCGGCTTTCGTGATCGTCCCGTCGCCGAGCACCGCGGTGCAGCCGATGATCCAGTCGCGCGGATGCTGGTACCGCAGACGCGACGGACCCGCGGCCGCGCTCGCGATCGTGCCGCCCACCGTCGCGCGCGCGGGGTGCGGTGCCTCGACCGGCCAACGCTGACCGCTCGCGCCGAGCGTGTTCGCGAGCGCGACGAGCGTCGTGCCCGCGCGAACGGTGCAGACGAGGTCCGCAGGCGAGTGCTCGACGATCCCGGCGAGGCCGGTGAGGTCGACCGCGATGTCGTAGCGGTCCGGCGGATCGCCCACGCCGATGCGCGTTCCGCCGCCCCACAGGACGACGGCCTCGCGCGCGCGGTCCGCGGCGGTGATGACGGCGCCGAGATCCTCGATCGTCCCCGGCCGCTCGACCCGCGCTGGCAGCACGCCGTCGACGGCGCGCTCGGCGAGCGCGACCTGCGTCGCTACACCCACATGCCCTCCGCGAGGCCACGCTTGATCCGTTCGGTGGGGATATCGGCGCAGGTCGAGCCGCCGGGAAAGATCTTGCCGGGATTCATCGTGCCGCCGGGGTCGAAGGCGCTCCTGGCGCGCTGCATCGCGTCAAGATCCTCCGGTCCGAACACCCAGAACATGAAATGGTTCTTCTCGAGCCCGATCCCGTGCTCGCCGGAGAGCGTCCCGCCGGCGTCGATCGCGACCTTCAGGATCTCCGCGCTCGCCTCCATGACGCGTTCGATCGGTTCCACCGCGCCGTCGAACAGCAGCACCGGATGCAGGTTGCCATCGCCGATGTGGAACATGTTCGCGATCACGTAGCCGTAGCGGTCCGCGATCGCGTTCACCTTCGCGAGCACCTCGGGGAGCTTGGAGCGCGGCACCACGGCGTCGTGCAGGTAGTTGTTCGGGCGGATGCGCGCGAGCGCGGGGTAGCCGAGCTTGCGCGCCTTCCACAGCAGCTCGCGCTCGGCCGGCGTCGCGGCCGTCCGCACGCCGAAGGCGCCGTGGCTCTCGCAGAGGGCGACGATCGCCGACACGGCCGTCTCGGTCTCTTCGCGGAGACCCTCCACCTCGACGAGCAACAGCGAGCCCGCCTCTTCCGGCAGATGCGCATCGAACGCCGCGTTCACCGCGCCGATCGTCGTGCGATCGAGCATCTCCATCGCCGCCGGCACGATGCCGCGGGCGATGATCGCGCTCGCGGCTCGCGCGCCCGACTCGACGTCGCGGAAGAGGGCGACGAACGTGCGCGTGTCCTCGGGGAGGGGAAGGAGCCTCACCCACGCCTTCGTCACGATCCCCAGCGTCCCCTCGCTGCCGACGATGAACGGGACGCAGTCGTACCCCGGAAGATCGGCGGTGCGGCCTCCGAACACGGCGATCTCACCGTCGGCGAGGACCATCTCGACGCCGAGGACGTGATTGACGATCGACCCGTAGCGAAGCGCATGTGGACCGCCGGCGTTCGTGCCGATGTTCCCGCCGATCGTCGACACGCGCTGGCTCGCGGGATCCGGAGCGAAGAACAGTCCCGCGTCGCGCGCCGCGGCGCTGATCTGAAGGTTCGGGACGCCCACTTCGACGAGCGCCGTCTGGCCGACGGCGTCGATGGCGAGGACGCGGCGCAGTCGCGACGTCGCGACGACCATCGCGCCGCCGCAGGCGATCGTGCCGCCCGAGAGTCCGGTCCCCGCGCCGCGCGGCACCACTGCGACACCGGCGCGCGCCGCGGCCTTCACGCACGCGGCGATCTCCTCGGCCGTACCGGGGACGACGACAGCGACCGGCGGATGGCGGTCGAAGCCCGCGTCGTACTCGAACACGCGCAGGTCGTCGGGCTGCCAGAAGACATGCTCCGCTCCGCAGATCGCGACGAGGTCGGCGACGAGACCGCGCGCTGCGGTCAGGCTGCGCTCCTGCTGGTCTCCACCGCGGCGATCGCCGCCTCGATGACGTCGAAATCCTTGGCGTCGAGCTCGTGCACGGTCCCCTGGAACGCGAGACGCCAGTGCTCTTTCGGCCAGCGCTTCACGTGCGCGAGCTTCGCCAGCAGCGACTCCGCCTTGACGGCGCGGTCGGGATCGACGGCGTGATCCTTCTTGATCCTCACGCGCCAGGGATACGTGTCGCCGGTCTTCTCGCTGACCCAGATCGGCTCGCTTCCCTCGTAGTACCGCGACGTGATCGTCGCCGTCGCCGCGAACGCCTGGATACCCGTGAGGTACCAGCAGACTCGGTCGCCCGGCGTCATGCGCTCCGCCTTGCGCCGGTGGCGGCTCTTCACGCCCTGTTGCGTGAAACGGAGCCTGCGGGTCTTCTCGTAGTTGTCCGGACTCGTGACGATCATCCAGTGATTGGTCGGCTCAGGCATGGTCTTCGATCCAGACGGCCCCGTCGTCGGAATGCTCCTTCTTCCAGATCGGCACGACCGTCTTGAGCTCGTCGATCGCGGCGCGCGCGGCCGTGAATGCGGCGTCCCGATGCGGCGCCCCGGCGGCGACGATGACAGCGATGTCGCCGATGGCCAGGTCTCCGACGCGGTGGTGCATGACGAGGCGCAGCGGCGCGTGCTTGTTCTCGAGGCGCTGCGCGATCTCGCGCATCTTCGCCTCCGCCATCTCGGCGTACGCCTCGTACTCGAGGTGGGTCACGCGCTTGCCGCGGCTCGAGTCGCGGACCGTACCGAGGAAGACGACGATGCCACCGAATCCGGCGTCGCGCACCGCGGCCAGCGCGTCGTCGACCGACAGCGGCGACGCGGAGACAGCGATCGGCGCCACCGTCATGGCGCCACCGGAGACGGGCGGGATAAGAGCGACCTCGTCGCCGTCGGCCAGGGGCTCATCAGGCGTGACGTACTCGTGATTCCTTGCGATCACGACCTGGCGGCCCTCGGCGATGAGCGGATGATCCCTCAGGATCTTGAAGATCGCGTCCTTCACCGACGCTCCTGGCGGCAGCTCGAGCTCGATCCGGCCCACGCCGGCGGCCTCGCGATACGACGCGAACAGGCGGACCAGCACGCGCATGGTCCGAGTCTATTCAGTGCGAGAATTCACCGGGCATGGACGCGGCCGAGGCACTTCGGGGCGCCGTCGTCGCCATCCTTCTCGTCCTCGCGAACGGCTTCTTCGTCGCGGCCGAGTACTCGTTCGTCCGCGTGCGGGGGACGCAGCTCCAGGAGCTCGCGAAGGCGGGCTCAGCGCGGGCGAAGCTCGGTGCGCATATTTCCAGTCGCCTCGATACCTATATCTCGGCCGCGCAGCTTGGCGTCACCCTCGCCTCGCTCGCGATCGGCTGGATCGGCGAGCCCGCGGTCGCGGCACTCATCGAGCCGATCTTCGGGTGGCTTCCCGCGCCGGTGTTCCACGTCATCGCCTTCACGCTCGCGTTCGGCCTGATCACGTATGTGCACATCGTCGTCGGAGAGCTCGCCCCCAAGTACCTCGCGTTACAGCGGGCGGTCCAACTCGCGCTCCTGTGCGCGTACCCGCTTGACCTCTTCTACCGCCTCATGCTCCCCTTCATCTGGTTCGTGAACACCAGCGCGAACGCGCTGCTTCGTTGGATCGGCATCAAGCCACGCTCGGACCTGAACGTCCATAGCGATGAGGAGCTCAAGATGCTCATCGCCGCCTCCGCCCGTCAGGGGGTGCTTCAGGAGAGCGAGCGCGTCATCGTAGGCAACGCGCTCGACTTCGCGGACACGCTCGTGCGGCAGGTCATGGTCCCGCGCACTGAGATCGTCGCCGTGCCGGAGGAGGTCGACCTCGCCGGGCTCATCGCGATGGCGCGGCAGCACCGCCTGTCCCGCTTCCCGGTCTATCGCGACGACCTGGACCACATCGTCGGCGTCGTCCACGTGAAGGACCTGGTCGGCGTCGACCGGGGCTCGAAGGCCAAGGCCCACGACATCATGCGGCGGGTGCCGGCGATCCCCGAGACGCTGCGCCTGGACCAGGCGCTCGCCGAGTTCCGGCGGCAGCACGCCCAGCTCGCGATCGTCATAGACGAGTACGGCGGGACCGCCGGCCTGGTGACGCTCGAGGACGTGCTGGAGGAGCTCGTCGGAGAGGTCGGCGACGAGTTCGAGAAGGACGTGTCACCGCCGATCCGCGAGGAAGCGCCTGGGACCTACGTCGTCGACGGCCTCGTCGGACTCGCCGAGCTGCGTGAGCGCCTGCACCTCGAGCTCACTGACGAGCCTTACGACACCGTGGGCGGCATGGTGTTCGGCCGGCTTGGGCGCCTGGCGCAGGTCGGCGACTCCGTCGAGGTCGAGGGTTATCGCTTCCAGGTCACCGGCGTCGATGGTCGGCGCGTTTCGCAGGTCCGTGCGCAGCGCTCGAAGCCGCCGCGGAAGGCCGCATGACCTCACTGGGCAAAACCGTTACCAGTCCGTAACGAGCGGCCCGCCGCTTGACCGCTGGCACGTGCGTTGCTTAGAGGTAGTACGTGTTTGATCTACTGACGAACGACAGCGTGATCTTCTTCCTCGGAGCGGTCGGCCTTGCCACGACCGCTGTCTCGATCCTCCGTGATGCCCGCGGCCAGCGGGAGCAGGTCGCCCAGACCCGTGTTCCGGTCCACGCCGAGGGCACGCGCGTCATCGCGGAGCGCTAACCGCCTCCGAACAGCGAGCGGACGAACCCGACGAGCGCCTCCCACCGCTGGACCCAGAACTGCTGCGCCCTGGGATCCAGCAGCACGAAGAGGCCCGTGGCGGCCGCCGTCACCAGACCCGTCATCAGGACGAAAGAGACGACGCTGCTCCGTCCCGACAGCTTCTGGGTGCTCACGCGCGGCCGCTCCGGAGGCGCGCCACGAGGTTGTCCAGGCGCGCGCGCGAGATCGTGAGGAACTTCGCCAGGTTCTGACGGTCGCTGTCCGGGATCGTGAGCTTTCCGTCGTCGCCGATGGCGCGTGAGAGCTCCGCGAGCGCTTCATTCAGCTTCCGCGTCGCCGTGATGAGCGCATCGTCGCGCAGCGGCGGGATGGCCGGCTCCGCCTTCGAGCTCCTCGCCTGCGGGTTGAGGATGCGCTCGACGCGGTCGTGGAGCCGGATCAGCGTCAGCTGGCCGGCAAGGATCTGCTTCGCGAGCGAGCGGCGACGGCGTTTGTCCTCGAGCTTCATCAGCTCGTACGCCGCCGACAGCGTGTCGTACCGCTTCGCGACCATCTCGCGGACGTCGTCCGGCGCGCTCGCGAGGCGGAGGCGGTTCTCGACGTAGCCCTTGTCCTTGCCGAGCTTTCCCGCGAGCTGGCGGATCGAATAGCCGAGCTCGTCGGTCATCTTCTTGTAGATCACGGCCTCGTCGAGAGGGGAGAGGTCCTCGCGCTGGAGGTTCTCGATGAGCGCGATCTCGAGCGCGGTCGCGTCGTCGAAGCGCTCGACGATCGCCGGGATCGTTTCCTTGCCTGCGATCTTCGACGACCGCCAGCGCCGTTCGCCGGCGATGATCTCGTACAGATCGCCCGACGGCCGGACCAGGATCGGCTGCAGGACGCCGTGCTCTTTGATCGAGGCGGCAAGCTCCTGCAACGTTTCTTCATGCCAGGTCATGCGGGGCTGCGACGGATTCGGGACGACCCGCTCCAGCGGCAGCTCGCGCACCGCGGTCGGCGTCCGCGCGGCGAGAAGGCTGATGATGCCGGGCTGCGCCTCGGTCTCCTGCTGGAAGATCCGGTTCCCCGCGTCGCGGAACGACTTCTTGCTGTGAGACGGACTACTTGTGAGCACCGATCACCTCCTTCGCGAGGTCGACAAAGCTCTTGGCCGCGTCAGAGCGCGGCTCGTAAACGGTGATGGGAACGCCGGCTGTCGGCGCCTCGCCGATCTTCACCGATTGGCGGATCACCGTGTCGAACACCTGGTGATCTCCGAGCTCGCGCAGCGAGTCGAGCATGTCGCGCCCGAGGATCGTCCGCGAGTCGTAGAACGTCGGCAGGAGTCCGAGCACCTTCAGCTTCGGATTGAGCCGAGCCTGCACGGTCTTGATGATCTTGAGCAGCGCGGCGACGCCCTTGAGTGCGTAGTACTGCGTCTGCACCGGAATGATCACGCCGTTCGCCGCGACGAGCGCGTTGAGTGTGAGCAGGCCCAGGGTCGGCGGGCAGTCGATAAGCACGTATGCGTAGCGCTGCACGACGTCCTGGCTCAGCTTGTCGCGCAGCGCCATCTCACGACCGATCGCGTTGAAGAGCTCCACCTCGGCGGACGACAGCTCGAGCGTCGCGGGCGCGACGTCAAGGTTCTTCGTCTTCGTCGGTCGGATGATCGAGGTGAGCTTGATGTCCGGGTCGATGAGGACGTGCGCGATGTTCTTGTCGACCGTGTTGAGGTCGATGCCGAGCCCGACGGTGAGATTCGCCTGTGGATCGAGATCGAGACACAGGACGCGATGTCCCAGCGACGCTAGCGCGCCGCCCAAGTTGATCGTGCACGTCGTTTTACCGACGCCACCCTTTTGGTTCGCGACCGCGATGACCGTTCCCACGCGCTTCCTCCCGTCGTTTCCGTCCCCGGAACGACGCGCACGTGCGGAAGCGGTGCACGTGACTCCC
>DASYUC010000150.1:0-3462 GCA_036001645.1 Candidatus Limnocylindria bacterium
ACCGGGCGCGCCGCGCCGGAGAGACCCTGGCGCGCGAAGGCGCTGCTCACGGCCGCCTCCGCTGCCACCACCGCACCGCGAGCGGCAACGCGGGCGCCAGGAGCAGCAGACCGGCGACGTGTTCGGGGACGACGGTCGCGACGGTGAAGTACGTCGGGTTGGCGAGTGTCGTGTACGAAAGCGTCGTGTTGTTGCAGTTCGATCCCGAACCGGTGAAGGTCATGAGGAAGTACAGACGATCGCCATCTGCGAACGTCGCCGCCGACGTCGACCAGCTCCAGTTGAAGGCGGTGAGCGTGTTTGTGTTCGCCGGCACGGTGATCGTCCCGGACGTCCCGAGAGAAGTCACCGTGGACGACGAGGCATGCCAGTGTTGAAGCTCGGCGTTGATGGTGCAGTCCTTGGTGCCGCTGGTATTCCAGAAGTTGAGATTCGCGATGGTCGTGCCCGCTTGCAGCGATTGACCGCTAGCGAACGTGTCGGAGCAGTCGGTGTACGTACGCCCGGCGCTGCCGGGCCCCGTCGCGCCGTCGTTGACGTTGGTCTGCCCCGCGTCGTGAATGCCGGGCGTGCAACCGAAGCCGCTCCCGAGGGTCCAGTAGAAGGTGCTGCTGTTGTCGGCCGCCGCGTTCGCGGGCACCGCGTTCGCCAGGAAGACGACGTTGACCGAGAGTCCGACGCAGAACGCAAGAACAAGGACCGCGATTCGGCGGCGATGCAGCGCATAGATGAGCACCGCGAGCGGGATCCAGACGCCGAAGACGAAAGCGGGCACGAGCATGGCCGGATGCATCGACTCCGGATCAGCGACGGCTATCGCGCGCAGCCCTACGACCACGAGTGCGATCGCCACGAACGCGGCGAGTGCAATGAGGACTCTCCGATGCTTCACGGCCGCCTCCGCTTCCACCAGCGCAGGCCCACCGGGAGTGCCGGGGCGAGGAGCAGAAGCCCCGCGACACCTTCGGGGACGATCGTGGCGACCGTGAGCTTTGATGGCGTGGTCGGATGGTCGAAGGAAATGCTCGACGCGCAGTTCACCGGATCGCTCGGCGCGATCACCGTGACCTGCAACCGATCGCCATCGGCGAAGGTGACGGCGGGAGTGGCGATCGAGGCCGAAACGAGTGTGGGACCCGCGCTACTGATGCTGGCGGTGGCGGAACCGAGGACAGACCCGGCGACGGGACGGAGCGCGAGGATGTGCGAAGCGCCAGAACCGGTCGACGGAGTAGCGGTCGCCGGCTTGGCGCCGGTCGCACCGGCGAGCGGCTGGACGGCATCGGCCAGCTCGTACGAGTAGAAGCCGGACGTGGTCGCGGCCTCGACCCGCTCGGCCATTCCCGAGGGCGGCGTCCACGTCGACGCGCTGCCACTGGTCCACGCGAAGAAGGAGACGACGATCATCTCCGCCGCCTGCGCCGTCGTGATGCTCGCGGTGGTTGGGTTCGCGCCACCGGTCGCGAGAATTCCGCTGGTGTCGACCGGCGTCGTCGTGTCGACGCCGGAATACGCGGAGATCGCTCCGATGATGAATTGGGTCGCCGACACGTCCCAGGTGTAGTTCGCGGGCTCACCGGACGCGACCTGCACGTAGACCGCCACGCTACTCCCGGCCCCATTGAGCGCGCGGCTCACGAAGGTCCATCCGGCGTCCTGCGGCGTGATGGTCGTGGATGCGGAGTTCATCCCGATCGATGCGACCATGACGTCTCCGTCCACCACTCCCGCCGGCTTGTCGATGGTGATCGACGTGCCAGTGTTGTTCACAACCGCCGAAGCGCTGGAGCGGTGGACGATCGACTTCGTCAGCTGCACCGTGAGATTGCAGGTCTTCGGCGCAGCGTCGCGCTTGAGCGCGACGGCCATGGTGATGCCGACCGCGGCGTCGGTGTTCGTCGCGGTGAGCGCCGGCACCGCGCCGGCGCCACCGAGCAGGCCTTCATCGACGGACATGTCGACATTCGAACCGGCGGACTGTGAGCAGAACGTCGTGTCCGTTCGTTCGGTCATCCCCGGCGGTGCCGTCCACCCGGCGCAGATCGCCGTCACGAAATACGTCAGCAGCATGTCCTTCGACACGGTCGTCGTGATGCTCGGAGTCGAGTGGGACGTATCGCTCGGGGTCGTCTGCCCCGCGGCGGCGTCGATCGGCGTCGCGTTATCGATGCCCGAGTACGACTGAAGCGCCGGCGAGAGCTTCACGGTGGCGCTGAGGTTCCAGGAGTAGCTCGCGGGCTCACTCGACGCGTCGGTCACGACGTGCGAGTAGACAACGAGCGAGATCGTGGTCGAGTTGTCGACGCGGCTGCCGACGAGAGACCAGCCGGACGGCACGGAAGTCACGGTCGTACCGCTGCCGCCGCGGAAGGCGCAGGCGGCGATCATGACGTCGCCGTTCACGACGGTCGTCGGCTTGTTGAGCGTGCAGACGTTGTTGCTCGTCCCGGCCAGGTTCGACGTATAGCGCAGCGTCGGGACGGGGTTGTTGCTCAGGTAGAGGTCGGCCTGCGCCGTGCCGGCGTTCATGACCTGGCCGGCGCTGAACGCGTCGGAGGTCCACGAGCAGGTCCAGTTGTTGGTCGCGGGACTCGGACAGATCGGCGCGCTCGACCGGAGAGCGACGGTGTGCGTCACGCCTGGAGCGCCCGAGCTACAGGCCGTCGAGCTCAACGTGATCGTCTTCGCCCCGGTCGCCCCGGCGCTGGCCTGTGTGTAGTCCGACAGGTCCGCGACCTGGTTCACACCCAGGCTGTACCCATACGAGAGCTCGGTGACGCCCGGCGGCAGCGTGAAGGGGTAGACGCCTCCGGCGGAGCACCCCATCACCCAGTTCAGGAGCACGAGATCGTTCGCCGCGGTAGTCGTGACGCTCGGGGTGTCGTGGGTCGTCGCGAACGGCGTCGCCTGGGCGGCATGAACGTCGACGGGCGCGGACGTGCTGACGCCGGAGAACGAGCACACGGTCACCTGCGCATCGCCGGCACCGCTTGACGTGAAGCTGTAGCTCGCCGGTTCGCCCACCGTGCTCGTGACGACGCGGTAGGACATCTGGCTGACGAGTGCGGGCGACGCCGCATTGCTCACGGTGTCGATCACCGTGAACCCCGACGGCGGGGTGAGCGTGACACCCGACGCCGTCCACGCGGACCACGCGATGAGCACGTCGTTCGTCGCCATCGTCGGCGCGGTCACGGATCTCTCAGTGACGTTGGTGTTGTTCGACGTCCGGCACTGGCGCAGAGCGATCGAAGCCGCCCCCACTGGCGTGTAGTTCTGCTTCATGTCCTTGTTGGGGCTCGCGTAGCTCGTCGTGGTCGCGAACGTGAACACGCTCGAGTTGTCGGTCACCGCGGCCACGGGCACCGCGTGCGCGAGATAGAGCACGTTGGTCCCGAGGCCCAGGGTGAACGCGAGCACGATCGCGGTGACGCGGCGACGGAGGCGCAGCCAGACCAGCGC
>DASYUC010000151.1:0-6054 GCA_036001645.1 Candidatus Limnocylindria bacterium
GCCTCCCCCGAGCGCGTAGCCGGATACCGCCGCGACGATCGGCGTGCGGATCTTGCGGATCCGCTCCCACAGGGACGTGAGGTCCTGCTCGAGCATCGACACGGGTGTCGCCTCGATGAACTGCGTCTTGATGTCGGCGCCCGCGGCGAACGCCTTCTCGCTTCCGGTCAGCACGATGCAGCGGATCGCGTCGTCGGCGTCGAGCTCATCGAGCGACCGCACGAGCTCGCGCATGAGCTCCTCGCTGAGCGCGTTGAGGACCTCGGGCCTGTTGAGCTGGACGACGGCGATCTGTGCTTCGCGCGTGACGATGACAGTGGCCACGCCCGCAGTTTGATGCCTCGCTCCCGCACGCGTCAGTTGGGTACGGCGGCGAGCCAGCCGGGCAGCGGCAGCGCGAAGCGGCGCGCGGCCCACCCGAGACAGACCTTGAACTGGCGGCGCTGCCAGGAGCGGAGTCGCGGAAGGTCGGGGCGCGGCGGGCCCGACGCGCTCGACGCGAAGAGTCCGGCGAGCGCCGCGACGCTCGCGTCGAGGGCCTCGTCGTTCACCGAGCGATGACGCCGGTACTCGTCGACGAAGCGCTCCGGCAGTGGCCCGCCGTCGATCGTGATGCCTTCGGCGAACGCGGCGATGTCCGTCTCCGCCGGACCGACCGCGACCCAGTTCCAGTCGAAGACCCGCAGTCGGCCCGGCGGGACGCGGACGTTGTCCGCGCGCGCGTCAAGGTAGAGGAGCGCGTGTGGCGGATGCGGCTCGTGCAGGCGCTCGGCGATCGCGTGGAGCCGCGGCCCGTGCCGCGCGACCCACTCGTGTGCCTCGGACATCCGCTCTCCGGCGAGCGACGCGACGGCTGCGAGACGACCGGCCTCATCCAAGATCCCGCGCCAGAGGCGCGACTCGGCTGACAGGAGCTCGTTCCACGGCGGTACCCACGCCGGGAACGACCGGCCCTCGTTCTTCGAATGGAACGCGGCGAACTCTCGCGCGGCATCGCGGACCGCGCGGGCCGTCCACGGCGGAACATCGGCGGGCCCGAGGTCCTCGAGGAGCAGCGCGTGCCAGTCATCGACGCGGATCGAGCCGAGGAACGCGGGCGCCCAGGGTGAGATCGCGTCGGTGAGCTCGCGGTACACGCGCTCCTCCTGGACCAGCGCGCGGTGCATGAAGTCGTTCGACGCTTGCCAGATCCCCTTGAAGAAGGCGCGACGTCCATCCGCGAGCGTGAGACGAAAGGTCGCGGAGGCCGCGACCCCGCCATAGATCCGGCTCGCCCGGGCGATCCGCGCACCGAGGACGCGCTCCGCCTCCACGCGGACAGGGCGCGGGACCTTGTCCCACGGCGGCTTCGCCTCGACTCCCCTCCGCGACATGCGGGAAGGCTAGTGGCCGGCTGCCTCCCATAACGTCTCCGCATGCCGATCTCGCTCAGCGCCGAAGAGGCGGCCGATGAGCTCCGCGCGCGGGGCTATCACCCCGACAACGTCGTCCCGCTCACCGGTGGGCTCTGGTCGGCGGCGTTCGCGTTCCGCGAGAACGCACGTGAGCTGGTCGTTCGCTTCCACGAGCGTCGCGACGACCTCGAGAAGGACCGCTTCGCGGCACGCTGGGCCGGTCGCCGCCTGCGCACGCCGCGGATCATCGAGATCGGGGATATGCCGCGCGGCGCGTACGCGATATCGGAGCGCGTCCGCGGCGTTCAGCTGGACGATCTCGACGAAGCGGGGATGCGCGCGGCGCTCCCGTCGCTGCTGGCGACGCTGGATGGACTACGCCAGGCGGATCTGTCGGGGACCGAGCGCTACGGCCTGTGGCACGCGGATGGACGCGGCGAGAGCGCGACGTGGCACGACGCGCTCGAGCACATCGCGAACGGCGTCGACCGTCGAGCGGAGCAGCGCGAGCTCCTCGTCCGCTCGCGCATCGGCGCGCGCGAGTTCGACGCCGGTGTCGTGCGGATGCGCGAGCTGCTCCCGTTCTGTCCAGAGGAGCGTCACCTCGTACACAACGACCTCCTGTACCACAACGTCCTGGTCGACGAGAGCGCGGTCGTCCTGCTCGACTGGGGCGCATCGATCTTCGGCGACTTCCTGTACGACATCGCGCTCCTGACGTTCTGGTGGCCGTGGTACCGCACTTGGGCGGGCATCGACATCCGTCGCACGGCCGAGCGCCACTACGCCGAGATCGGCCTGAGCATCCCCGCGTTCGCCGAGCGACTCCGCTGCTACGAGCTGGACATCGGGGTCAGCCACATCCACTTCCAGGCGTCGCAGGCCCGTTGGGACGACGCGGCGTGGACCGCGCGCCGCACTCTCGAGCTAGTGAACGCACTTCGTTGACGGGAGAACATCTATGGCATCCGTGCAGAGGCGTGCGGACAGTCGGGCGGAGGCCAGCGGCATTTGCGCCCGCCGTTGTCCGTTTGTCGATCGAGCTGACGGTCGGCCTCCATCAGTTGCGAACGCAACTCCTCAAACCCAGCTTCGAACGCCTCAAGCGAACTTACACGGTGGAACAAGTCAACGATTTGTGTAGCGGCCAGGCGCGCGTTCTCAACATGCAGTAGCTCGTGCGCCTCGAGTTCGGCGCGATGTCGTGAAAAGCACTCGAACTCCGCCGCGCGGCCGTCCACTAGGCGCGGCAAGAAGATCTCAATCTCTAACGTCCGCGTTAACGTCGGTCGCCTCTCTGAATCAACGGCGACCTCTGCGCCGAGTCGGCTTCGCGTGTAGGCGGAGCGAGCCTCGGGGACGAGCCGTTGCCGCTGAACTTGGATGCTTTGTCCGACCTCGTGGTGGGTATGTCCTTGGACGTCGTACTCGTGCGTGGTCGGACGGAACTCCTGGGTCACAAGTTCAAGTCTGCGGCGAGTCGGAACCTCGGTTCCCCAAACCGTTTCCTCCAGCTTCAAGCTCTCCACACTCCGCGCCCAAACGCGATTCCGTATCCTCGACGTGGCGCCATGAGCAAGTTCCATGATGCGCTCCATAAAGCTCGGAAGGCAGTCCAACAGCTCGACCTTGACGGTGTCGTCACAGAAGACAACGTCAACCACGCGCAGCATGCAATCACGAACGCAATGCGCGAGACGAAAGCGGGCGCTTGGCACTCTGTCCTGTCCGCGGCACGGGCAGACCTCGAGCGCGCATTGGACCCGAAAGTCGGGCCGGCCGTCGCGCTGAAGCTCGCAGACGATGCGGAGGCGAAGGTTGCGACTGTAATCGGTGATCTTCATCGGACCGAGCCCTGCGATCCGCCCAACGGGCCGAGTTAGCGGACGAGGTTCGATCAAGCGGCGACATTCGGATAATCGTCCATATCCACAATCCTTGAGGTCGACGACGTCTCGCAGCGGCGATTCGCATAGGCCATGGTCGCGTGAACCACGCGCCGCGCAGCATCGGACGCGAAGCAGACCCTCGGTCTTGTCAAAAGCAGATTGGCGCGTACATAGACTTTCAACATGAAGCCCGCTCGACTTGCGATGAGTGTCATCTTGCTTATCTCATGCTCCTCTCCACCGGAGTCGCGTGAGATCACCGCACTCTCCCCATCGCCGACGAACACTGCACCAACCCTCAGGCGGCCACTCGCGTCGTTCCAGCCGGCGGCGGCATGCGCGCCGTCCAGTGGTCGTGACGCCGCAAGCGTTCCAGGGGCGACGGGCTTTGTCGGAGGACTGGAGTTTGGCTATCAGGCCTTTGGGAGCGGACCTGCCTACGCTGCGTTCTCTGCAAGGGCCGGCGAGGCTGCAGTCCTTCGCTTCGCGGACCTTCCGGTGAGGGAATACTCATCCAGACCTTGGCGATTCACGAAGGTCATCTGGATCGCCCCGCCGCAGTATCAGGGAGATCTCCTGATCCGGCCGACGGCAGCCTCGCCGGCTGCGGCGTTCGACTATGCGCATGGGAAACTAAGGCCGGAGCTGTTGCTCACGCTTCCTGGAGATTCAGGCGGCTACTTGCTCTTCTCGACTCCCGGCTGTTACCGCTTTCAGATTGACGGCCGCGCGTTCGAGTCTCTTGTGACCATCGAAGTGAACTGAATCGGCGAGCGCGAGGGGTTCATCTCGGCATTGGCAGTTCGACCCGCCTCGGTCCCCTGACCAGGATCACCGGTCGCGCAGCGCGACCTGGCCGAGATCGACGGGGGCCGGCTCTTCCCTGTACGGGGCCTACCAGCGCAGCATGTGACGCTCGCTCCGATCGTCCCGAGCGGGCTCGCGGTTTGGTTCCGCAAACCATTCACTCAAGAATGCGCACGCCAACACGGTCGTTCGCTACGTCGTCTCCCGAAGCTTGTACCGCTGGATCTTGCCGGTCGACGTCTTCGGCAATTCGGTGACGAACTCGATCCAGCGCGGGTACTTGTATGGGGCGATGCGACCCTTCACGAAGGTCTTCAGCTCTTCGCCGAGCGCATCGCCGGCGATGTGACCCTGTTTGAGGATCACGAACGCCTTCGGTTTGGTGAGCTCGTCCTTGTCCTTCGCGGCGACGACGCCGCACTCGAGGACCGCCGGATGCTCCATAAGGGCGGCCTCGACCTCGGCGGGCGAGACCCACATGCCGGACACCTTCAGCATGTCGTCGCTCCGGCCCTCGTAGACGAAGTGACCCTCGTCGTCCTGGTGATAGCGGTCGCCGGTGACGACCCACTCGCCGCGGATCGTCCGCTTCGTCCGTTCGTGCTTGTTCCAGTAGTAGGCGAAGGCGGAGTCGCCGGAGACCCACAGGTCGCCCGTCTCGCCGTGCCGGACAGGTGCGCCGTCCTCGTCGACGATCTTCCCGCCGTACCCCGGAACGACGACGCCGCTGGTGCCGCCCTTCGCGCGGCCCGCGACGTTGGAGATGAAGATGTGGAGCATCTCGGTCGAGCCGATCCCGTCGAGGATCTCGAGGCCGAACCGCCGCTTCCAGGCATCGAACAGAGGCTTCGGGAGCGACTCGCCCGCGGAGACGCAGAAGCGCAGCGACGAGAGGTCGTGGCGGAACCCGTCTTCGGGGTACGCGAGCAGGGCGGCGTAGAAGGTCGGCGCGGTGAAGAGGACCGTTGGCCGCTCCTGCGAGATCAGCGAGTACACGAGCTCCGGGGTCGGCCGCTCGGGCTTGTAGACCGCCGACGCGCCGACGCGGAACGGGAAGAAGACGCCGTTGCCGAGGCCGTACGCGTGGAAGAGCGGCGACACGGTGAAGGTGCGGTCGCGCTGGGTCAGAGCGAGCACGTGGCGGCCGTAGGTCTCGGCGCACCAGATCATGTCGTGCTGCAGATGGACCGCGCCCTTCGGGAACCCGGTCGTCCCCGACGAGTAGAGCCAGAAGCACGCGTCGTCGGGTGTCGTGTCGGCGGGATCGAGCTCGCCGTCCGCCGCGGCCAGCGCGTCCTCGAACGAGGAGGTCCCCGCCGGGAGCGCGCCATCGGGCGGCGGCGTCCCCGACGTCGTGACGAGGATGTGCCGGAGGCGCGGGGCCTGCGCGCGGATCTCGAGCACCTTCGGCAGGAGCGGCGCGGACACGACGATCGCGACCGCGCGGCTGTCGCTGAGGATGTAGAGGAGGTCGCGCGGCGGCAGCACCGTGTTCGTCGGGATCGGCACGATGCCCGCCTTGATCGCGCCGAAGAACGCGTACACGAATGCCGGCGAGTCGACGGCGAGGATGACCACGCGCTGCTCCTGCTGGATCCCGAGGGCCCGCAGCGCATTGCCGGCGCGGTCGACGCTGCTGCCCAGCTCGCCGAATGTGACGCTCTCTCCGCGGCAGCGGATCGCGACGGCGCCCGCGCGCGCGTCCCGGTGCTCGTCGATGAAGGTCTGCGCCGCGTTGTAGCGGTCGGGCAGATCCGGCAGCCGCATTGTGGGCGCGACGTCCACCATCGTCACCGGCGTCATTCTCCTCGTCGGGTCCAGAAGCCCTGCGGGTCGTATTGGCGGATGATCCGCAACACTTCGGGCGAGGGCGCCTCGGTCCTCTGGACGTCCAGGATCCCGGCATCGCGGCGCTCCTGCTCCTTCGGATCGACGCCGACGATGCCGATCCCGCCTGGGCCGAG
>DASYUC010000152.1:0-9071 GCA_036001645.1 Candidatus Limnocylindria bacterium
CGACCTCGAGATGAGCTCACCCTCTGGGTAACCAGGTAAGACCGCACGTAGAGAACGTGTTCGATAGGCGGAAGGTGGAAAGGTCGTAAGACCCGTAGCTGATCCGTACTAACGGTCGAGGGCTTGACCTAATTTCCAGCACCCAGCCGGGCCATCGAACCCGCGAGCGCATTGCGTTCGCGGCGCGAAGGCCACGGCGATCGGTGCGATCTCGCAGCGAAACTTCGCTTCGTCTTCCTCATTCACCATCTGCCGTCTCGCATCAGCCCTCCCTCCGTCGGAGGGCTTTTGTGTGTCTCTCGCGAATGACGCGCAGCCCGAGAGCGCGTTTGCCCAGGCTGCGTCGCCCCGCGAGAGGCGTCCATGACCAGACGACGTACGCGACGAATGGGACGTACTGCACCAGGGTCAGGTCCTCCAGCGCCGACATCGCACGTCCCCAGTCGACTTCCGAAACTGGGATCCGCCCGACCGCTCGGACTACCCAAAGAGACAGCACGGCGACGGTGAGCCCGATGACCGATCGCCGCGTCAAGCGCGAAGGCCGCGAGCCGGCGCAGAAACGTGGCGTGTGCCACTTGATCGTTCATGTCATCGAACACGGTCGCGCCTTGACCAGCCGGCGCTACCTTCGATAAAATCGATGCCTCGGTCCTTCGAGCGGTGGGGTCACACCTGTTCCCATCCCGAACACAGTAGTTAAGCCCACCAGCGCCGAAGATACTCGGGACGTCGGTCCCCGGGAAAATAGGTCAGGGCCGGGATAAAACGACTTCGACGCGAAAGCGTGCGAGGTCGTTTTCTTTTCGGCCCGATGGAGCGATGTGGCGCACTGAATGGACATCGATCTGACGCGCTGGCCGATCACGCCCCGCGCCCTGGAGCGCATCGGCCCCGGCGTGAACAACGAGACCTACACCGTCGACGCCGCCGAGGGCGCTTTCGTCCTCCGTATCTATCGCAACGCGACGGAGCTCGAGGCCGTCCGGCCCGAGCACGAGCTTCTCGGACGCCTGGCGCTCGTTGAGCTGCCGTTCGAGATCCCGCGCCTCGTCGCGAGCCGGGCCGGTGACACGGTGGTCGTCTTCGAGACGCCGGCGGGCCCGTCGCTCGCCGCGCTGTTCCATCGCATCGCCGGAACACCGCCGCCGATCGATTCTCCGCACGCGCGTATCGCTGCGGCTGCGCTGGCGCGACTCGACATCGCCCTCGCGACGATCGACCAGAGCATCGGCCGCGCGATGGTGTCGCCGCGCGATGTGCATCCGCTCGTGGACGATCCGATCGCCGCCCTCGACGACGTCGGTCTCGGGGCGGACCTCCCCGCGGTGCGGGCGGCGCTCGACCAAGTCGACCTCGAGGAGCACCCGATCGTCGCCTCGCTGCCCCGCCAGATCATCCACGGTGACTTCGGGCTGTCGAACACCCTGGTGCGAAATGGCCGGGTCGTCGGGGTGGTGGATTTCGAGGTCGCTGGGCCGGACGTGCGCGCGATGGACTTGGCGACCCTGATCTACATCACGGTCGTCCGAACGCCTCTGGAGCGGCGCTGGGCGGTGCTCGGCGCGCTCTGCGACGGCTACCGATCCATCCTGCCCCTCGACCCGACCGAGATCGCCGCTCTGCCGGCGCTCGTAATGCGCCACGCCGCCATCAGCTTCGCGCACTGGACAGGCCGGTGGCGCCAGGGGGTCTCTCCCGTCGATGACGCGCGCGAGCGCGCCCGCCGCATTCTGCGTCTCGCGGAGTGGTTGGCCGCGGATGGCGCGCGCTTGGTCGCGGTCGCCTCCGGCGTCGACAAGCCCGCGCCGACCGACAAGCCCGCGCCGATGTAGGAGGCGTGGGGGAGTATCCGGAGCACGTGCTGCGCCGAGTCGTTCCCGATCCGGTGCAGGTCCAGGTCATCCTCGGGTCCCTGCTGGGCGATGGGCGGCTCGAGGGCTTCGCGGGAGAGCGACGACTACGGATCGCGCATCACGCGGATCGCGCCGAGTACGTCTGGTGGAAGTACGAGCGGCTCGGGGTCTTCGCCGCCCACGCCCCGGTGCTGCGTGGCGACCAGCTCGAGTTCCACACCATCGCGCATCCGGTGTTCGACGACTTTGCGCCGCTCTTCGCCGGTCACGACCGCAAGCGCGTGCGCGAGCTGCTGGCGCCTCTCGGACTCGCGGTGTGGATGACCGACGTCGGCCGACTGCGTCTGCGCGCCGAGGTATTCCTTCCGACGCAGCGGGCTGCCGCGTTGGTCGCGAGCTGAGTGCTTGTCTTGAGCTGAGTGTTGGTCGCGAGCTGAGAGTTGGCCGCGAGCCGACGCGGGAGAAGCGGGTTAGGCGGCGACGGGCTGCGCGACTCGCGCCGGCGCAGCGGTGATGTGCACGGAGAGCTCGCGTCGGAGGTTCTGGATCGCGCGGCCGTGCAGCTGGCACGCCCGCGCCTCACTGACGCCCATCTTCGCCCCCGCCTCGCGCAGCGTGAGCTCATCGCCGTAGTACCGGGCGATGACCTCACGCTGGCGAGCCGGTAGCCTCCCCAGCGCGTCCTGAACTCGTGTCTTCAGATCCTCTTGCTCGTAGCGCTCGGTGAAGCCGTCGTCGACGACCGGACCCTGGTGCGTGCCCTTTTCCAGGAGCACGTCGAGCGATACCGCAAGCTCGGCGCTCTCGGGTCGACGGTCAGCTCGGCCCCGCTCATCGACGCGACGAATCTCGTCGACGACGGCGCCGCGGATGCGGAGCGCCGCGTACGCCTCGAACGGGACCCCGCGTCGTGGATCGAAGCGGTCGACTGCGGCGATGAGCCCGATCATCGCTGCGGACGAGACGTCATCACGATCCGCGAGAGACGCGGAGGGAATGCGCATGCAGCGGGCGATGCCGATGGCCAGATCGGCGTAGCGCTCGATGAGCGCCCCGCGCGACCCCGTGTCGCCCGCGCGACAACTCGCCCACACCTGGGCTACGTCCACGCCAGACCCCCTCCGCCGCCGCCGCGCCTTCCCCCAACGGCCCAGAGGGCCGACCCCTGTAGCGCGCCAGCCGCCAGACTTTGACCTGCGCCTGTGCCTGCGGTTAATCCCCGTTCAGGCACATTTCGAATACCCATTCGGGTTCTCGATGTTTAACGGGTTTGCTGAGGTATAGGAACGCTGGTCACGTAGTCCGAATACCCGTTCGGACGGGAGAAGCTACTGGATCACATGGTTCCTTAGGGCTAGTACCACCGCATGGGTCCGATCGGCGGCCCCGAGCTTCGCGATCAGCATCTGGACCCCCTTTTTGACGGTGTCCTCGGCGAGGACCATCGCGCGAGCGATCTCCTTGTTCGTGTAGCCCTCCGCCATGTAGCGCAGAAGCTCGAGCTCTCGGGGCGTCAGGGGCTCATGGGGCGTCGCGCGCTCGCCCGATCCATTCGGGGCCACCCCATTTGGCACGCTCGTCGTGACGCCCTTGCCCGTTGTCTCTGGCTCGGGGGGCTCATCGTGAGTCGGCACGCGCGGTTCGAGCATGTCCACCTGCGCGATCGACGACGCCGCCTCACGGCCCAGCGCGACCAGGCCTTCGACTGCGGCGTGCAGCGCCGCGATGACCCGGCTAGCGGGCGTGTCTTTGGAGACGTACCCGTTCCCGCCAGCGCGCAGGACCGCGCGGATCAGCTCCGGACTCCGGTCGATGCTGAATGCGACGATCGGCAGGGCGGGCGCCTCTTCGCGCAACCGGACGATGGCCTCCGCCCCGTCGGCGTCGGGTAGGTGGAGGTCGCAGAGGACGACGTCCGGCTGCGCCTCCTCGAGGAGGCCAATTGCTTCGGCGCAGGTCGAGGTGAGCCCGACGACGATCAGCCCTTCGCGCTCGAGGAGTGCTCTGACCCCCAGCTGCATGACCGGGTGATCCTCGACGGCGAGGACACGCAACACGGCTCCGCGCTCGCGCTTGATCTCGGCCCGCCCGAGCAGCGCCAGCGTGTCCGCGGTGCGCTGCGCCAGAGCCGACTCGTCGGGGTCGTACGCGGGATCGTGCCGAGCGAAGCCGACGCCGGTCGCGCTCGTGCCGGCAAGACCGGTGCTGCCACCACCGACCGACTCGCTCGCCGAGAGGGCCGCCGCGCGACAGTCCGGGTCGTCGTCCGGCGCGTAGACCGCGAGCACCTTGCCGGACGCGCTGCGCAGCGCCACGGCGTGATGGCCGAACGACTCGGCCGCAGCGCGCGCCGCGCCGTGCGCATCCCCCGCCGCGACGGCCAGCGCCACATCCGCGAAGCCCTCGGCGTGCTCTCGCTCTCGCTGGAGCGCGGAGATGACGTTCATCGCCTGCAGGGCGCGCGACAGGTCCGCCGCGATGCCGTCGAGGAGCGTCTGTCGCCCGGCGAAACCGTCGGCCTCCTGCGGGCGCTTGACGCTGAGGACACCGAGCATGTCGTCGCCGACGCGCAGCGGTACCGAGATGGATTCGCGGGCGTCGGGATCGACGCCGTGGAAACGCTCGTCGGTAACGCGTCCGCGCAGCACGACCTTCTCCCCGCTCGTCGCGACCCACCCCGCGATCCCCTCGTCCAGACGCTGGCCGCGCCCCAGGTGGACGTCGGTCGGGAGACCGACCGAGGCTCGTAGCCGGAGCTCGTCGCCCTCGATGAGCATGATCGAGGAGGCGCCCGCCCCCATTCGGCGTGCCACCTCGGCGGCTGCGCGCGCGAGCACCGCGGTGGCGTCGCGCGCGTCGACGAGGCCCTCGCCGAGACCGCCGAGGACGTCCAGACGCTCGTCCAGCTCGGCGGCCCGACGCTGCGCTCCGACAAGGTCGCGTCCGTCGGACGCCATCATCGCGAGCAACTGAGCGGCTGCTGTTGCCGCGACGACATCGAGTGCATCGAAAGGCATCTCGCGCCGGAGTGCGCACAGGATCGCCGGGCCGTTCCACGTCTCGATCGGCGCGACCACGGCAAAGGCTGCCGCCTCGCCCCACCGTCCGGATGGCACGGAGACGGCGAACGCGCCTCCCGCGGCACGTGCGAAGGCGTCCTCGCCGAGGATGGCGTGCCAGTCGGCAGCCTCGATCCGATGTGAGAAGACGGTGGAAGGCGGATCTGCCGTGGCGACGACGACAGCGACTGCTTCTGCCCGGAGCAGCCAGGCAAGATGTTCGAGTCGTTGGGGCCAGCGCGCCGTCGAGTTGACGGGTGGGCCTCCTCGCTCCGGTTTGCCGGATTGTATGTGGCACGACGCTTGCCCGCTCGCCCAATGTGTCCATCGATCCCCAAACGATGGAAGAGCTGCTCGCCACCGAGACCGCCCAGCGCTCATTACGACCACTCAGAGTGGGTGAGACTGTCGAAGGAACGGTCGCTGCCGTGACCGGAGACGAGGCGACGGTCGATCTCGGCGATCGTCCCGCGGGCGTCATCCCCCTGCGCGAAGCGGCGTCGGACCAGCTGACCGTCGGAGACCACGTGATCGCTGTCGTGACGCAACCCGAGGGGCCTGACGGTCGCGTGGTCCTCTCGATCCGCCGCGCCCGTAATCGGAGGCAGTGGGCGCAGATGGAGGATTTGCAGAAGAGCGGGAACGTGATCGACGCCGAAGTGCTCGAAGCGAATCGCGGCGGTGTCGTCGTCGACGTCGGCCTGCGCGGATTCGTACCTCTCTCGCAGCTCGTCTCGATCGGAGCCATCGATACGCATGAAGGGGGCGTGCCCGAGCCCGTCAAGGCACTCGTGGGAAAGCGCCTGCAGGTGCGGGTGCTCGAGGCGGATCCAAAACGCGATCGCCTCATCCTGTCGGAGAAGGCCGCGACGCAGCAGCTGCGGCGCGATCGCAAGGCGCGCGGTACCGCCCAGCTGGCCGAGGGCGACGTCCTCGACGGCACAGTGGTCGGTGTGACCTCGTACGGTCTCTTCGTGGATGTCGGGGTCGCTGACGGGCTCGTGCATCGCTCGGAGATCACCTGGGAAAAAGGGATCGAGCCGACCACGCTCTATCGGCTTGGACAGCCCGTGAAGGTGAGGGTCGTCGGCGTCGACCGCGACCGCCAGCGCATCTCGCTGTCGATCAAGCGCTTGGGCGCGGACCCCTGGGAGCATTACGTCAACCAACTTGAGACCGGTCAGACCGTCGACGTGACGGTCACCCGCGTGATGCCGTATGGGGCGTTCGCACGGATCGCGGACGGTGTAGAGGGACTGATTCATATCAGCGAGCTTTCCCGCGAGCCGGTCGCCGACCCGAACGAGGCGGTGCGCGTTGGTGACCTGCTTCCTGTACGGATCGTGGCCATCGACCGGGAGCGGCGGAGGTTGTCTTTGTCTGTGCGCCTCGCCGAGCGCACATGAAACGTTGTCCGAAAGGCGGTCACTGCGCTTCCCGAACGTATAATCGGAACCCAATGACGCTCACACCGATATACGGTCTAGAAGAGAGTTAGGTGGGTCCGTTCGACCGCTTCAACGACCGCGCGAAGAGAGTGCTGGCGCTTGCCCAGGACGAGGCCATCCGTTTCAACCACAACTACATCGGCACGGAGCACCTGCTCCTCGGGCTCGTCCGCGAAGGTGAAGGCGTTGCGGCGCGCGTGCTCGACTCGCTCGGCGTAGAGCTCTCGAAGGTGCGCACCGCGGTCGAGTTCATCATCGGGCGCGGCGACTCCACCACGTCGCCAAGCGAGATCACGCTCTCGCCGCGCACGAAGAAGGTCATCGAGCTCGCGATCGACGAGGCGCGCAAACTCGGTCACAGCCACGTCGGCACCGAGCACCTGCTCCTTGGCCTCGTGCGCGAGGGCGAGGGGATCGCTTCCGGTGTCCTCGAATCGCTCGGTGTGTCGCTCGAAAAAGTACGTCATCAGGTCATCGCGACCCTCGGCCAGCAGCACCCCGCGACGGCCGAGACCGCGACCGCGGGCGGCAAGTCCGCCAGCTCAAAGACGCCCACGCTGGACCAGCTCGGCGTGAACCTCACGGCGATGGCCAAGGCGCAGCAGCTCGATCCGGTGATCGGCCGCGAGAAGGAGATCGAACGCGTCATCCAGATCCTCAGTCGCCGGACCAAGAACAACCCGGCGCTGATCGGCGAGCCCGGCGTCGGCAAGACCGCGATCGCCGAGGGCCTCGCTCACCGCATCGTCAAGGGCGACGTGCCCGAGACGCTGCAGGGGAAGCGCGTGCTCACTCTCGACATCGGCTCGCTCGTCGCCGGTACGAAGTACCGCGGTGAGTTCGAGGAGCGCCTCAAGAAGATCATCGAGGAGCTCCGTCACGCGCACGACGTCATCCTGTTCATCGACGAGCTGCACACGCTGGTCGGTGCCGGGGCGGCCGAGGGCGCGGTCGATGCGGCCAACATCCTCAAGCCGTCGCTGGCGCGCGGCGAGCTGCAGTGCATCGGCGCGACGACGCTCGACGAGTTCCGCAAGTACATCGAGCGCGACGCTGCGCTCGAGCGACGCTTCCAGCCGGTCATGGTCGAGGAGCCGACGATCGAGGAGACCGTGGCGATCCTCATGGGGATCCGCTCCCGCTACGAGGATCACCATAAGGTCGCGATCACCGACGAGGCCGTGAAGGCCTCGGCGGAGCTCTCGGCGCGCTACATCACGGACCGATTCCTCCCGGACAAGGGCATCGACCTCATGGACGAGGCCGCGAGCCGGGTCCGCCTCCGCTATTCGACGCTTCCGACCGACGTGAAAGACGCGCAGAAGGAGCTCGACAAGGTCGTCACGGACAAAGAGCAGGCCATGGAAGCCCAGCAGTACGAGCTCGCCTCGACCCTACGCCAGAAGGAGCGCGCGCAGCAGGACAAGCTGCAGCAGGCGAAGGCCGACTGGCTCCTGGCGCAGTCGCAGAAGCGACCCGAGGTGACCGACGAGGACATCGCCGAGGTCGTCTCGATGTGGACCGGGATCCCCGTGCGCCGCCTGGCGGAGGAGGAGACTGCGAAGCTGCTCCGTATGGAGGAAGTGCTGCACTCGAAGGTCATTGGCCAGGCGCCGGCCGTCACGATGGTCTCTCGCGCCGTGCGCCGCGCGCGCGCTGGTCTCAAGGACCCGCGCCGGCCGATCGGCGTGTTCTTCTTCGTCGGCCCGACCGGCACCGGGAAGACGCACCTCGCGAAGCAGCTGGCCGATTTCATGTTCGGCAGCGAAGAGAACGTCGTGAAGATCGATATGTCCGACTACATGGAGCGGCACAACGTGTCGCGCCTTGTCGGATCGCCGCCCGGCTACGTCGGATATGAAGAGGGCGGGCAGCTCACCGAGACCGTCCGCCGCAAGTCGTATTGCGTGATCCTCCTCGACGAGATCGAGAAGGCGCACCCCGAGGTGTTCAACATCCTGCTGCAGATCTTCGACGAGGGCCGTCTGGCGGACGCGAAGGGCCGCACGGTCGACTTCCGCAACACGATCATCATCATGACCAGCAACCTCGCGCAGAAGATGCTCAAGAGCGAGAGCGCGCTGGGCTTCCGTACCAAGGGCGAGGGCGAGGACGCCGACATGAACGCCCAGTACGAGCGCATGAAGGAACGCGTGCAGGAAGAGATGAAGCGCTTCTTCCGCCCGGAGTTCCTCAACCGCATCGACGCGACCGTGGTCTTCACTCCGCTCACGAAGCCGGAGATCCGCGAGATCGTGGAGCTCGAGCTTCAGGGCGTGCGCAAGCAGCTGGCGTCCCAGGAGATCACGCTCGTCGTGACCGACGAGGCGAAGGATCACATCGCGTCGGTCGGCTACGACTCGAACTTCGGCGCGCGGCCACTCGCGCGGCAGATCCAGAACGAGATCGCCGACCCGCTCGCGGAGATGCTGCTCCAGGGCAAGTTCCACTCGGGCGACACCGTCGGGGTGCATCCGGTCGACGGCAAGCTCGTCATCGAGAAGACCGAGGTCGAGGCGCCCAAGCCCGTACCCGTCGCGCCCTAGACCTCGCCGTTCATGAGCCGCTGACGTCTAAGCGCCCGCGAGCGCTCGCGGCTCTTTACTGATAGAGCCCCGAACCGGGGCCGCTATGGAACGGTCGGAATGGCAGTCCATCTATGAGGAGTCGTTCCCGCGCGTCTTCCGCGCCCTGGTCGCGATCGGGGC
>DASYUC010000153.1:0-29030 GCA_036001645.1 Candidatus Limnocylindria bacterium
ACCCATGGCTGATGGAGCTTCGCCTTGATCTGATCTGGCGTCAGTCCGACGATCGGCGCGAGGCTGAGCGCGAGCCCGTCCTCCGAGCGCACCTGGCCGGGGATGACGCCGATGGTCGACCCGTCGATGAACGTCGCGAGCTCGGTGCCCTCACGCGCTCTGATCACGCCGCGCGACGTGTCGATCCGCGTCATCCGCACGAGCCGTCCGGGCGAGAGCGCGGGCATGATCGCCTCCGGCGACCAGGAGATCCGCCAAACGGCACGGTCCTTCTCGCCGACCAGGACGAGCGAGAGCGTCGTGCTGCGTTTGAAGTCGCCCACACGCGTCGTATGGAATGTCACGTCGAGCGGGACCGTCGCGTTCCGGGGATCGGGCGACCCGTTCGGCAGCTTCCCCCGCGTCGACGGTCCGGTCGTCACTTCGAGGGAGCGGAGCGTCATCTCTTCCGCGATGCGCGGCAACCGATCGATGAACCCTTCCGTGCCGACGCGCTCGCGCGATTCTTCGGTGAGGAGATCCCACATCTCCTGGTAGTGGCTCTTCGCCCACGCCTCCGCGTACTGTTTCGCGACCGGATCGGGCGACGGCGGCAGCGCCTCGCACGCGGAAGCGACCGCCAGCGCGACATAGAGGAGCGGGATCAGGGAGCGCAACGGCTAGTAGCCGGCCGCGTTGCCCTCGCGGCGAGGATCCGCGCCACCACTGAACACGCCGTTCTCGTCGATCGCGATGGCCTGCGCGCCGCCGGTCACCTCGGCCCAGTCGCCGATGAGCGTGACCTCGTGCCCCTTCGCGGCGAGCCCCTTGCGCGTCTGCTCGGCGAAACGGTTCTCGATCTTCAGCGCGCGGCCGGACTCGTGGTACCAGCGCGGCTCTTCGATCGCGGTCTGAACGTCCATGGCGTGATCGATGAGCGCGACCGCGAGCTGGAAGTTCGTCTGGACCTGCGCGTGCCGTCCCGGCGTGCCGAACACCAGACGCGGCGTCACGCCCTCGAGCGCGATGACCGTGTTGAGCGTGTGGATCGGCCGTTTGCCGGGCGCGAGAGCGTTCGGCGACGCGGCATCGAGAGAGAAGCCGGTGAGGCGGTCGTTGAGCATGATGCCGGTGCCGGGCACCATCGACGCCGCGCCGAATTCGCTGAAGACACTTTCGATGAGCGAGACGGCGTTGCCGTCGCGATCGACGATCGCCATGTACGTCGTGTCCGTCGCGAGCACCGCCAGCGCTCCGGCGTCGGTGCGGTCGCTCGCTTTGACCGGTATCGCGCGGCGGCGCGCTGTGGCGAACGGCCCGTCGAAGAGGCGCTCGACATCGAAGCGCACGTGTCGCGGGTCGCCGGCGTAGGCGTCGCGGTCGGCGAACGCCAACTTCTTGATCTCGACCATCTGATGCACGAGATCGGCGCTGCCCCAGGCGTGCTCCTTCAGATCGAGCCCGTCGGCGATCGCGAGCTCCTCGAGCAGGATGTGGCCCTGCGAGACGGGCGGCTGTCCGAACACGCGCAGGCCGCGATACGGGACCGCGATCGGTTCGGGCCGGTCGGTCGCATGGGCGGCGAGATCGTCGAGCGCGAGGTGGCCGCCCATCGTGGCCAGCGCTTCGGCGAAGCGCCCGCCGAGATCACCGCCATAGAACGTGGCGACACCGTGCACCACCACCTCGCGGAGCGTCTGCGCAAGATCGGTCTGTTGCAGGATCTCCCCGGCCTGTGGGAAGCGACCGCGGGGACCGAAGACGCGCGCGCATTCCTCGTCCAGGCGCGCCCCGCTGTCGACGAATCCCTCGGCGAGCCCATCGCTTACCGGAAAGCCTTCCTCGGCGTACTGGACCGCGGGCGCGAGCGCGCGCTCGAGTCCCAGACGGCCGTGGTCATTCATCAGATCCGCGAATGCGGCGAGCACGCCTGGCACTGTGGCCACGCGCGGCCCGCCCTTGGGGTACCCATCCGGGAACGATTCACGATCGAGCGCCAGCGGTGCCGCGCCCGACCCGTTGTACGCCTGCACCTCGCGGGTGCGCGCGTCGTAGACCAGGGCGAAGAGATCGCCGCCGATGCCCGTGCGATGCGGCTGCGTCACGGCGCATACGGCCGCAGCCGCGACAGCGGCGTCGACCGCGCTCCCACCCTCGCGCAGCGCGGCGATACCCGCGGCGGTCGCGAGATGGTTGTCGGTCGCCACGAGCCCGTTCACCGACCGGATCGTCGGCCGCGTCGTCACAGGAGAATGCTATTCGCTCACGCCGCAGTGACGAGCAGGCCGATGAGCGTTCGCGCGACGAGCGCCATGACGGACGCGATCAGCACGCCGAGTCCGAGCGAGCCCCTCGGGCGTGGCACCAGCGGCATGAGGGCGAGGGCGAGAGCCACGAGCGGCCAATTCGGGCTCCCATCGGTCAGCAGCGCGCCGAACAGCACGTAGCCGATCGCGGACCACGCGATGGACGCGGCGCCCTCGGTAAGTACGACGACCGCACAGACGGCGGCCGCGACGACCGCGCCCCACAGCACCAGCTCGGCGGCGCCGATCGCGAACGTTCCGCCTGTCTCGCTGAAGGCGAACGCGCCCATGATCAGCGCGTCGATGCCGGCGACGAAGGCCTTCGCTCTGCGAGACACCGGCGCAGGCTAACCGAGGATCGCGTGCTCGCGTCCGGTCACGACCTCCGCGTGAGTCGCACGATCGGTATCTCGCGATCGGTCTGCACCGCGTAGTTGCCGTACCCGGGCGCGAGCGCGACGACGCGCGCCCACGCGCGTTCGCGCTCGGCTCCGTGGAGCGACCGCGGATCGACGGCGAAATGCCGGCCACCGACGTCGATCGACACATCACCAGGCCGTCGCGCGAGGTTGACATACCACGCCGGATGCGTCGCCGCGCCCGCGGCGGAGGCGACGATGAGCCAGGCATCGGCCCGTTCAGGCTCATCGGGGAACCAGCCGAGCGTGGTCTGCCTGCGTTTGCCGGTCTTGGCCCCGAGCGTCGTGAGCAGGAGCAACGGGCGCCCCTGAACGCGCATGCGCCCGCCGAGCAGCCGGAACATCCCGACGTTCATGAAGTGGAATACCGCGAGCATCCAGGGCGCCATCTTCGGGAATCCCGCGCCACGCGTGCCGCGCGGCGTCAGCTGAACGGGCATGCTCACCCAGCTAACGCTACCGCCGGAACTTCGGTGTCGGCCGGAACGCTGTCCCCGCCTAGGTTGTAGGTGACTGCATGAGCGAGACAGATCATCGAGCTCGATGCCGATGAGCTGGACGTGCGCCCGGAGGCGTGGCGCGCCGGATCGCTCACTCTCGTCGCGGCGCCGCTCCTCGTCATCGCGGTGGTGATCGCGCTCCTCGGCTTTCGCGACAACGCGGCCCCATGGCTCATGCAACTTGTCGGGCCGTCGCACACGCCCATGGATGCACGGTGATGTGCGAGACGCCATGGAGCGCGTAGTTCTCGGGCCCCGGACCGACGATCTTGGTGTGGCGGCTCATTCCGTCGTGCGAGTACGCGAATTGGTCGGTCAGGCCTTGGATGAGCAGCATGCGGTGGCCTGGCGCCGTTATCGGTCAGACGATTGTCTCTCCGGAGAGAGTGAGCTAACACGGCTGCGCACAAACACGCGACGACCGGCTCTGGTTTCGCCCCGCAGAACGCGGCCAAGCAAGTCGTGACTCCGCCTGGCGTCGACACGCCATTCACATCAGATGCTAGGCATGGAGTCACGAACTGAACTCGCCACGTCCTAGCGCCGCCACCCCTTTTTGCGTTGCACTAACGTTCAAGTTCGGTTCGGGGGTATCTTCCCCAATGCCCCAGCCACGCTCGCTCTCGTTCAAACGACGCAACTCGGAAGATTCCAGTTGTCGATATTGGCCCGGCCCAACGCGGTGCGACAACGACACGTATCCCGAGTCAATCAATTGCCCGATTGCAGCACGCACTTGACGGCGCATCGACTGCTCATCCGATATTGCGTAATGGCCTCGGAGCGCGCCCCAAATCTCATCGAGTGAATACCCACCGTCTCTCGCCATGTCCAGAATCACGTGAAGTAGTTGCTTGTCGGTCATGGGGTTAAGAGAGGAGGCGAATTAATGCTTCATTTCCTGCGCGCCGAGATCGTGCGAGAGTCGCTCCAGGATGTATCGGCAGGCTTCGTCCTCCGTTTCGAAGACCCTCTCATTCGTCCGAATGCCTCGCTCGGCGTAGTAGACGAGCCACCCTTGACCCCTCTGTTCTAAGCGAAGGCACTCATCACACGCGCGCCCATCCAAACTGAATACGCCGACACGAATTCCCTTCTGATGGAGGAGTTGGAGCAACTGTTCACGATTCATCGCTAGAGTCGTCTCAAGATACCCGAGTTGAGTAGCTCCTCGATCGAACCTGGAAGCTCATATTGCCAACCGAGACCGGGCTGGTTGTGCCACGGAGCAATCTGGCCGGAGTTCACCTCGACCGGTTGGACCACCTCATATCGCATATACGGCTGGCTTGTCTCGTACTCAGCAGGCAAGGATCGTGCTTCGAAGCTCGTACCTTGGGGAGATACGAAGGTGCCCTGTTCGCTACCGTACCGATCGACGCGAGTTCCTGGCCGCAAGACCTCACGACTTGGTTCACCAAGGAATCCTCTATTCGGCGCAAAGTCCCGAGTCGTTGCTCGGGCTGCGGTGTTGTCGACAACTTCCGCACCTGGCGACGGCTTGCGTCCGAAGAATCGCTCGAGGAGCCGCTCCCAGAAATTCAGAGATCGAGCGGGTAGTGGGATCTCGCCTCCGATAAGAGGTCCGAAGCCACCCGACTCTTCGTCGCTGAGGACTGGATCGAGCCCCGTCGGGTCGGACGCCATGATCGGATTTCCGCCGGCGTACGCGAACGAATTGAGGGTGGCAGGGGCAACAGCGGTGCCCCCTAGCGGATCGCGGACCAGGAATCGTCCGCTGTTCGCGTCGTACCAGCGGGCCCGCATGTAGTACAGACCGGATGGATCGAGAAGTTGGCTCGCGAGACCTAGGTACGTCGGCGCGGTGTTGGTCAGTTGCGCGAGTTGCCCATATGCGCGGTAGCGGAACGACGCGGTCACCGCGCCGCTCGCATTAAGCTCGGCGCGCACGTTCTTGCTGCCGTCGCGCGCGAAGGTCACGGTCGTCGCGTCGGCCTTGACGACGTAGAGTGGTCCGAGGCCGTAGACGATGTTGTCGCTGCCCTGCTTGAGCTCGCGTGCCGGTGACGTCGTTGGATCCCAGAGGAACTGCGTGGCGGTGCCCTGCGTCCGGCTCTTGAGCAGCCCGTCGCCGTTGTAGGTGTAGATGCGCGCCGTGCCGCCGACGGTCGAGCTGGTTAGACGATCCAGCGCGTCGTAGCCGAAGATGTCGGCGCCGCGCTGGGCGAGGCGATCGGCGTTGGACCAGGTGAAGGTCTGTGCGCCGTCGGTGGTGAGGCGGTTGGCGTTGTCGTAGTTGAAGTCCTGCGTCGGGCCGGTGCGCAGGTCGATGTTGGACGCCGGGTCGAGCGTGAAGCTCTCGGCGACCGGCGCCACGACCTTGGTGAGGCGGTTGAGACCGTCGTAGTTGAGCGCGTAGTGATCGGTCAGGCCCGCGATGAACAGGATGCGGCGGGCCTCGGTGTCGCCGTTGGCGGAGAGACGGTTGTCGCGCCAGGCGAGCATCGTCTCTGCGGGTCCGAAGGCGACGGCGGGGGCGAGCTGGTTGGCGCTGGTACCGGGGTCGTCGTCCAGACGCAGCGGCGCGCTCCATGTATTAAGGGAGGGGTCGTAGCGGCTGCCCCAGATGTCCTGGTTCGCCGCACCGGCGCGGGTGTCACCCCACACCGCCCAGGCGAAGCCGTCCGGCCGGACGGAGAGCGCGAGCGACTGCACGTTCGCGGGTGTGGGCGTGATGTCGATCGAGGCCGTCCACGATCCGCCCGCGGGCTTGCGCGCGACGCGCACGTGCGCAGGACTGGTGCGGGCATCGATCCACGCCGCAGTCAGGTTACCCGCGGAATCGACGCCGATGCGCGGCTTGCTTTGGACGGCGCTGCCGGGGTCGTCGCTGATCTTCACGTTGGCCGACCAGTTCGTTCCCAGGTGAGTGAGGCTGGAAAAGTAGATGTCGGCGTTGCCGCCGCGGCTGTCCTGCCACACGGCGTAGGCGGTGTCCGCACTGTCGACGGCCACGTCGGGGAAGTCCTTGAGCGCGGCGGTGTTGTCCGTGACCTTCTTGTTCGGGCACCAGAGTCCGGCGGTGCAGCCGGGTAGGTTCAGCTGGCTGGCGTAGATGTTGTTCTGGCTCGCGCGCAGGTCGACCCACACGGCGGTCTCGATGCCCGCGGCCGTGCCGGCGATGCGCGGGTTGCGCTGCACGGGATTCTGGGTCGAGTCGTCATTGACCTTGCGGTTGGTGCCCCAGAGGCCGTCGGCCGCGGTGCGCGTCGAGGCGTAGATGTTGGTGTCGATCTTGTTGTTCGCGCCGTCGCGGCTGTCCTCCCAGACCGCGTAAGCGTTGCTGGCGCTGTCGGTGGTGATCGCGGGGTTCACCTGCACGCGCGTGCCGGTGTCGCTGTTGACCTTGGTGTTCGGCGTGCTCCAGGCGCCGGTGACGGGGTCACGCCGCGAGAAGTAGATGTTGGCGTTGCCGTCGCGCGCGTCGTCCCAGATCAGATAGGTCGCCGGTGCCGGGAGCTCGTTGCCGACGGCGATCGCCGGATGGTCCTGCACGGTCGTGCCGGCATCGGTGTTGACCTTCACGCTCGGGAACGTGCCGTTCAGCAGCAGCTCGTCGATCGCGGTGCGGTTGCCCTCGTTGTCGAGGGTGTAGATGTCGCTGGTGATCGTCCCCGCGCCCGTCGCGTTCACCAGCGTCCTCAGACGCTGGGCCTCGTCGTAGGTGTAGGTCGTCGTCAGGCCGCCGGGAGCGGTGACGGTGTGGGCCAGGCCCGAGGCGAAGTAGGTGTACAGCGACTGGCGAGAGCCCCAGTCGGTCAGACGCCACAAGCGCCCCGCCGCGGTGAAGTCGTAGATCACATTGCCCACGGTCGGGTAGGTCACGCGCGTCCGATTCGAATCGAGGTCGTAGCCGTAGCCGAGCGTGCCGTTGGGCTGGATCGCCTGGGTCAGTCGTCCGAGACCGTCGTACTCGTAGCTCGACGTGCCGGTGCCGTCCGTCATCGTGCTGCGCTGGCTGAGCGGGTCGTAGGTGTACGAGATTGGCTGTGGCAGCTCCGTTGACGACACGTTCGTCAGACGGGACATGGTGTCGTAGACGTAAATGGTGTCGATGCCGTTGCCTGCCGTGCGCTTCTGCACGTTGCCGTTGCCGTCGAGCAGGTACGTGGTGGTGAGGCTCGCGGGCGCGGGTGCGCCCGGATGCGTGGTGACGGTCTCGAGTCGGTTGAGCTCGTCGTAGCCGTAGTCGGTCACGACGTTGTTGGCCTGCGTGACTTGGGTCGCGTTGCCGCTCGGGTCGCGGCCCACGATCGTCGTGTACTCGAGTCCGGGAGTGCCGATCGGATCGGGCTTTTGCTTGACCTTCCACAGGCGCGCGGCGTTGTCGTAGACGTAGCTGGTGATGTTGCCGTTGCGGTCGGTGGCGGACGCCTTGTTTCCGGCGCCGTCGTAACTCGTGAGGGCGGGGTGGTTGAGGGGATCGGTCACCGAGGTGACGCGGTCGTTCGGGTCGTAGGCCGTGCTCCAGGTGTGCTGTGCCGGCACACCGCCCGCGGCGTTGCCATCGGGGTCGACCATCGCGATCTGCCGACCCTGGTCGTCGTACGTGAAGGTGGTCTCGTTGCCGTCGGCGTCGATACGTTCCTTGAGCAGTCCGTTCGGCCAGTAGGTCAAGGTCTGGGAGAACGCGTAATTCGGAATCGATTCGTTGGTGTTGCCCAGCGGCGAGATCACCCGTGTCGGCAGGCCGGGATTCGCCGCGTCGTTGTACTCCCACTTCGTGAGCGCGTAGGTGGGCGGGGGTCCGGCCGTGATCTGCTGCTTCGTCGAGAGCAGCACGTTGCTCACGAGGTCGTAGGTGTTCTCGGTGGTGAACCCGCGGGCATCTGTGACCTTCTTGAGGTTGTTCTTGTTGTCGGGCTCAAAGATCGTCACGTAGCGTGGCGTCTGCTGGTCGATCTGCGGGTCGGTCTTGGTCAGCAGATTGCCACGGTCGTCGCTCAGGAAGTCGGTGCGGCCGCCGATGCGGTCGATGACGACCTCCCGGTTGCCGTAGCCGTCGTAGCCGTACGACTCGCTGTACACGTGTGTGCCGAGGGCGTCGACGACGGTGTCCTCCCGGCTGATGATCCGGCCGAGCGGGTCAAAGCCGAGTGTCGTCGGGTGCAGACGCGGATCGGTGGCGACGACGTAGCCGGGCGAGTAGGCGTAGGAGGTCGTGTTGAGCATGCCGTCCTTCTGGGTGTCCAGCCGACCCAGACCGTCGAATGTGTTCGTCACCCGCACCCGGCCGTCGGGATCGGTCACGGTCGCGATGTGCCGGCTGACGCCGTCGTAGCCATACGTCCACTTGTGCAGGTTGGGATCCTGACCCGCGGTATTGCCGAGCATGTCGGTCACCGTGGCGAGACGACCGCTGCCGTCGTAGCCATACGACACCCGCCGCCCGGTCGGGTCGAGCACGTTCATCAGCCGCACGCCCACGCCGGTCCCGAGGTCGACCGGCTCGAAGTAGCGCTCGAAGACCAGCATCTCGCTCAGGAAGAGGCCGTCGCGCGTCGAGTTGGCCTTGATGCGCACGTAGCGCGCCGTGGTGTTCACATTCGCGATGTCCATGCGGTAGCGGAAACTGCCCTCGCGCGTGGACGTGGTCGTGGAAGCGCGCAGCGTGAAGATGCTGTTGTCGTCGCTCGTCAGCACGTCCACGGACTCAGGCGGGAACGTCCAGTTCCCATCGCCGCCCCAGTAGCTGCGGGCGCTCCCGACGGCTTTCGCCGACCCCAGGTCGATGGTGACCGAGATGCCCGCGCCGGCGAGCCCCTCGTGCTGCTGCCAGGTCACGCTGCCGAGGAACTCGGTGTTCCCCAGGATGTCGTCGGTGAGCTCGGCGTTGTTCGTGTCCGGTCCCCAAGCGACCGGCTCGTGGCTCTTGGTGTACGGCCGACCGGTCGCGATATTCGTCCCCGTGCTGTACGCCAGACGAATCGTGCGCCCGACGGTGTCGGTGATCGCGCTGAGCTTGTCCGCCGTGTACGCGAGGGTGATCTGGTTCCCTGCGGGCTCACTGATCCGCGTGAGCTTGCCGCGGACCGGATCTGGCTGCGCGCCGGTCAAGACGACGGTGTTGACCACGAAGCCGCAGGGTGCCGTGCCGTTGCCCCGCACTCGCCAGTAGCGCGCGCTGTGGGGACCGCCGGCAAGGGCGAGCGTGCCCTGATCTCCCGCGACCTTGTCGGTCAGTGAGTCGTAGCGCACGGTCCAGGTGCTGTTGTCGGGCGAGCTTTCCAGGTAGTACCGACGGAGGACGGTGTTGCAGCCAGCGACCAGACGCATGCTGGTGACGGCCGTGGCCTCCGAGAGGTCGACGCCCCAGGTCGTCTCCTCGCCGCTAAAACCAACGGTCGAGAGGAAGTAGCTGGGGTCGTTCCCGTCCACCGCGTACTCGCAGCGCGTCTGTGTCCAGGGGTCGGAGTAGGCGCTGCACGAAACGAAGTGCGTGCGGTCGCGTGCGACATCGCCCTGCATGGTCGCGGCGGGACTGCGCAGATCGAACTTCGTCTGCCCCGGCGTCAGGAACGTGAAGCTGCCATCGCCGTTCTTCGTGAGCGTCTCGAAGCGACCCACGGGCTTGAGGTACGTGCCGTCGGGGTTCTTGATGTAGCGCAGCACCGCGCCGTCGCCCAGACGAATCTCGGCGAAGTCACCGGCGGCGCTCTCGAGCACCTGCACGTTGAAGGAGTGCGTCCAGCCCGGTCCGAGCAGACCACCGATGGGATCGCCGGAGTTGTACCAGCGCTGGAATCCGAAGCCGAGCTTACGACCCGGCAAGCTCAGGTCGGTGGCGTTGGTCATGTACCCACCCGCTGAGACGCGTTCGCCGAAGAGCGACTGGCCGAAGGTCTCGGGAAACTCCGACCAGGCGTCAAGATCGCCGCCGGCGCTGCCGAACAGGCGCACCGTGCCGCTCTCCCAGTAGCCCTGTGGCGAGCTCCACAGCGGCGTCACGCGCACCGTGTTCTCCGTGCCGCCGAAACCCGCGTACCAGATGTATTCGCCGCGCGTGTAGTTGGGGAGGTAGAGGCCAACCGGTGCGGCTCCCAGGTAGAGCGGCTGTTGCGCGGTGAAGGCGTACACCGGATCGTCCCAGCTGTACCCACCGTCGGTCGAGCGCTTCTGGTAGATGTACTCGCCCTTGTCGGTGGTGCGCAGGTAGTAGATGTATCCGTAGCGGCCGAGGAACGTGGTCGCGGTGGACCCACCGCAGCATCCGGTCAAGCCGCCGCCGCCGCCGTGGTCGTACTGGAGGCTCCAGTCTGTGCCCAGCGTTCCGACCTGCGTGCCACGGCCCGAGTGCGAGATGTCTGATTCCGATCGCGCTACGTAGAGCCACTTGCCCGGAGTCGCTGTCTCCATGAAGAAGAAGGCGTGGGCGCGGTAACACTCCTCACCCGAATTGGAGCAGTCGTTGTGCACCGTGAGATGCATCGACGCGTTACCGGCTAGAGCCGGGGAGCTCCACGTGACAAGCGTCGGATCGGTCGTGTAGCGGTACTGCGGTATTGCGTCAGCCACGCTCGAGAAGAAGTACAGCGTCTGGCCATCCGCTGACGCCGCCAGGTTCGGCGCGAACTCGCCGTACTGGAAGGTCTCGCTGCCGAACGGATAGGTCTCAGGGGACCAGGTCACGCCGCTGTCGTCGCTGGCGCGCATGACGAGCTTGCCAAGGTTGGCCGCGCGGGTGTCGACATACGCCGCGACCAGTCGGCTGCCGAACGTCGCGAGCTGCGGATACGCCGGGCCGGCGGTCGAGAGCTGGATCGAGGGCGTTGCCGAGTGCTCCGTCTTGTACGCGAAGAAGCGGATCTCGGCCGAGTCGAAGCCGTTGTCGCCGTTGGCGTAGAGGAGCCCGACTTCTCCGTTCGGCATCACGGCTGCGGCGACGTACTTCGGCTTCGAGACAACTTCCGCTGCGGCTGGCTCTGGCAGTGGCAGCGGCAGCGGCAGAGAGGGGATACGAGGCAGCGCTGGAAGACCGGCAGTCACCAGCGAGAACACCACCGTCAGCAAGAACACCCGCGAAGGCGTGCGCACGCGTCGCCCTTGTTGAACGTGCATGCGTCCCCTCCTCGTTGCCTGCTCCCCGATCGAGCCAGCGGTAGGAGGGGCACAATTAGCCTCGCTATACCTACACGTCAAGTGCCATTTTTGTGGCGCCAGCATGCCTAACCGTCATCTGAGGCGGAGGAAATGTCGGAAGAAGGCGGAACTCATGGGATTGGGGCTCCCGGCTCGGGCCTGCGTGCGAACGACACGACCCTGCACCGAGCAGACACCCGGTCTGGGCTCGTGTACAGGTCCAATTTCCCACATGTCACGGTCAAAACACTGGCATCGGTCAACGACCGCAGTCCCCGCGCGTCGCTCATGCGCTCGTCGCGATCGACGGCGCGCTCTATCTGATCGAGAGCGGAATGGGCGTGTACGCACTGATGGAGATGCTCCGACCGCAGCCGTGAGGATCAAGCGCGCCGGCGCAGGACCACCGTCATCGCACGACCGCGACCGGCGCCAGAACGCGCGCGGCCTGTGCCCCATCCGCGAGGATCCGCTCCGCGTCGAGGCGCACCGGGCGGCGATCGAGCACGAGTGGCTGCCCATCAACGAAGACCGCGCGCACGTCTGAGCCGCGTGCCGCGTACACGAGGTTCGCGACGGGATCGTGCCAGGGCTGGATGTGGGGCGCCTGCTGGTCGACCGCGATGACGTCCGCGCGCTTACCGATCTCGAGGGAGCCGACGAGGTGCGCGATCCCCAGCACGGCTGCCGCCTCGCTCGTCACCATGCGAAGGAGCTCCGCGACGGGAAACGCCGTCGGATCGTCTGCCGCCACCTTGTTCAGCAGCCCGGCCGTCCGCATCTCCGCAAAGAGATCCATTCCGTTGTTGCAGCAGGCGGCATCAGTGCCGAGTCCGATGACGGCCCCGGCTCGGCGCATCCGCGCCACGGGCGCCACGCGGCCCTCGAGCTTCGCATTACTGCTCGGGCAGTGCGCGACGGCGGTACGCCGCCGACCTACGAGGTCGGCTTCATCCTCCCTGAGGTACGTCCCGTGCGCCACGACGACGGTCGGACCGAGGAGGCCGCGCGAGTCGAGGTACGCGGCGCATCCCACCTCGCCGCGCGCGCGTACGGCCGCGACCTCCGCTTCCGATTGCGCGAGATGGATGAAGACACGCGCACCGGTGCGTTCCGCGAGCGCCGCGACCTGTCGCAGAAGCTGCGGTCCGCAGGTGTCGGTGGCATGCGGCCCGAGTCCGACCCACACGCGGGAACGCTCCGGGTCCGCGCCGAAGCGTTCGAGGAGCGCCGCGGATGCACGGAGGCCGCGCTCCGCGCTCTCGTCGTAGAGCGAGTGCGCGATCACGGCGCGCAGGCCACTCTCCTCGACGGCACCAGCGATCTCGCCCATGTCGCTATAGCGGTCGGCGATGGTCGTGACGCCGCCGAGAAGCATCTCGAGGCAACCCGCGAGCGCGCCCGCGCGCAGCTCGTTCGGTCCCACGCGCGCTTCCAGCGGTCGCATGCGGCCGGCGAGCCACTCGCCGCGCGGCACGTCCTCGGTGAGCCCGCGAAAGAGCCACATCGGCGTGTGCGTATGGACGTTGATGAGCCCGGGCAGGAGCACGCAGCCCTCGAGGCGGACGACGGTGCCGGTGGGAGCCTTCGGCGGCGGACCCACGTAGCTGATTTGCACGCCCTCGATGCCCACGGCGCCCGGGGAGTGGTGCGTCCTTCGCGCGTCGAGCGTGAGAACGTCGTCGGCGATCAGCGTGTACAAGGCGGCGCTCACCGCTGCGGCGAGTCCGGCTGCCAGCGGACGATGAGCCGCTCGAGGATGACGATGGCGAGGAAGAGCCCGAGCGCCAGGAACGATGCCATCACCGTCGTGGCGTAGAGGAGGCCGGTCCGGAACTCGAAGGTCGAAACGATGATGAGGTAGCCAAGGCCGACGTCGGCGCCGATCCACTCAGCCACGATCGCGCCGATGACCGAGGACGCCGACGATATCTTCAGCGCGGCGAAGAGGAACGGCAGCGAGGACGGGAGGCGCAGCTTGAAGAAGGTCTGCGCGCGCGTTGCCGAGAGCACACGCATGAGCTCGAGCGCGGAGGCCTCCACCGCCTCGAGGCCGCGCACCATGTTCACCAGCGTCGGGAAGAATGAGATGAGCGCGGCAATGACGATCTTCGGCGCGTAACCGCTGCCCAGCAGCAGCACCAAGATGGGCGCGATCGCGATGATCGGCACGGTGCGCACGGCGACCGCGATCGGGAACAGCGTGCGCTCCATCGTCTTGTTGTGGACGAACAGGATGGCCAGCAGGATCGCGATGCCGTTGCCGATGAGGAATCCGCCGGCAGCCTCGATCATCGTCGCGCCGACATTGCGCTGGAGTGTCGGCCACTCGTCGACGAACGTCTCCGCGACGAGCGATGGCGGGGGGACCAGGTACGTCGGGACGTTGAAGAGGCGGATATGCAGCTCCCAATACGCGAGCACGGCGAGGATCCCGAGTGCCGGGACCACGATTCGACGCGCGGATCGGCTGCGGCGCACCTTCGGGATGCGGCGGTCGACGACGTTCACGGCGGTCATCAAGCGGGTCGCATCTCGCCGGCAAGCGCGCGCCGGAGCGCGGCCGTATGGCGCGCGAATTCCACGGTCTCTTTCATCGCGGGGTCGCGTGGCCGCGGCAGCTCGACGCGCAGGTCCAGCTTCACGCGTCCGGGACCGGTGCCCATGACGACCACGCGGTCGGAGAGGAACACGGCCTCGGGCGAGCTGTGGGTCACGAAGAGGATGGTCGTTCCCGTCGCTTCCCAGATACGGAGCAGCTCGAGGTTCATGTACTCCCGCGTGATCTCGTCGAGCGCCCCGAAGGGCTCGTCCATGAGCAGGATCTTCGGCTCCGTGATGAGCGCGCGCGCAATGGCGACGCGCTGGCGCATGCCACCGGAGAGCTGCCAGGGATAGGAGCCACCGAACCGGGCGAGGCCGACGAGCTCGAGCAGACTCTTCGCGCGCTCTCGCGGGTTCCGCCCGTCGGCAGCGATCTCGAGCGGCAGCAGGACGTTCTGCTCCGCGTCGCGCCAGGCAAGTAGCGTCGCGTCCTGGAATACGAAGCCGAACGCGCGCCGGCGGCGCGCGGTGGCCGGGGCTTCACCGGCGACGCTGATCGTGCCGTCCGTCGGCGTGAGGATGTCCGACACAAGACGCAGGAGCGTCGACTTGCCGCAGCCGGAGGGCCCGAGCAGCGACACGAACTCGCCAGGCCGGACGGCAAGGCTCACGCCCTCAAGGGCGCGAAACGGTCCGGAGGAGGTGGAGAACGTCATCCCCACCCCCTCCAGGAGGATCGCGGCTCGCTGGTCGCTACCGCTTCGGTCGGCTAGCGACACGCTGCAAGATGTCCTGGGTCATCGCGTCCTTCGAGGTGACCTTGTCCTTCAGCAGGCCGAGCCCGCTGTACACGCCGATCGCGTCGTCCCAGACCTGCGGCTCCATCCAGCCCCAGCCCTTCTCTTTGGTCGTCGCCGACCAGAGGAACGGCGCTTCCTGGCGCCAGGTCTCCATCTCGAGGTCTCGCTTGAGATCCTTCGCGTACTTGAGGGTGATGTCGGTCGCTTCCTCGATGTGGTCTGCTGCGTACTCCCAGCCCTTCGCGCTGGCCGCGACGAAGTCGACGAGCATGTCAGAGCGGTTCTTGAACACGTCCTCGCTGGCGAAGTACGTGAACGCGTAGAGCTTGATACCCAGATCCCAGAGGAGGAGCGTCTTCGCTCCGGGTCCTACGGCCGCCATCTGCGGGGCGTCGATGACCCAGCCCGTGATGATGTCGACCTGGCCGGTCTTCAGCGGGACGGTATCCGAGCCGATGACCGTGATCTGGATCTGGTCCCGAGGAAGGTTGTACTTGGCGATGACCGCGTCGATGAGCGGCCGGGCCGTCGCCTGGATCCCGATCTTCTTGCCGACGAAGTCCGTCGGCGAGTTGATCTTCTGGTCGAGTGTGATGAACGCGAAGGGATGGCGCTGCAGTGCGGTCGCGAACGCCCGCACCGGGATGCCGTTCGAGCGGGCGAGGAACATCGCCGCGATGGAGGCAACGTTCCCGATGGTGTTCGCGCCGCTCGCGGCCAGCGAGACCGGGTCGATGTTCGGCCCACCCGGATCGATCTTGAGGTCGATGCCGCGTTCCTTGTAATAGCCCTTGTCGAGGGCGACGAAGTCGCCCGCGTACTGCGAGTTCGCGAGCCAGCCGAGGCGCATGCTCACTGCCTGCGGTGGCTTGACCGTGGCGGTCGCCGCGCCGCCCACCGGCGCAGATGCGGATGGCGACGGCGCCGCGGCCGGCCCGCAGGCCGCCACGAGCCCGGCGCCGAGCGCCCCGAGCGATAGAGCGCCTCCGGCGCGCAGGAGCTCGCGGCGTGTGAGTGAGGTTGGTGGCTTCGACGTGTCCTGGGTCATGTGTGCTTCCCCCTCTCTGATTCGGTAACCCCGGCCTTGTGCCGCACCTCCCCCTAATCCGTGGCCGCTATGACGCGCGCCACACGGGCTTGCGCTTCTCGCGGAACGCTTGGACGCCCTCGGCGGCGTCGTCGGAGCCCAGGGCTTCGACCAGCGACGGGAAGCGCATGCGCGTGGCGTCCTCGACGCGCATCGCCTCCGTGCCCAACACCATCGCCTTGATCGCGCGCAGTGATAACGGCGCGCAGGCGAGCACTTCGTCGACCCAGCGCTGCACGGTCGCCGCAAACTCTTCTCGCGGCACCACCTCGTTGATGAGTCCGTAGCGGCAGGCCTCCGCCGCGCTGATCTGCTGTCCGGTGAGAAGCATGCTCATCGCAAGCCGATACGGAAGCTGCCGCACCAGCTGGATCACGCCACCGTCGAGCGGGATCCGCCCCACGCGCGGCTCGCTCAACCCGAAGCGCGCACCATCGGCCGCGACGACGATGTCGCAGCCGAGGACCATCTCGAGGCCGCCGCCGATGGCGTGGCCGTTCACCGCCGCGATCACCGGAACGTTCAGCGTGCGCCGGAGCGCCAGACCGCCGAAGCCGCCCGGGCGCTCGCGTGCCCAGTACTCGAGCCCGGTCGCACCAGTCTCCTGCGCGCTCATGTCCGCCCCGACGCAGAACGCGCGATCGCCGGCGCCGGTCACGACGACGACCCAGACACTGCGGTCGTCCTCGACCCGCGCCCAGATCTCTCGCAGCTCGTCTTCGGCCGCGGGACTCAAGGCGTTGAGGACGCGTGGGCGGTCGATCGTGACGCGAGCCACGTGGTCGGCAAGCTCGTAGCGGATCTCGCTCATCGCGCCGCACGCGTCGCGATGATGTTGTCGATGCGCTCGGCGGAATAGCCGATCTCGCGCAGGATCTCGAGGGTGTGCTCGCCCAGTTGCGGCGGGCTACGCCGCGCCTGCGCCGGCGTGGCCGACAGCTTTACTGGATTCGCGAGCGTCACGACCTCCCCTGCCCCCGGGTGCGGCATGCGCCAGATCATCTCGTTGGCCGCGACCTGAGGATCCGCGAGTGTTTCGCGTAGCGCCATCACCGGCGCGCAGAGGATGTCGACCTCCTCGAGGCGGCGCACCCAGTGCGCGCTGGTCCCCTGCGCGGTTCGCTCCTCCAGGATCCGATGTAGGTCCGACCGATTGGCCTCCTGCGCGTCGTTCGTCTCGAACTCCGCCCGCTGAGAGAGATCATCGATCTCGAGGGCCGAGCAGATGCTGCGCAGCGGGTTGTCCTTGAACGCGCCGACGATGACGATCGCACCGTCGGTCGTGGGGAAGACGCCCGAGAGCGGCTTCGCCGCCCAGTTGAGCTCCACGCCGCGCATCAGCTGCATCGTCGCCTCCTGCAGCTGCATCGAGAGCAGGGCATCGTAGAGAGAGACCTCGACGCGCTGGCCTTCCCCGGTCCGCTCGCGTGCGAGTAGGGCCAGCAGAATGCCCTGCGTCATCAGCATTCCGGCGGTGTAGTCGGCGAGGGGCGTTGCGTAGATCGCGAGCGGATGGGTGGGCTCGGACTTCCGCGCCATCGCGCCGGTGAGCGCCTGGGCGAGAACATCCTGTCCGCCCTTGTGCGCGTACGGCCCGGCCGCGCTGCCGAAGCCCGACCCGAAGGCGTAGATGATCCGCGGATTGAGCTCGCGGCAGCGCTCGTAGCCGAGCTCCAAACGTTCCATCACGCCAGGTCGGAAGTTGTTGACGATGACGTCCGAGCGAGACACGAGATCGTGTACGACCCGGCGGCCCGCGTCGTTCCGCAGGTCCAGCTCGAGGCTCCGCTTGTTGCGGTTGAGACTGAGGAAGACCGGATTGTTGGAGCCCGCGGGGTCTTGGATCGCCGAGCGCGAGAGATCGCCGGTCCGCGGACGCTCGATCTTGATGATGTCCGCGCCGAAGTCGCCGAGCACCTGCGTGCACACTGGACCGAACTCGACCTGGGTCAGGTCGACGACGCGCACGCCCTCGAGCGGCAGCGTCATCAGCGCTCCTGGCCCGCGGCCGCGGCGACGGGAACGCGCGCGACCGACCGCTCATCGCCCGGGTCGGCTCCCTGCGCACGCAACAGCCGCTGGACCGTCGGCACGTCCACGGCGCGCACAATGGCGCCCGAACGAAGGGCCTCGGCCGCGGCGACGCCGGCGGCCTGCCCCATGACGATGCAGGGACCGATCTCGCGACTGCTGCGCTGCGCGATCGGCGTCGCCGAGTAGCACCGCCCGGTCACGAGCAGCTGCTCGACCCGCAGCGGCACCATCGCGCGATACGGCGTGAAGTAGTCGCGCCCGCGCGCGACGCTGTCCGGGAACCAGGTCGCCTGGCGGATGTCGTCCTGTGTCACGACGTACTCGCCTTTCAACAGACGGCCTTGGCGCACTCCCATCTGCGGCGCGGCGTCGAGCAGATAGGAACGCTCGAATCCGGGGATGTTCTGTCTCGCGAACGCGAACGTTGCGGCGATCTTGTCGCGTCCCTCGAACTCCGCCTTTGTCAGATCCTCCACCGAGGTGGTGTCGTAACCGCGCATGTGCGGGCAGTTGCACCACACCACACCCGGTAGCGGTGTTAGCAGCCACCACATATCCCACGAACCGCCGAGGATCTTTTTCGCTTCGGCGTTGAGGCGATCGGCCTCCTCCGGATGCTCGATCTCGAAACGGATCGCGCGCTCGGTGTCCACGCCGCCGTAGCGGTGGACGAGCGTGACGAAATAGCGGCCCTCCTCGATCGGCGCGCCCGCCTGCGCCGCGACTGCCGCGTCGCCGCTCGCGTCGATCACGACGCTCGCGCGGATCGCCTGCCGCCCGGCCGGAGTTTCGAAGACCGCACCCGCGATGCGATCGCCATCGAGGATCGGCTGGCTGAACCAGCTGTGGAGGCGCAAGTCGACGCCTGCCTCGCGCACCATGTCGTCCGACACGCGCTTCCATCCGTCGGGATCGAACGCGACCGCGTAGGTGATCGGCTTCATGCGCCCGTGTGCGTAAAGGTCGATGGCGCCCCATCTCGCCCAGCGGTCCCAGAGAACCGGGTCGACGCGGTAACGGTCCTCGATCGGTGGATAGACCGCCGCACCGATCCGTTCGAGGCGCTCGACGTACTCCTGGCCGAGACCGAGCACCGTCTGACGCGGGCCGTCCATCATGTCGTCGATGACGAGGACCATTCCCCCGGAGGCCATGCCGCCGAGATACGGGTAGCGCTCGGCGAGGAGCGTCCTCGCACCTTCGCGTGTCGCTGCGACGGCGGCGCCGACGCCAGCCGGCCCGCCACCGACAACGAGCACGTCCGTTTCCGCGACTATCGGGACACGTCGGCTCGGCTCGAGGTAGGAGCCACGCTCCGCTTTCCCCACATCGACTTCCCGCTTGGGCAAGGCTTCACTATATTGAAGGCGACTTTCATTCTGTCAATCAAGGAGGGTCCCGGCCCGATGGCCACCGCGCCCAGATCCGCCGACCAGGAGCGCCACGATGAGCTCCAGCGAGCCCTTGGCCAGCAGGTCCGCCAGCTGCGCCTCGATCGCGGGCTGACGCTTGAGGACGTGGCAACGCGGAGCGGCTGCAGCCTCGGCTCGCTGAGTCAGATCGAGCGCGGTATCGGCAATCCCGCGTTCGGCACGCTTGTCCGCATCTCGCACGCGCTTCGCGTTTCAGTGGGCCGCCTCGTCGAGTTGGAGCAGGATGGCAAGGACGGCGTTTCGCCGGTCGTGCGGAAACAGCAGCGGCGTCGCTTCAATCCGCACAACAGCGTGCCCGGCGACGGTACCGTGTACGAGCTCCTCACGCCCGACTTCGACCGCGCGCTCGAGGTGATCTACCTGCACGTGCCGCCCGGCACGTCAACGGAGGCGACCCCCTTCGTGCACGAGGGCGAGGAGGCTGGATTCATCGTGAAGGGAACGCACGAGGTGAACATCGACGGCACGCTTCACATCCTCAAGGCCGGCGACAGCATCTCCTACGCAAGCACGAGGCCGCACTGGTATCGGAACCCGGGCAGGGAGACGGTCGAGGCCATCTGGATCATCACGCCGCCGACGTTCTAGTCGAGCCGCGCTCAGCGGGCAGGCTCCTGGCCGAGGAAGATGCGCGTGTAGCCCCACGGCTCGCCGGGTCGCAGCACTTCGGGTTTCGTTCCGTCGAGGTGCATGAGCCTCGCCTGCTCGTCGCACGCGAAGCGCTTGGGGCACACCGGGCACTCCGCGGCGCTCTTCTCGGGCAACCGTCCGAGGCTGATGAGCGTGAAACCGCAGCGCTCGAAGAACTCCGGCACAAGTGTCAGCGCGAAGACGCGCCGGAGGCCGAGCTGTTTCGCCTGCTCGACGCACGCATCGACGAGCGCCTTCCCCACTCCGCGACGTGACGTCTCCGGACGCACCGCCAGCGAGCGGATCTCGGCGAGGTCGTGCGTGAGCACCGCGAGCGCGCAGCATCCGGCGAAGCCGTCGTCGTCGGCCACCACGTAGTCGCGCACGTTCTCGAAGAGGAAGTCGCGGGAGCGCGACAGCATGAGGTCCTGCGCCGCGTAGTAGTCGATGAGCTCCCGCATCGCGTCGACGTCATCGGCGCGCGCCGGCCTGATGCTCGGGCTCATGCGCGAAACGCCGCGCGGGCTTCCTCGATCGCCGCACGAACACGCTCGGGCGCGGTCCCGCCGGGCGACGAACGCGACGCCAGCGAGCGCGAGATGTCTATCTCGTCGACCGCGCTCTCGCCGAACCGTGGATCGACGGCGCGCAGCTCGCCGAGCGTGATCCCGGCCAGGTCCTTCTTCTGCGCGAGCCGTCCGCGCACCAGGCGTCCGACGATCTCATGGGCCTCGCGGAACGGCACACCCTGGCGCGCGAGGTGGTCGGCGAGATCGGTCGCGGTGAGCATTCCCCGCTCGGTCGCCCGACGCATCGCGTCGCGATCGAATCGCAGGCCGGTCACGACGAGCGCGAGCGTCTCGAGCGCCGGTATGATCGCGGCCGCGTCGTACAGGGGCACGCGCTGCTCCTGCAGGTCGCCGTCGTACGCGAGCGGCAGACCCTTGAGCGTCGTCAGGACCGCGACGAGATCCCCGATGATGCGGCCCGCGCGGCCGCGCACGAGCTCCGCGACGTCCGGATTCTTCTTTTGCGGCATGATGCTCGAACCTGTCGCGTGCTCGTCGGAGAACTCCGCGAAGCCGAATTCGGCGCTCGTCCACAGCACGAGCTCCTCCGCGAAACGCGACGCGTGCACCGCCGCCAGGGCGCAGACGTATACGAAGTCGGCGACGAAGTCGCGATCGGCGACGGCGTCGATGCTGTTGCGGAAGGTGCGCGTCAGACCGAGATCGTTCGCGACCACCCACGGATCGATCGGATACGGCACGCCGGCGAGCGCGCCCGCGCCGAGCGGCGACATCGCCGCGCGCTCGCGTGCCTCGGCCGCACGCATCCGATCGCGCCGGAGCCCCTCGACGTGCGCGAGCAGATGGTGCGCGAGCGAGACCGGCTGGGCGCGCTGCAGGTGCGTGTATCCGGGCATGACCGTGTCGACCTCGTCGGCGGCACGCTCGACGAGGGCTCGCGCGAGCGCGAGCAGTGCCGCATCGACGCCGTCGAGCAGCTCGACGACGAGCAGGCGAAGATCGAGCGCGATCTGGTCGTTGCGGCTCCGGCCGGTGTGCAGCTTGCCGCCGACCGCACCGGCGCGCTCGGTGAGCACACGCTCCACCGCCGAGTGCACGTCCTCGGCGTCCGCAGGCCACGCGAACGTCCCGCGAGCGATCTCCGCGGCGATGCGCTCCAGCTCCCGCCGCAGCGTGGCTGCCTCGTCCTTCGAGATGACGCCCTGACGGCCGAGCATGTGCGCGTGCGCGATGCTGCCGCGCACGTCGTGTGACGCGAGGCGCTTGTCGAGGTCGAGCGACGCGGTGAGATCGCGCACTCTCGGATCGAGCCCGCCCTCGAAGCGTCCCTTCCAGAGGTCTTTGCTCACTTCGTCTTCTTCTTCGCCTTCGGCGCCTCGAGCGCCTTCTTCGGCACGTCGAGCATGGCCTCGCTTCCCTCGCCCCAGAGCGCCTGTACCCGCGCCTGCGTGCGCAGCGGCAGACCGAAGACGGTGATGAAGCCTTCCGAGGCCTTATGGTCGAACTGATCGCCCTTGCCGTAGGTCGCGAGCGCGGTCGAGTACAGCGAGTGCGGCGAGCGGCGGCCGGCGATCGTCGCGACGCCGCGGTGGAGGCGCACGCGGATCTCGCCGCTCACGAAGCGCTGCGTGCTGCGCACGTACGCCGCGAGATCCTGATGGTGTGCGGTGAACCACAGGCCGTTGTACACGAGGTCGGCGTACTCCTGCGCGAGCTTGGCCTTGAAGCGCAGCGTCTCCTTCGTCAGCACCATGTCCTCGAGCGCGCGGTGCGCGGCGTGGAGGATGACGGCGGCCGGCGCCTCGTAGATCTCGCGCGACTTGATCCCGACGAGGCGGTTCTCGATCTGATCGATGCGACCGACGCCGTACTTCCCGCCAAGCCTGTTGAGGCGCTCGATGAGCTCGACACCGTCGAGCGCATCGCCGTCCAGGCTGACCGGAACGCCCTCGCGGAACTCGACGACGATCTCGCGCGGCTTCGCCGGGGCCTCGTCGGGATCGACGGTCCACTGGAACACGTCGCGCGGCGGCGCGCCCCAGGGATCCTCCAGGACGCCGGCCTCGATCGACCGCCCCCAGAGGTTCTCGTCGACGCTGTACGGACTCTGCTTGGTCGCCTCGACGGGGATGCCGCGCTCGCGCGCGTACTCGATCTCCTCGTCGCGCGTCATGTTCATGCCACCGCGCATCGGCGCGATCACCTTGAGATCGGGTGCGAGCGCGCCGACCGCGAGGTCGAAGCGCACCTGGTCGTTCCCCTTGCCGGTGCAGCCATGCGCAACGAAGCGCGCGTTCTCCTCGCGCGCGGCGTCGACGAGCAGCTTCGCGAGCAGCGGGCGGCCGAGCGCGGTCGCGAGCGGGTAACGCTCCTCGTACAGCGCGCCGGCCTGCAGCGCGGGCCAGACGAAGAACCGGACGAAGATGTCGCGCGCGTCCTGCACGAAGGCCTTGCGCGCGCCGCTTGCGATCGCCTTCTTCTGGATCGCGTCGACATCGCGCACCGAACCGAGGTCTCCGGTGCACGTGACCACCTCGAACCCGTGCGTCTCGCGCAGCCAGGCCACCGCCACGCTCGTGTCGAGCCCGCCCGAGTAGGCGAGGACGCACGTCTCTCCTTTGTGCCGCTGCGCGGTCATGCCTTCTCCTTCCGAGCGATACCGAAGGCGGTCAGACGCGTGAGCAGGGAGCGGGCATGGCGCTCCGTCGCGGTCGCGACGAAGACGGTGTCGTCGCCGGCGAGCGTGCCGAGGATCTCGGCCAGCCCCGAGGCGTCGAGCGCCGCGCCAAGGGCGTTCGCCGTGCCGGGCGAGGATCGCAGAACGACCATGTTGGCCGCGACCGCGGCCTCGACGGGATAGTCCTCGCTGAAACGCCGTAGCCGATCGGTGCCACCGGCCTGGCTCACCGCCGACGGTGGCGCGTAGATGTGCGCGCCGTCTCGCGCGACTTTCACGAGGCCGAGCTCGACGATGTCGCGCGACACGGTCGCCTGGGTGGCCGGAAAGCCCGCGGTCTTGAGCGCGCGGACCAGCTCCTCCTGGGTCGCGAGGCGGTGCTGTCGCACCAGACGCACCAGCGCCTGCTGCCGATGATGCTTGCGGGTCACGGCTTCCCTCATGCGGCCGCCTCGAAGACGGTGCCCACGTTCTCGCCGACGAGGAGCCTCTCGATCGCATCGGCGCCGCGGGCCGCGACGATCGCGGCGCGGCAGCCAGCGCTCGCGGCCAGCAGGCACGCCTCGACCTTGGGCACCATGCCGCCCTCGATCGTGCCGTCATCCACCAGCGCCTTCGCGCGAGCCGTGTCGAGAGACGCGATGACCTTGCCGTCCTTTGCGCGCACGCCCGGGACGTCGGTCACGAACACCAAGAGGCGCGCGCCGAGGCTCGCGGCGAGGGCGCCCGCGGCACCGTCCCCGTTCACGTTGAGGATCTCGCCGTCCTTCTTGTCAAGCGCGGCCGGCGCGACGACCGGAACGCGCCCTGCCTCAAGTAGCTCCTCGAGCAGCGCACTGTCGACGAGCGTCACTCGGCCGACGAGTCCCAGCTCGGCCTCCTCGCGCTCCGCGCGGAGCATCCCGCCATCGATCCCTGACAGCCCGACCGCCGGCACGCCCCGCGCGATGAGCGCCGCCACGACGCGGGTGTTCGCCAGCCCTGTCAGGGTCGCGAGCGCGACGTCACGCGTCGGCGCGTCCGTGACGCGGAGTCCGCGCACGAAGCGCGTCTCGAGGCCGAGACGCCCGGACCACTCCGTCGCGAGCGGGCCGCCGCCGTGGACGACGACAAGGGAATGACCGGAGTCGTTGAGCGTGGCCACGACGTCCAGCGCCGCGGCTTCCTCTCCCAGGACCGAGCCACCGATCTTGAGAACGATCGCTGACGAACGTGGGAGGTCCTCGGGGGGTAAAGCCCCCCGGTGGTCTGTCACGTCATGTACTCGGCGTTGATGCGCACGTACTCGGCGGAGAGGTCGCAGCCCCACGCGACCGCCTCACCCTCGCCGAGGCCCAGGCTCACCTCGATCTCGACCGCGTCGGCCGCGAACAGCGCGCGCACGTCGGCATCCGCGACCTCGAGCGGCGCACCGTCGCGATAGACGAAGAGGTCGCCGATGCGCACGCTGGCGCGGCGGTCGTCGACGCGGGCGCCCGATCGACCGGCGGCGGCGAGCACGCGCCCCCAGTTCGGATCGGCGCCGTGGATGGCGGTACGCACCAGATTCGAGTTCGTGATGGTCCGCGCCGCGAGGCGCGCATCGGCGGCGGAGGCCGCGCCGCGCACACGGACCTCGAACACCTTCGTCGCGCCCTCTCCGTCGGCCACGACCATCCGCGCGAGCTCCGCGCACACTGCGCGAACGCCCTCCTCGAACGCCGCGAGATCGGCGCCTTTCGGCGTCACGCCTGACGCGCCGTTCGCGAGCACGAGCAGCGTGTCGTTGGTACTCGTGTCGCCGTCGACCGAGATGGCGTTGAAGGTCGTGTCCGCGGCGCGCGAGACGATCCGCCGCAGGTCTCCCTGATCGACCGCCGCGTCCGTCGTGACGAACGCGAGGAGCGTGGCCATGTTCGGATGGATCATCCCCGCGCCCTTCGCGACGCCACCGATGCGTACGGTGCCGGCGGTGAGGTTCATCTCGCGCTCGGTCACCTTGGGCCGCGTGTCGGTCGTCATGATCGCGCGGGACGTGTCGTCCCAACCGGCCTCGGTGAGCGCGATCCCGGGCAGGACCGCCGCGATCCGTTCCACCGGGAGCTTGAAACCGATGACGCCGGTGCTCGCGACCGCGACCTCGTACGGCGAACAGTTCACGACGGCCGCCGCCGCTTCGGCCATCGCGATGGCGTCGCGCTCGCCCTGCTCGCCGGTGCAGGCGTTCGCGTTGCCGGAGTTCACGACGATCGCCCGGAGCGCACCGCGCTCGACGTGGCGGCGCGTCACGACGCACGGCGCGGCGATCACCTGATTCGTCGTGAACACCGCAGCCGCGACGCACGGCCGCTCCGACACGATGAGGGCGACGTCCAGCCGTTCGGGCCGGCCGTGCTTCACGCCCGCCTTGGCCGCTCCGGCGCGGAAGCCGTGCGCGAACGTGACACCGCGGCCGTCGGTCACGGCCAGAGCGGCAGTGCCTCGAGACCCATCGTCTCGGGGTAGCCGTGCATCGCGTTCAGGTTCTGGATCGCCGATCCCGCCGCACCCTTCACCAGGTTGTCGATCGCTGCGAACGCGACAAGACGCCGATTCGGCTCGTCCACGACGGCATGCACCAGGCACCAGTTGCTTCCGAGCGTCGCCTTCGTCGCGGGAAACGCGCTCGTGATGCGCACGAACGGCTCTTCGGCGTACGCGGTCGCGTAGGCTTCTGCGACACGAGCCGCGGTCACGCCGTCGCGCAGCGTCGCGTAGCAGGTCGCGATGAGGCCGCGCGTCATCGGGATGAGGTGCGGCGTGAAGGTGAGACGCGGCGCGCGGCCCGAGATGCCGCGCACCTCCTGCGCGATCTCCGGAGCGTGTCGGTGCTTCGGCACACCGTACGGCCGCACGCTCTCGTCGATCGTCCCGAACAGGTACGCGTCGTCGACGTTGTGGCCCGCGCCGGAGACGCCCGACTTCGCGTCGACGATGAGGTCGTCCTCGACGATGTCCGCGCGCAGCGCCGGCGCGAGCGCGAGCAGCGTCGCGATCGGGTAGCAGCCCGGGTTCGCGACGACGCGCGCACCGCGTATCCGATCTCGCGTCAGCTCGGTGAGTCCGTAGACCGCTTCCTTCAGCAGCTCCGGTGCGGGATGCGTGTACCCGTACCAGCGCTCGTAGTCCTTTGGATCGCGAAGGCGGAAGTCGCTGCCGATGTCGATGACCGAGCGTCCCTCCGCGAGCCAGGCGGGCGCGAGCTTCGCGGCCTCACCCGCCGGCAGCGCGGTGAAGACGACCTCGGCGTCGCCCGGATCGGCGCCGACCACGAGCGAGATCGGCGCGGCGTGGAGGTGCGGCTGGACGTCGCGCAGCGGCTCGCCCTGACGTCCGCGCGCCACCGCGGCGACGAGGCGCGCCTCGGGATGACGCAGCAGGAGGCGCGCAAGCTCGCCGCCCGCGTAGCCCGTCGCCCCGACGATCGCGACCTTCACCGGCATTGCCGCATATTATGCGAGCGAGCGCATATTTATGCAACGACAACGCCGTCACACCGCTGGCGGTCCGATCGGCAAGCCGGGTGGCCCGTACTCCGGCGCCAACTTTTGGCGTCCCACGTCCTCGGAACGCCGCTCGATCTCGCCGACCAGGCGAAACGCGAGGATGGCGGACGCGGCGCGAAGCAATTCGGCGATCAGCGAGCTGGCCAAGAAAACTCGGAGGCCATCAAGATCCGGCACTCTCAGGAAGGACGCGAAGTTGGCGAAGATGCCCGCCGCAAGGTAGCTGCCCCACCACCAGAGCACGGGCCTGTTGTCGGGCGCTCCGAGCTCATCCATCAGCGAGCGGACGATCTGGTAGGGCCTGACCACGTTCGCGAGCGGAACGAACCACCATCCGACGGCCCATCCCGGCGTGAACTCGGTCGGCCGGCCGAGCGCGCGTGCGTTAGCGACGGCTCGGTGCAGCCAGAAGAACCACACCACACCGGTCGCGAGCAGGCCAGCGACGCCCAGCCGGGCGAAGAGCGCCGTGTTCTCATCGAAGGCCTCCGCTTCACCGGCCCGCAGACGTCCCTGGACGGCGCGCTCCACGAGATCGAACCCCGAGAGGAAGTGGATCGCAGAAAGGACCGCGAGCACACCCATCGCCGCAAGGCAGATCTGCGCGGCGCGTGAACGACCGGCTGCCGGACGATACGGGCCCAACGCCTCAGTGGGTGGACTCTGCATGACCGGCACACTAGGTCCGCGGTCAAGCGTCGAATCAGCGCTCGCATACCTTGAGCGTGCGCGGCTGGGCGAAGTGCTCGGGGTCGCGACCTAACGAACCGCGAGAAGGTCGACGATGAACACAAGCGTCTCGTTCGGTCCGATGTCGCCGCCCGCGCCGCGCGCGCCGTAGCCCATCGCGGGCGGAATCGTGAGTCGGCGCCGTCCGCCTACACGCATGCCTGCGACGCCTTCGTCCCAGCCGCGGATCACGCGGCCTGCGCCGAGCGGGAAGTCAAAGGTTTTGCCCCGGTCCCACGACGCATCGAACTGCTTCTTCGTCGACCACGCGACCCCCACGTAATGGACCTCGATGGTCTTGCCCGGCGTCGCTTCCGTGCCACGGCCGGTGACGAGGTCTTCGCGCACGAGCTCTGCGGGTGGCGCGCCTGCGGGGATGTCGACGTTCGGCTTCGTGGCCACGTCAGGGGAAGATCCCCCGCTTCTCGATCGCGCTCGCGACGCGCTCGACCGCGACGATGAACGCGGCCTCGCGTGGCGTGCAGTCGTAGGCCTTCGTTTTCGCGAGCACGAGGTCGCTCGCGCGGCGCATGTAGATCTCGAGGCGCTTCTCGACCTCGTCGAGCTCCCAGTAGAACTGCGCGCGGCTCTGCACCCACTCGAAGTACGACACCACGACACCGCCGGCGTTCGCGAGGATGTCGGGCATGATCGTCACGCCGCGATCCGCGAGCGTGCGATCCGCGTCGGCGGTGATCGGGCCGTTCGCGCCTTCGACGATGATCTTCGCGCGGATCTCATGCACGTTGGCCGAGGTGATCTGGCCCTCGAGCGCCGCCGGAACGAGCACGTCGACGTCCATCGCGAGAAGCTCGGCGTTGCTGATCTTCGACAGACCCGGCAGACTTTCGAGAAGTCGCTTCGGGTGCCGGCGCACGTACTCGATCGCGGCCGGGATGTCGATCCCGTTCGGGGCCGCATAGCCGCCGCTCACATCGGAGACCGCGACGATCTTGCAGCCGGCCTCCGCTAGGCCTTTCGCGGTGACGCTGCCGACGTTGCCGAAACCCTGCACCGCGACGCGCGTGCCCTCCGGACGGCGGCCCGCGCGCTTGAGCGCTTCGAGCGTCACGAACGCGACGCCGCGCCCGGTGGCTTCGGTGCGCCCGCGCGATCCGCCGAGCTCGATCGGCTTGCCGGTGACGACCTCCGGCGAGTGGTGGCCGGTCATCATCGTGACCGTATCGACGATCCACGCCATCGTGGACTCGTCGGTGTTCACATCGGGCGCGGGGATGTCCCGCTCCGGGCCGATGATCGGCATGATCGCGGCGGTGTATCGCTTCGTGAGGCGCTCGACCTGACGGCGCGTGAGCTTGTGCGGATCGACGGCGACGCCGCCCTTCGCGCCGCCCAGGGGCAGATCGGTGACCGCGCACTTCCAGGTCATCAGCATCGCGAGGCCCTCGACTTCTTCGAGCGTGACGCCGGGATGGAAGCGGATGCCACCCTTTCCGGGGCCGCGGCCGGTCGAATGCTGGACGCGGTAGCCGGTATAGACCTCGAGCTGTCCCTCCTCGAGCATCACCGGGACCGACACGATCAGCGTGCGCTCCGGGGTGCGCAGGAACTTGTGCATGCCGGGATCGAGATTGAGCGCGCGCGCCGCGCCATCGAGCTGGCGCAGCGACGAGTCGCGGAGCTCTTTACCCGGATGAGTCGGCGCCAGCGTGCTCAGCGTCACGGGAAGCGTCTCTCGTACATCGTCGTCGGCGGCTCGGGCTTGTACCCGAGCTTG
>DASYUC010000154.1:0-12118 GCA_036001645.1 Candidatus Limnocylindria bacterium
CGCCGCATGAACGCCCGTTGCCCCGCTTGGGCGGTTTCGGTACAATTTTGGTTCCCGTGGGCACACGCCGCGGAGACCCCTGTGTCTGGAGTCCATGGCAAGTAACAAGCCGTCCAAGGACGTGATCGAGGTGGAGGGCACTGTCTCAGAAGCCCTCCCCAATGCGATGTTCAAGGTCGAGCTCCAGAACGGGCATGCGGTCCTGGCACATATCTCGGGGAAGATGCGGATGAATTTCATTCGCGTCGTCCCGGGGGACAAGGTCCTGGTCGAGCTGAGCCCTTATGACCTGAAGAGGGGTCGCATAACGCGAAGGGTCCGCTACTAGCGTGGTCCGCAGCGTGAGAAGTCAAGAACGTGAAGTACGGCGAGCTAACCGAAGGGGAATCTGTCCTAGATGAAAGTCCGCGCGTCAGTCAAAAAGCGTTGCGACAAATGCAAGATCATCCGGCGCGACCGTCAGATCCTCGTGATCTGCTCGGAGCCGAAACACAAGCAGCGTCAGGGATAGGGGAGGGACATGGCACGTATCGCCGGCGTTGACATCCCGCGCGAGAAGCGCGTCGACGTGTCGCTCCGCTACATCTTCGGCATCGGCCCGACGACCGCGCGCGAGGTGCTCGAGCAGGCGCGCGTCGACGGCGCGGTCCGGGTACGCGATCTCACCGAGCCTCAGGTCGCGAAGATCCGCGAGATCATCGACCGTGGCTTCACCGTCGAAGGTGACCTCCGCCGCGAGGTCGCGATGAACATCAAGCGCCTTCAAGAGATCGGCAGCTATCGCGGGCTTCGGCACCGCAAGGGTCTGCCGGTGCGCGGCCAGCGCACGCGGACCAACGCGCGTACGCGAAAGGGTCCACGTAAGACGGTGGCCGGAAAGAAGAAGTCGGTGTCGAAGACGTAATGGCGAAGGACAACAAGGACATCGCGACGAAGGACCGGCCGGACCGGCGCGACGCCGCCGCGAAGGACAAGGCGCCCAAGAAGGACGGCGGTCCGGAGACCGAGCAGGCGGCCGGCGCCGAGAAGGTCGCCCCGCGCAAGAAGCGCGAGCGACGCGTCGTGCCGCGCGGCGCCGCGCACATCAAGGCGTCTTTCAACAACACGATCATCTCGATCAGCGATCCCGTCGGGAACATCATCGCGTGGTCGTCCGCCGGGGCGTCCGGCTGGAAGGGCTCGCGCAAGAGCACGCCCTATGCGGCGCAGGTCGCGGCCGAGAACGCCGCGCGTAAGGCGATCGACACCGGTATGAAGACCGTCGAGGTGTTCGTACGCGGCCCCGGCGCCGGCCGCGAGGCGGCCATCCGCGCGCTCGAGGCGACCGGCCTCGAGGTCACCGCGATCACTGACGTCACGCCGATCCCGCACAACGGTTGCCGCCCGCCAAAGCGGCGGAGGGTCTAGTGGCGCGTTATACGGGTCCGGTCTGCCGTCTCTGCCGCCGCGAGGGCATGAAGCTATTCCTGAAGGGCGAGAAGTGCCTGACGAAATGCACCTTCGAGCGGCGCAGCTCTCCGCCCGGCATGCACCAGCAGCGGCGTCGCAAGGTATCCGACTTCGCGCTGCAGCTTCGCGAGAAGCAGAAGGCGCGCCGTATCTACGGCGTGCTCGAGCGCCAGATGAAGAACACGTTCGACCAGGCCGCGGAGATCAAAGGCGCGACGGGCGAGGTCATGCTCCAGAACCTGGAGCGGCGCCTCGACAACACCGTGTACCGCGCCGGCTTCGCGAAGTCGCGCTCGCAGGCGCGCCAGCTCGTGGCCCACGCACACATCAAGGTGAACGGCAAGATCACCAAGACGCCCAGCTACCAAGTGAAGCCGGGCGACGCCATCGAGGTGCGGGAGTCGAGCCGCGCTTCGAACTACTTCAAGGAGATGCTGGCCTGGGCGAAGACACAGACACGTCCGGGCTGGCTCGAGACCGACCCCGACAACTTCAGCGCCAAGGTGCTCTCGGCGCCGACGCGCGATCAGATCGAGGCACAGGTCAACACCCAGCTCATCGTTGAGCACTACTCCAGATGAGGCGCGCCCATCTGGAGCTGCACCGTGCGAAGCACGTGGTGCAGACGTCTCCCGTTAGCGCTGCAGGAAGGAACATCGAATGACCATCGTGGAACTCGAATACCCCAAGATCGAGCGCATCGAAGGCGACGAGCGCTACGCGAAGTTCGCGTGCGAGCCGCTCCCGCCCGGATACGGCACGACGCTCGGCAACTCGCTGCGCCGCGTGCTGCTCTCATCGCTCCCGGGCGCGGCCATCACCGCTGCCCGCGTGCGCGGTGTCGCGCACGAATTCTCGACGATCCCCGGCGTCAAGGAGGACGTCGTCCAGATCGTCCTCAACCTGAAGCAGATCCGGCTCCGCTCGTTCTCGATCGAGCCGGTGACCCTCACGATCGAGAAGGAAGGTCCCGGCGTCGCGACCGCGGCGGACATCACCGCGACCAGCGAGATAGAGATCGTGAACCCCGAGGCGCCGATCGCGACGCTCGAGCCGGAGGCCTCGCTGTGGATGGAGCTCACGATCGAGACCGGACGCGGCTTCCACTCCGCCGAGCGGCGTGAGGGACTGCCGATCGGCGTCATCCCGATCGACGCGCTCTACAGCCCCGTGAAGAAGGTGAACTTCAATGTCGAGAGCACTCGCGTTGGCCAGGTCACGAACTACGACCGGCTGATCCTCGAGGTGTGGACCGACGGTACGACCACGCCGGACGAGGCCGTGGCGCAGGGCTCGAACATCCTGGTGCAGCAGTTCAGCCTGTTCGCCGGTCTCACCAAGACCCAGACCGCGATCGCGGCACCGGACCGCACGAACGGCAGCGCGCTGCCGTCGGCCATCTCCGACATGCCGATCGAGGACCTCGATCTGCCGCAGCGCGCCTTCAACTCGCTCAAGCGGCACGGCATCACGAAGGTCGGCCAGCTCCTCCAGACCCCGGACGAGGAGCTGTTGCGCATGCGCAACTTCGGCAAGAAGTCGCTCGACGAGATCAAGGAGCGGCTCGCGGCGCGTGGACTGATCGAGCCACCCGTTCGCGACGAAAGCATCAGCGACGACGGCAGTCCGTCGGATGACGGCGAGGAAGAGCTCCCTCCGGGTGAGGAGGAGCAGACCTAGGTGCCGCATCAGATCCATCAGCGCAAGTTCGGGCGCAAAGCCGGCCCCCGCCGCACGATGCTGAAGAACCTCACGCTGTCGGTGCTGCGTTACGAGCGCGTGAAGACGACCGAGGCGAAGGCCAAGGAGATCCGCGGCTTCGTGGACCGGATGATCAACCTCGGCAAGGATGGCTCGCTCGTGGCGCGTCGCCAGGCGCGTGCCTGGCTACCCGAGCAGGTGATCGTGGAAAAGGTCTTCGACGATCTCGCGAAGCGGTATCCGGACCGCACGTCGGGGTATCTGCGCACGACGCACCTGGCGCGCCGCGTCGGCGACTCCGCGCCGCTCATGCTGCTCGAGCTCATGCCGGCGACCGAAGAGAAGAAGGCCGAGGGGGATGCCGAGACCGCTCCGAAGCGCCGCCGATTGGCTCTGCCGCGGCGCCGCGAGAAGGCCCCGGCCGAGGCGACCAAAGCGGAAAAGGCCGAGAGCGCGCCCGCGAGGGCACGACGCGCCCCCGCGCGCAAGAAGACGACCGCGGGCGCGAAGGAGGCGTAGCGAGCGGCAGAGACGAAGCACTGGAAGGCGCGCGTGGCGTATGACGGGACCGCGTACGCGGGGTTCCAGATCCAGCCGAACGCGCCGACCGTGCAAGGAGAGCTGGAGCGCGTCCTCGCGGTGATCTGCGGGGAGCCGGTGCGGATCACCGGTGCGGGCCGGACCGACGCGGGGGTGCACGCGAGCGGACAGGTCATCGATCTTCGGACCACGAGCGGACTCGGAGCAGCGGAGCTGGAGAGAGGGGTCAACGCCCTTCTCCCCGAGGACATCGCGATCTCGGATCTGGAGCCCGCGGAGGAATCGTTCCACGCGAGGTTCTCGGCGACGGGACGCACATATGAATACCGGATCCGGAACATGGCGGTGCGCGACCCGCTCTGGACGCGGCGAGAGCACTGGCATCCGGGCGAACTCGATGTCGCGGCGATGCGCGCCGCCGCGGCGCAGCTCGTCGGGCGCCACGACTTCGCGGCGTTCGCCGCCGGTGAGTCGGGTGAACGCACGGTGAAGCGCGCCGAATGGATCTCCGAGGGGAGCGTGCTCCGCTTCGAGATCGAATCGGACGCCTTCCTCCGCGGAATGGTCCGCGGGATCGTCGGGACGCTGCTGTGGGTGGGGCGCGGCAAGCTGACGGTCGCCGACTTCGCGGAGGTCCTCGCGGCGAAGGACCGAGCGCTCGCGGGCCCGAGCGCGCCGGCGAAGGGTCTGTGCCTGGTGGCGGTCCGGTATGGTGACGACGAACGAAGACGACGGGACGGAAGCGAGAACTGGGAATGATGACGAAGACATACGCGGTGAAGAGTGCGGACATCAAGCGCGAGTGGCGCGTGGTCGACGCCGACGGTCAGACGCTCGGCCGTCTCGCGACGCGCGTCGCGACGCTGCTGCGCGGGAAGCACCGCGTCACGTTCTCGACCCACATCGATACCGGTGATCCGGTCATCGTCCTCAACGCGTCCAAGATCAAGGTGACCGGGCGGAAGCTCCAGGCGAAGCAGTACGTGCGCCACTCGGGCTACCCGGGCGGCATGCGGACCGAAAGCCTCGAGCGCCTCTTGGCGCGGCGACCCGAGGAGGTCATCCGCCGTGCGGTCCGCGGGATGGTCCCGCAGAACCGACTGGGCGAGCAGATGATGCGCAAGCTCCACGTGTATGCCGGCGCGGAGCACCCGCACGCCGCACAGCGTCCGACCGAGCTGAAGGAGGCGACCGCGCGATGAAGACAGCACCGTACTTCCAGGGGACCGGCCGCCGGAAGACGTCGATCGCGCGCGTCCGCCTGGTGCCCGGCGAGGGCACCGTCGTCGTGAACGGCAAGGCGCTGGACGACTACTTCGGCCGCGACGGCGCCACCGACCGCGCGACGCTGCCGTTCACCGTGACCAACACGGCGCGCCGCTTCAACGCCATGATCAAGGTGGAGGGCGGCGGCGTGACCGGCCAGATCGGCGCCATCGCCCACGGGATCGCCCGGGCGCTCCAGCAGATGGACAAGGAGCTGGGGCCGGCCCTCCGTCGTGCCGGGCTCCTCACGCGAGACCCACGCGCCAAGGAGCGGAAGAAGCCGGGTCTCAAGAGGGCGCGAAAGGCGCCGCAGTTCACCAAGCGCTAGCCGTGGCGCTCCCGAGCGGAGCACACTAGGGTCGCGTGGGCACACGTTCGTCCGACTTCAACTACAAGGTCGCGCTCGCATCCGGTCTGAAGAGCCTGCAGGCGGGTCGGCTGCGCCAGGCCGAGGAGCAGTTCCGTTACCTGCTCACTCGTTTCCCCGGCGCGGACGGCGGATATCGCGGCCTCGCGAAAGTGCTGATCGAGCAGGAAGATCGGCCCGCCGCCCTGCGGATGCTTCTCGACGGCGGTGCCGCGGTCGCGAGGGCGGGTCAGCGCGCGGGCGCCATCGGCCTGTACCGCGACGCGACCGCGCTCGATCCGAATGATCTGACAGCGCATCGCCGTCTCGCCGCCGCGCTCACGCTCGCCGGCGACCAGGTCGCGGCCGCGGACGAGTACGTGCGCTACATCCAGAGCGCGCTCCTCTTGGGCTCGCGCGAGCGCGCGCGCAACGAAGCGGAGTTCGCGCTCGAACGCCTACCGGCCTCGAGCGAGATCGTGAAGCTCGCGCGCACGCTCGGCCTCGATGGCGCTCCGCCGCCGCCGGCGGCAGCGCGCGCACCGGCACCTGCTCCCGCTGTCGAGAGCGAACGTCACGTCGAGACACGACCGCCGGGTGGTGCGGAAGATCGCGAGGCGCTGATGCGCTCCGCGTTCGGTCCCGCGCCGGCGCGGACCCAGTCCGCGCTTCCGTCCGAGCCGTCGTGGCGCGATGCGGCGCCCGCCGCGTCGGAGCCGAAGCCCGACGTGGAGCCCGCCGCGTCGGACGACGTGCCGGTCGCCGAGCCCGCGACCTCCTCGAACCCGTGGTCGTCGGATGGCGCGGCGGTGAGCGATCCGCAGGCGGTGACGCTGGGCGGACCTGACGGCGAACAACCCACGGAGGACGCCGACTCGCAGGCGGTGGAAGCCACGGCGGCCCGCTACCTCGCGAAGCGCGATCCGCGCGGCGGCGAGGCGGCGCTCGAGGCGGCGCGCCGGTACATCGCGGACGGACGGAACGACGCAGCATCTGATCTGCTGCTCCAGCTCATCGCGAGCGGAGTGGCGGATCACGACGCGCAGCGGTTGCTCGTCGAGGTGGTACGGACGCTCGGCAAGCGCGACGTCGCGAAAGCGAAGTGCCAGCTCCTGGTGCAGGCGCTTCGGCTCGACGGTCGGGAGGACCTTGCTGCGGAGGTCGAGCTGCTGGCGCTGGCGGATTAGATGGACGCCCTGAACGAGGCGCTGCAGAAGGTCTTCAACGGCCAATGCTGCGGCTGGAACAACGTCCTCGACATCCTGATCGTCGCGGTCTTCATCTATTACGTGCTCGTGCTCATCCGCGGAACGCGCGCCGTGCAATTGCTGCTCGGCGTGCTCGTTCTCGTCGGCATCTACGGGCTCGCCGTGCTCTTCCATCTCGAGCTCACGAAATTCGTCCTTTCCGCGGTCTTCGCCGTCGCCCTGTTCGCGCTCCTGATCGTCTTCCAGCCGGAGCTGCGTCGTGCGCTCGGGCAGCTCGGACAGCTCGGCCCGCTGAACCGCCTGCTCGTGCAGGCGCCGGAGGAAGAGGTCGATCACATCGTCGACGAGCTGGTGCGTTCGGCGCTGCTCATCGCTGAGGCGCGGCACGGCGCGCTCATCGTGGTCGAGCGCAGCACCGGGCTGCAGGACTACAGCGAAACGGGCGTCCCCGTGCACGGCAAGCTCACCGCCGAGCTCCTCGCGTCGATCTTCATGACCCGCTCGCCCCTGCATGACGGCGCGGTCATCGTTCGCGGCGGTCAGATCCTCGCCGCCGCCTGTCTGTTGCCGCTCGAAGAAACGCCGGAGCGCGCGACGCACCGGTATGGCATGCGTCATCGCGCGGCGCTGTCGGTGAGCTCGCAGACCGACGCCGTCGTGGTCGTCGTCTCCGAGGAGACGCAGGCGATCTCCATCGCCTCGAACGGCCGCATGATCGGCGGCCTCGACGAAGAGCGCCTCCGCCGCGTGCTCTCGTCCCTGCTCCGCAGCCGCATCCAGCCGCTGCCCTTCCGCAGCAAGGCCTCCTAGCCGTGCGGGCGGTCGAGGGCGTGCGCCCCGCGTGGCTGCGCCGGCGGATCGATCTCAAGCGGATGATGACCCACGACTTCCCGCTGAAAGCGATCGCGGTGGTCATCGCCGTCGTTTTCTGGGTCGCGATCATGCAGAACGCGACACCGCGGTTGATCCCCGTGGCGTTCGATGGACGCGTCCCGGTCGAGCGCCCGGACAACATCCCCGCCGGCTACGTGCTCCGCGGACAGCTCGGCGACGTCGGCGTCACGCTGCGCGGAGCGCCCGGAGTCGTGGATCGGGTCGCGCTGTCCGATCTGCACGCGACGCTTGATGGCAAGGCGCTCACGCTCGGGCAGTCCGAGCCGCAAGACGCGCGGATCAGTGTCACGGTCGCGAAGGAAGGCGTCGAAGTCATCGACGTGTCGCCACCCACCGTTTCCGTTCGTGTCGAGCGGCTCATCTCGCGCACCGTGCTCGTGCAACCACGCTTCGCGAACGAACCGCCGTCGGGTGCACGCGCGGGCGACCCCGCCGTGACGCCGACCGAGGCGAGGGTCACGGGTCCGGAGAGCGACATCGCACGGATCACGGCGGTCCTCGCCACGGTGCGTTTCGGGGATGCGCAGACCGATATCGAGACGAGCACGCCGGCGATACCGGTCGACGCGGCGGGCGTCCCGATCGACGGACTCCAGGTCGATCCGAGCGTCGTCGTGGTGAAGGTACCGGTGCTGCCGACGGCGACGACGCGGACCGTGCCGGTGGTGTTCACGCTGCGCGGCGTCGTTGCGACCGGCTACTGGGTCGTCGGCGTCGCGATGGATCCCTTCGCGGTGACCGTTCGCGGCGAGGAGAAGGTGCTGTCGACGCTCGACCGCATCGAGACGCAGCCGATCGATATCGGCGACCTGAACGCGACGCGGAAGCTGAACGTCGCGCTGTCGGTGCCGGCCGGCGTCACGCTGCTGCGCCCGACCGATGTGAGCGTCACCGTCACGGTGCAGGCGCTTTCGGGAACGCGCCTCTTCAGCTCGGCGGTCGTGGTGACCGGCCTCTCGGCGAATCAGACCGCCGACCTCGATACGACGAGCGTCGCCGTGCTGGTCGCGGGAGCGGTGCCCGCGCTCGCTGCGCTGCCACCCGAGCAGGTCGTCGCGTCGGTGGATACCGGTGGGCGCGGGCCTGGGACCTACACGCTCGACGTGAGCGTTCGCGTGCCCGCCGGCGTGAGCGTGCAGACGGTGCAGCCGACACGCGTCACGGTCACGATACGGGCGCGATGACGCGACTCTTTCGATCTCCCGGCTCAGGGGGAGGGGCCCCTGTTCAGCGACCGAAGGGAGCGTGCGGGGAGACACGCTCAAGGCTGGTGGTATTCGCTCGTCGCGCACGCTCGCTGCGCTCGCTGACAGGGGCCCCTGCCCCTGAGCACACTCCTCGCTCATGACTCGTCTTTTTGGCACCGATGGCGTGCGCGGCGTCGCGAACAAGGACCTCACGCCCGAGCTCGCGCTGCGTCTCGGTCGGGCAGCCGGTCACGTGCTCGGTGGACCGGGGCACCGTGTCGTCCTGGGACGGGATACGCGACGGAGCGGACGCATGCTCGAGAGCGCGCTCGCGTCGGGTCTGTGTTCGGTTGGGATGGAGGTCCGTCTCGTCGGCCACATCCCCACACCGGGCCTCGCGTACCTCGCGCGCACCGGTGACTTCGTCGCCGGCGGCGTCATCAGCGCGTCGCACAACCCGGCGCCGGACAACGGGATCAAGTTCTTCGATCACGGCGGCCTGAAATTGCCGGACGCGACCGAGGACCAGATCGAGACCGAGATGACCGGCGACGACACCTTGCCGCGCCCGACGGAGGGCGGCATCGGCCTGGTCGGCGATTCGCGCGGACTGGTGAAGGAGTACGAGGATTTCCTCATGTCGCTCGCGCCGAGGCTCGATGGGGCGCGCGTGGTGCTCGACTGCGCGAACGGCGCGACCTACCGCGTGGCGCCTTCCGTGTTCGCACAGACCGGAGCGGAGGTGCTGACGCTCTTCGACACGCCCGACGGGGCGAACATCAACGCGGGCTGCGGCGCGACGCAGCCCGAGGCGCTCCAGCGCGCCGTCGTGGACCGCAAGGCGGACATTGGCTTTGCCTTCGACGGGGATGGCGACCGCGTCATGACCGTCGATGCCCGCGGCGCGGTGCACGACGGCGATTTCGTGCTCGCGCTCGCGGCCCGGCACTTCGCCCGGCATGGGCAGCTCGAGCCGAAGCTGGTGGTGGGCACGGTCATGTCGAACGGCGGTCTCGAAGCCACCCTGGCGCGCGACGGGATCCGTCTGGCGCGCACGAAGGTCGGCGACCGCTACGTCTGGGAGGAGATGGAGCGCACCGGGGCGCTGTTCGGCGGTGAGCCCTCGGGCCACGTGATCTTCCGCAAGTACCACACGACGGGCGACGGGATCCTCACCGCCCTCGAGGTGATGCACCTCATCCGAGCAGAAGGACGATCGCTCGCAGAGCTGGCCGCCGAGATGGAACGCTGGCCGCAGGTAACGCAGAACGTGAAGGCCTCGCGCCGCGCGCAGTGGGAGTCCAGCTCCGTGTTCGTGGCCGCGATGAAGGAGGCGACGGCGGCGTTGGGCACGACCGGTAGGCTGCTGGTGAGGCCGTCCGGCACCGAGCCCGTGCTGCGCATCACCGTCGAGGCGCGGGACGCGGCGGTCGCGTCGTCGACCGCGGCGCGCCTCGCCGAAGTCGCGCAGAAGGAGCTGATCTAAAGATGTGCGGGATCGTCGGCTACGTCGGCCCGCGCGAGGCGCTGCCGCTCCTCATGGGTGGCCTGCGGCGCCTCGAGTACCGCGGGTACGACTCCGCCGGCGTCGCGGTCCAGCAGAACGGAGCGCTCGAGGTGATGCGCGCTGAGGGTAAGCTCGACAACCTGGCCGCGCTCGTCAAGCTGCACCCCTCGGCCGGCCACACCGGGATCGGCCACACCAGGTGGGCCACCCACGGTCGCCCGAATGAGCAGAACGCGCACCCTCACGTCGATTGCGGTGGCGTGACCGCGGTCATCCACAACGGGATCATCGAGAACTTCGAGGAGCTCAAGGCGCCGCTCGTCCAGCGCGGGCACACCTTCACGAGCGAGACGGACACGGAAGTCGCGGTGCACCTGCTCGAAGAGGAGCTCGCCAAAGGACGCACGCTCGACGCCGCCGCGCTCGCCGTGTTGCCAAAGCTCGAAGGCGCCGCCGCGCTCGCCTTCCTCTCCTCGCGCGATCCGGGCAAGATCGTCGCGGCCCGCATCGCGAGCGCGGGCGGTGTGATCGTCGGCTTCGGTGAGGGCGAGAACTTCATCGCGTCAGACATGCCCGCGCTGCTCGAGCACACGCGGAAGGTGGTCTTCCTCGACGCCGGCGACGTCGCCGTGGTGACGAAGGATGGCGCCGACTTCTTCCGCCTGGACGGCACCCCCGTCACGAAGACGCCGCAGACGGTCACCTGGGACGCGGTCGCCGCGGCGAAGTCGGGCTACAAGCACTTCATGCTCAAGGAGATCCACGAGCAGCCGCGCGCGATCAACGACACACTGCTCGGTCGCGTCGAGCGCACCTCGGGCCGAGTGGTCTTCGACGAGCACGTCCGGCTGACCGAGGAGTACGTCCGCGACCTGCAGCGGATCACGCTCGTCGGTTGCGGCACGGCGGGTCATGCGGCGCTCGTTGGGAAGATCCTCATCGAACGCATCGCGCGCGTGCCGTGCGACATCGATATCCCGAGCGAGTACCGGTACCGCGAGCCGATGGTGACCAAGGGTCAGCTCCTGGTCTCGGTGACCCAATCCGGCGAGACCGCGGACACGCTCGCCGCGATGGAGGAAGCGCGCAAGCGCGGGGCACGTCTGCTCAGCCTCGTGAACGTGATGGGCAGCGAGGCCAGCCGCGTTTCGGACGACGTCATCTACCTGCACACCGGGCCGGAGATCGCGGTCGCTTCGACCAAGGCGTACACCGCGATGCTGGTCGACCTCTACCTGTTCGCCATCTACCTGGCGCAGCGGCGCGGCACGATCGACGCCGACCGCTCGCACCGGCTCCTCGCGGAGGCGTTCCACCTGCCCACGCTCGTCGACGCGGTGCTGCGCGAGGAGCCCAAGGTGCGTGCGCTCGCCCACCGCTATCACACCGCGCGCAACTTCCTGTTCCTCGGACGAGGCGTGAACTACCCGACTGCGCTGGAGGGCGCGCTGAAACTGAAGGAGCTCTCGTACATCCACGCCGAAGGCACCGCCGCCGGCGAGATGAAGCACGGCACCAACGCCCTCATCGACGAGGATCTGCCGGTCGTCGCTATCGCGCTGAAGGACTCTGTCTACAAGAAGATGCGATCGAATATGGAGGAGGTCCGCGCTCGCGCCGGCGTGCTGATCGCGGTCGCGAACGACGACGACACGGAGATCGCGGGCAAGGCGGAAGAGATCATCCGGATCCCAAAGACCGAGGAGCTGCTCGAGCCGGTGCTCGCGATCATCCCGCTGCAGCTTCTCGCGTACCACATCGCCGACCGGCGCGGGAACGATGTCGACCAGCCGCGCAACCTCGCGAAGAGCGTCACCGTCGAGTAGGGCGGGAAAGCGAAACGATCCCGCCATAGCCGAGCGCGCGAAGCCCGGTGGCGGGATCCGCGTTCGGCTCCTCCGCCCTACGCCGGATCGCGGAAGCGCGGCGCGCGCTTCTCGAGGTTCGCGCGTACCGCCTCGCGCTGATTGGCCCCGCCCGCGACCGCGATCTGAAGCTCGGTCTCGAGGCGCAGGCCGTC
>DASYUC010000155.1:0-16253 GCA_036001645.1 Candidatus Limnocylindria bacterium
CGAGTTCGCGACGCATCTGGCCGTGTTCCCGGGACTCGCGATCATGATCGCGGTGCTGGGATTCAACCTCCTCGGCGACGGGCTGCGCGACGCGCTCGACCCACAGCGGCGATGAACATCGCGCGCGCGACCGCCGGCGACGTCGACCCGCTCGTCGTCCTCATGGCCTCGTCACCCTTGCTGAGGCGATACGGCGTGGCACGGCGCAGCGCGCGCGCAAGCCTCGTGGACGCGCGCCGCAGCGGCGATCTCCTGCTCGTCACGCGCGAACACAAGGCCATCGCCGGTCTCGCGTGGATCGTTCCGACACGCGCGCTCGATCGCGCGGCGTACCTGCGCCTCCTTCTCGTGGCGGAGGGACATCAGTCGCGCGGGGTCGGCGCGGCGCTGCTGGCGGACGGAGAGCGCAGGGTCAAACGGCTCGGCTGCCGTCATATGGTCCTGCTGGTGACCACGACCAATCGGCGGGCGCGATCCTTCTACAAGAGTCAGGGATACCGGTACGTGGGCGGCCTGCCGGGCTTTGTTCGTCCGCGGATCGGTGAGTCGCTCTACGCGAAGACGCTCTGACGGGCCGGCCCGCGACCGCGGGCCTAGAGCACCGGTCAGTTCTCGAAGACCATGCTCCTTCTTATCTCGTAGCCGCTGCGGAGGCAGTCGCGCTCGGAGCGAAGCGTGTTGGGAACGTAGTCCCGCGGAACGATGACGTAGTTGAACTGCCAGATCGGGCTGTACTTCTTCATACCCGGCACCGAGTCGTAGATGTTGAACTGACCCGCTACGCGCTTCGGCTCTTTGCCGCCCAAGAGGATGCCCTTCGAGTTGAGCTTGACCGCATACACGATCTGGTATTCCTGCGCGACCTTCACCTTCTTCGGGTCGACATCCACCTCGCCCTGCTCGGTCGCGAACACGATGCGCCCGTCGAACCACACCCGTTCGATCCTGTAGCCATACGGATTGTTGTAATGAAGATCCTCGACACGATTCAGCCTGTTCGCGCGCGGCTTCGCGCGGACGCGTCCGTGCCGGATCTCCCAGACGCCTTCGGTCTTCTTGGCCGGCACCGCCTTCGGCACGGGCGAAGCCTACCCCGCCGGCGAGGGGTGTCGCTATCCTTCGACGCGCTTGGAATCCCCTGAGCTCGTCCTCTGGCATGACTTCAACGTGAGCCTCGTCACGGCGACGGCCGGGCTGCTCGGATTGCTCTTCGTCGCGCTCTCGATCCACGTGCGTGTGCTCAGCGCGAACCGCAACGCCGAGCTGCGTGCCGTGGCGCGTTCCATCTTTCTCGGCTACGTGGTCTCGCTCGCGATCGGGTTCCTTGCGCTGATGCCGCAGAGCCTCCAGGCGTTCGGGCTCGAGCTGCTCGTTGTGATCCTGGCGGCGACGCTGCCCTTCGCCGCAGCAGCGCGCAGCGGGCTGCGCGCAACGGGTGTCGGATACGACCGCCGGGTGACGGTCGTCCAGTTCATCGCCGGCTTCGCGCTGTTCGTCGTGGCGATCGCCGCGTCGATCGGCGTATTCGTCGGGGAGGCCAATGCGCTTTTCTTCGTCGGCGGCAGCGGCGTGCTGAGCCTGGTCTGGGGCGTCTTCAATACCTGGGAGCTGATCTTCCGCGTCCAGCGCATCGACGAACCCTGAAGTGACAAAAGCATCGCCCCGGGTGTGAGCCCGGGGCGATTGCCCTTACCGCGGCGGGGGCGCGGCGCCCGCTAAGGAGATGAGGACAGCGAAGGCTGCCCGATCATTGGATCGTCGGTGCCCCTCCGCTCATCCAGAGGGTCCCGGCGTCGCTGTTGCCGATGACGGCGCCGTTCAGGTTCGCGTAACCGGTCGGGGCGTACCAGTACGAGCCGGGCGGCGGGCACGACGCGACGCACGCTGAGTTCGTCGCGAGTGACAGCGTTCCGGTGCCACGCAGCTGGCCGAGGCGGATGTCGACGGGTCCTGCACCGGACGTGCGCTCGAAGGTGGAGTAGCCGTACTCGTACGTGCAACCGACGAACGGGTCGCAGGTGTAACGGTTCCACTGCACGTTCATCTGCTCGGTGTTGAGTACGAATGCGCCGGTGGGTTCGATCCACAGCTTGGAGTCACGAAGCGGGAGGTTGGCGATGCCGCGCAGGCCGGAGAGGCCGGCGTCGGAGAGATCTCCCGAGACGGACGCGTTGCCGCTGATCTGGCCGCCGAGGATGCTGCTGAAGGTGACGTAGCTGAAGTACACGCTGATCGTCTGGGTCGATGGTGCCGCGAATGCGGTGGTCGAGAGCGCGAGTGTGAGCACGAGACCGAGAACTGACGCGAGAAGCGATTTGCGCATTGCCCTTTCCCTCTGTGCGAGTCCCTTCCGGCCCGGGGTCCGGTCCGCGTCTTTGCGCGGTGGCTCGCGGGTCTCGGTCTACGGGCGCCACCGCGCTTGGGCCGTGCGCGCGCGTACCCGCGGCGGGTGGGCCGCGGCACGCCGGCTACGTGGCGGCGGACACGCAGCCTTCGTTCGCGCCGCGGGCCGCGTTCGCGAGCTGCTCGCGGGCGGAATCGAAGCGCTCGATCGGGATCAGCAGGCTGTCGGTGATGCGCTCGCGCACCTCACGCGTCAGCCGCCCCCCGATCCGGCGCGCCCATCGACGCCCGAGCCAGCCCGCGTGCAGGCGCAGCGCCTGCGCGAGCACAAATCCGATCAGGAGCGTCGCCGCGAGCAGCACGACCGGCGTCGGCATCGCGCCCAGGTAGGGGACGTCGACGGAGCCGACCGGCGCATTGTCGATGAGGAACAGCGCGGCGAACCAGAGCGCGCAGAAGAGCAGCACGGCGGTCACCGCGTACTGCGCGAATCCGATGAGCGACCAGACCCAGCTGGTCGGAACGCGGAACGCGGTGGCCTCCGTCGCGAGCGAGTGGTCGATGGTATCGGCGAGACGCTGCTCGAACGCCGCGGGCGTGCTGAGCGCGGCGAGCGGTCCGCGCACCGATGCCGGGACGGTGGGCAGGGTCGTGGCGATGAGCTCGCGCAGCGGCTCGACGGCCGGAGCGAGCGATCCGCGAAGCTGCCAGCGGCGGAGGTACCCGGCGGGATCGGCCGACGCGCGCGCGCGACCGCTCAGCCGATAGATCCAGCTGGTGACGTGGCCGAACGGTCCGGCGCCGCGCGGTCGCGCGGCGAGCCGCGTGGCGGCGACGGCCTGCCGCTCCAGGCCGGGGATGTCCACGAGCGCGAGCACGCCGCGCGCGACGGCATCGAGCGCACGTTCGCGGCGCGCCGGGTCGATGAGCGAAGCCACCTCGCCCTCCGCCACGCCGGCACGCGCGGCGAGATCCCCGACGGCCTGATGCGCCTCGGCGGCGACGCGCGAGGCGATCACGCGCTTCGCCTCGACACCGGAGTCGAGCCAGCGGCGGAAATCGGCGACTCCGGCCGCGCCATCGCGCGCGCGGGTGACCGCGATGTTGAGGTCGGCCAGCCCCTCGCGTCGCAGCTGCGTGCGCATGTCGTCGGTCACGCGGGTCGCGTCTTCGGCACTGAGAAGGTCGCTCCGATTGAGAACGACCAGCTGGTGCCGAAGATGTGGAGCGATGGTGCGGAGATAGCCCCCGTGCATGACCTCGTCCTTGTATTTCTCCGGATCGACGACCCAGGCGACGGCGTCGACGCGCGGCAGGAGCGCATCGACGCGTTGCCGGTGCTCTGGAGCGATCGAGTCGAAGTCCGGAAGGTCGAGGACCGCGACCTCGCCGAGGCTCTCCGCAGCGTGTTCGCGAACCTGCGTGACGCCGAGCCAGGTGAGGAGGCCGGAGAGCTCGCCGCGCCGGTCGGCCGGGATCCATGCCACAGGCTCGGCGGTCGTGGGACGCCTCGCGCTGGCCGCGCTTACCTCCTGGCCGGCGATGGCGTTGAGGAGCGTGGATTTTCCGACGCCGGTCCCGCCGGCGATGGCGAGCACGTACGCGTCGCTGGGAAAGCCGAGCCGGGTCCGCGCCGTTTCGCGCACGCCGTTCGCGGAGGTCGTGTCGAGTCCGAGCGTCGACGCGGCCGCGATCGCGTCGTCGAGATAGGCGAGGCAGCCCTGAAGATCCATCAGCGCACTCCCGCCACGGCGGCGCGCAGCTCGCTCGCGAGGTCGCGCAGCGTCGTCGGCTGCGGGGCGAGCGCGTCGAAACGTTCGCGCTCGCTCGCGAAGAGCGTCGTGAGCAGCGTGTCCAGTCGCGCTCGCGCCTGCTCGATCATCTGCTCCATCGCCCGTTCGCCGAAGAGCGCCTCGAGCAGCTTCTGATTGAGGAACGCCGTGCCCGCCGCGATACCGACCTCGGCCCCGGTCAGCCCCGCTGTGTGCACGAACACTCCGAGCATCACGGCGACGCCGACGACGTTCACTCCAAGCGCGGCCACCTGGGCGACCGCATGTTTGCGTCCACCGGCCGTGCGCACGTCGTCGATCGTCGCACGCATCCAGATCGCGAGTCCGTCGCGGATCCGTGGGCGGAACGTGTCCGATGCCGACCAGAGCGTCGGATCGCGCTCGATGAGCGCCGCCGCATCCGACCGCTCGGACCAAGCCGATGCGGTCCGGCGCGCGGCATCGCTGGCGTGGCGAAGCGCGAGCGCCTCGAGCGTGCTCGCCATCTCCTCCTCGACCACACCGACCGGCGCGGCGGGCGTCCCGCGGAACGCCGTCAGCAGCAACCCGCGCAGCCGTCCCAGCCCGGACGAGATGAAGCGCGTGATCTGATCGGCGCCAACGAAGTCATGCCAGCGGCGTAGGACCTCGCTGCGCAGGAGGACACCACCGCGCAGATCGCGCGAGAGCTTCGAGAGCTCCTCCGCATACGACATCTGCGCGACGCGACGAAGCGACTCCGCGTCGATCGCCTCGTGCTCGAGATCGTCCGCGACGGCGTGCACGAGCGGCGCGAGTCCACCGACGGCACCAGCGAGCGCGTCCACCGCCACGCTCCGTCGCTCGGCGCTCTCCGTGGCGAGCTGCACGATGCGGTCGAGCAGCGGACGGACGCTCTCCCGCGTGAGCCCGTTCATCTGCGCGTCGACGTCACCCTCGCTGACGGTGATGAGATCGAGCGTGCCTTCCGCCTCACGCATGCCCGATTCCGAAAGGAGGCGGCGCGCATCGGCGAGGACCACGTCACGGTCACGGGCATCGCGCGGGACGCGGTTGAGCAGCACCACCAGAGGCAGTCCGCGCTCCTGCGCGCGGCGCAGCACCTGCCAGGGCACGAGGTCCGCGTAACGCGTCGCGGTGGTGACGAAGACGCACAGGTCACTGGCCTCGAGGAGGACGTCGGCGAGCAGGCGGTTATCGCGCTCGACCGAATCGATGTCCGGCGCGTCCATGATGGCAACACCGGTGGACGTCGCGGGTGCGATCTTATGGACGATGCGGTCGTTCGCGACGAGCCGGAGTCGCCCGCCGGAAAGGATCTGTTTCGCGTCAGCTTCGCTCGCGTACAGCACTGCCTCGCGCGTCGTCGGTCGGAGCACGCCGGCGGGGCTCACTTCGGCGCCCGCGATCGTGTTGATCAGCGACGACTTGCCCGCACCGGTCGGTCCGAGCAGCAGCACGAGCAGTGGCGCGTCGAGATCCGCGGCGCGCGGTCGGACGAAGCCCTCGAGATGGTCGCGAAGCTGGCGCGCGCGCTCTTGTGCGGACGCGTTCGGCGCCGGTAGTCCCAACCGCTTCTCCGCGAGCTCGGCAAGCCGATCGCTGCGCTCGATGAGCTCCGCCGCCACTGAGTCCACGTTCGGCACTCTACGGTTCCGCCAAGCGCGACGGCCTCTGCGCTGCGCCCGCCGTCTCTGCGCGGCTTTCTTGCATGTTGAGCCGCCAGTCTGACGCAACGTCTACTGGCGACCCACGTTCCCCGTGCCCTCGCCCGCGCCGCTTGAGCATCCGATGCCGGGCGGAAACCGTGACATTCGCGTTCGCCGTGAAGCGCGTGATCCCCGGGACCTACCGGCCCCGCTGCGCAGCGTCGGTGGACGGGGGCGCCCTGATGGACGACATGGGCGTATCGCTCGTACGCGCAGCAGCTGCTCCCTCGTCCCGGTCATTGCGAGCATCAGCTCGGCACGACGCTCGACTTCGGCGACGGACTGGCCGCCCCATGGGAATACGACGACCGGGCGGCGCCGATGGGTGGTCGGGAGGTGATCTCGCGATGCGACTGACGACGAGCGGCTGGCCGCTCCGGGAGTTTCAGACCGGCATCCGCTGACCGCGACGCACTCGAAACGTACTGCCAGGTCTCGCGGCGTCGTTACCCAAGATGGTGGGTCTCCGGATATTCGCGCGTATCGCGGGTGTGCTGCTCGTTGCAAGCACGCTGGTCCTGGGTCAGCCTGCGCGGCCCGCGAACGCGGCGTGCGTCGCCAGCACCGGACCGGGCATCCCCGCGCCGGCGGGACTCGTGTCGGGCACTCCCGGATATCACGCCCGGTGGTACGGACAGAGTGGCTATCCGACGCTGTGTCCGGGCGGACGATCGACCGCGACCGTCGCGTTCTATAACAGCGGATCCCTCGGTTGGGTGAGCGGGCGCATGGGCGAGGTCGCGTATCTCGGGACGTGGGGGCCCGAGCCCGGTCAGGATGCGATCAGCCCGCTCGGCGGTGACGGCACCGCGGGTTCGGTCGCGACGGGGTGGCCGCGCTACAACCGGATCGCGATGCAGCCGGCCCCATACGTCGGTCCGGGTCAGGTCGCGTGGTTCCAGTTCACGATCCAAGCGCCACTCACGCCCGGCTCCTACCGTCTCTACCTGCGTCCCCTGATCGAAGGAGCGACGTGGCTCGAGGACTTCGGCGTCTTCTGGCTCGTCACCGTCCTCAACGCCGACGGGAGCGCGCCGCCCCAGAGCGGCGCGGCGTACAGCCCGCTCGGCTACAGCAACCTCAGCGTGCCCACGGCCCGCGGCACGTTCAACGTGCATCTCATCAAGGAGCGTCTCGCGGACGTGACGGTGCGCACGCTCACCGCGAACACGACCGACTGCGTGAACAACTGTCCCGTAAAACCGCTCGCGCAGTACGTGAGCGAGAACGGCGCGTACGCCGGTATGAATGGAACGTATCTCTGCCCGCCCGACTATCCCGCGTGCGCGACCAAGGTGAATTCCTACGACTACGCGGTCTACAACAGCAACCTGCGCCGCTGGATCAATCGTCCAGCGCTCATCGGGCAGAACAGCCTCCTCACGTTCAACGGGAGCACGACCGCCGTCTACCGCCGCAGCTATGTCTACGGACAGAACGCGTCGCTCATGAGCGCACCGATCACCGCCGGCATCACGATGTTCCCGCTGCTGTTGCAGGGTGGAGCGATCGTCGATTCGGAGTTCGAGCAGACCGCCGTACAGATGACGCGCGGGACCAAGGGCTCGATCGGCGTCGACGGAACGTACGTCTATCTCGCGATCGTCACCAACGCGACGGTCACGGAGTCCGCCTACGTGCTGCAGGCCCTCGGCGCGAAGGACGCGCTCAACCTTGACGGCGGCGGAACGTCGGCGATGTACATCGCCGGCTCGTACACGATCGGACCCGGGAGACTGCTCCCCAACGCGATCGTCCTGACGAAGCCCTAGGCGGCGTTCACCGGGGCGCTCTCGGCGGCGGGCTTCGTCGCGTGGCGGTCGTCGATGCCCACGGCGTTCGCGATCGCTCCGGTCGCGAGTAGCCCCGCGGCGATCAGCATCGCGAGACGGAACGCTTCGGTCGACGCCTCGCGCTCGGCCGCGATGCGCGCGCGATCCTCGGGTGTCGGTGACGCGGGCGGGCGCTCGACATTGAGGGGCGAGATCGTGCGACGCGTGTACGGGTCGTTCACGTCGATGCTCGGCACGCGCGCCTGCAGGCCGGCGTAGAAGCTCGCCGTGATGGCGACGAAGATGAGTGCGCCCGCGAGCTGCGGCCCGACGCGCGAGATCGCGTTGTTCACCGCCGATGCGACGCCGGCGTTGCGCACCGGCACACTGGTCATGAGCGCGGTCGTGAGCGGCGCGACCATGATCGCGAGACCGAGACCGAAGACGATGCTCCCCGGCAGCAGATCGACCACGTAGCTCGCCGGTGGCACGTACGTTCGCGGATCGCCGAACGCGAACATCCATGGCTCGGTGGTCGCCGGCATGCGGGCATACCAGAGAACGCCCAGGCACATGAGCGCGGGTCCGACGGCCATGAAGCGGCGCGGCCCGTGCCGGCCGGCGAGCGCGCCGAAGCGCGAGCTCAGGAACACCAGGAACAGGCCCGAGGGCACGAACGCGAGACCCGCGGCTGCCGCGGTGTACCCGACGGTCCCCTGCACGAACAGCGTGAGGAAGTAGCCGATCACGTACAGCGCGCCGTAGATCAAGAACGTCGAGAGGTTCGTGACCGTGAAGTTCCGCGAACGGAAGAGCGCGGGCGGGATGAGGGGGTCGCGACGCGTGAGCATGAGGACGGGGAGTGCGAACGTCGCGAGCGCGCCGACAGCGAGAATGGCGATCCCGAGCGCATCGCGCCACTCCCGCTGCTGGCTGTAGATCGTTCCGAAGGAAAGCCCCCCGACCGCGAGCGCGACCACGCCGGCTCCGAGCCAGTCGAACGATCCGGTCGCGCTCTCGTCGCGACTCTCGCGCACGAACGTGACCGTCGCCCACAGAGCGATGACACAGAGCGGCACGTTGATAAGGAACGCGACGCGCCATGACAATGTGTCGACGAGCGCGCCACCGATGAACGGACCGAGGATCGTCGTCGCTGCCGACGCGCCGGCCCAGAGACCGAACGCACGACCCTGCGCCTCGCCCTTGAACGTCGCGGTCAGGAGCGCGAGCGATCCCGGGACCAGCAGCGCGCCGGCCGCGCCCTGAAGGACGCGGAACACGATGAGGAGCTCCATAGACGGCGCGACGCCGCAGATCAGGCTCGTCACCAGGAAGCCGGCGAGGCCGAGGACGAACATACGCTTGCGGCCGAAGTAGTCCGTGAGCGCGCCGGCAAGCACGAGCAAGGCCGAAAGTGTCAGCAGGTACGCGTTGTAGACGTAGGACTGCCCCTCGAGCACTCCGAATATCGACGAGGGCAGCTCGCGGCCGATGCGCGGTAGCGCGACGTTCACGATGGTGGAGTCGAGGAACACGATCCCCGACGCGAGGATCGCCGCGAACAGCGTCCACCGCTCGGCGCGGCTCAGATGCGCTCCCCGGCGGCGACCGCGACCGCGAGCCGATTCGCCAGCGGCGCGAGCGGGCAGACCCATTTCGGGTCGTAGACGCAGGACGGGTGGTACGCGAAGTTGAAGTCCAGGACGAGCGCGTCACCACGCGAGCCAAGGTCCGCACCCTTCGCCGTGTCCAGCAGATAGCGTCCGCCGCCGTAGGTCGTCGTGCCCGAGGTCGCGTCGCGGAACGGCAGGAACACGCCGCCGCTGTATTCGTCGAGCCACAGCACCTCGAGTGCGCCGATCGGTAGATCGATCACGCCGAAGCGCACGAACTTGATGACCCCGCCGGTGCTCGTGTCGACGTCGTAGCTCTCGTGCGTCACCGAGCGGACGGGCGCGGTGAAGACGAAGGCCGGGTCGTACTCGTGGTATGGGAGGCCGCTAAAAGCCTCGCGCTTCTCCGGTGGCAGGGCCGACTGAGGGTGCGAGCGGAAGAGCTCGTCGCGACGTTCGCGCCAGAGCCGATGTGCCGCGCGCGGATCGCGTTCCCGCAGCGAACGCACGGCGTCGTACATCTCTTTCACTCGGCGGCGGTAGTCGAGCAGGTCGAGAAGCGGGTCAGTCAAACGTCACGCCGTCTTCGCGGGGTGGTCGGCGAGGGCGTACGCGATCGCTTCCTCGGTGTTCATCGCGAGCCCGCGCTCGAGCGCGGGTCTGCGCTCCGGCGGGATGTCCGTCGCGAGCACGCGGCCCTCGGTCGTCCCCCACAGCGTGGCCAGCCCGACGCCGGTGCGCTTGGACATTGCGGTCCAGGCTCCGACGAGCGTGTCCTGACGCTCCGTCTCGCCGCGTGCACGCGCGAGCTCGGAAAAGTCGCTGAGAAGCAGGACGATCCCGCTCGAGTCGCCCGCCTCGACGAATATCCGGAGCGCCTCGCGCCAATCGCGTTCCGTGTCTTCCAGGTCGCCGAGATGCAAGGCGGCCAGCCCGGTCGAGTGCAGATCCCACGCGATGTCGAACCGATTGCCGAGCGTCCGATGCTGCTGAAGCGCCTCCTGCGTCAGCTCTCGCGATCGCAGATAGTCGTCGCGCGAGCGCTCATATCCCTCGCCGTACACGGCTCCGAGCGCCCAGGCCGCGCGGCCGATCGCCCCTCGGTCTTCGCGCTTGCGAAGGATCACCAGCGCCTCCTCGAGCAGCTCTTTGGCGCGGTCGTGCATGCGTTCGTTCAGCAGGTAGGCGAAAGAGAGGTTGTACGCAGCCTTTGCACGCTCAGCCTCGTCGCCGAGCGCACCGGCTCGCTCGTATGCCTCCAGGTAATAGCGTTCGGTCATCTCGAGGTCGCCCAGCCAGTACGTCAGCCCGCCCGCGGCCTCTAGCGCGCGAAGCCGTAGCCGCGAGTCGCCCGGTGCAAGCGCAAGGGCGCGCTGCGCCCAAGTGAGTCCCTCGCGGAGATACCCGCGCACCTGCCAGAAGCGCCAGAGGGAGAACACCAGCCGCGAGGCGTCGTCGACGCGCGTGCCACCGATCGCGTGGTCGAGAGCAGCGCGCATGTTGTCGTGCTCGAGCTCGAGGAGATCGAGCCAGCGCCGCTGTTCGTTGCCCTGCACTTGTGACCCCGCTTGTTCGGCGAGGGCCAGATACGCCGCGAGGTGGCGTTGCCGGATCGCTTGCGCCTCGTCACTGGCCTCGAGCTTCTCCATTGCGAAGTCGCGGATCGTGACCAGCATTCGGAAGCGCGGTTCGCCTGCCGCTTCGAGCTGGCGGGTGAGGCTGTTGTCCAGCAGCTCCGCGAGCCGATCGAGCACCTCGCCGCCGATCTCGCTGGCGGGTCCGCAGACGGCCTCGAGCTGCTCGAGCATCGCGCCCCCGACGAACACACCGGTCCGCGCGAAGAGCCGCTTGAGCCCGTCGTCGAGGAGGTCGTAGCTCCACGCGATCGCGCCGCGCAGCGTGCGTTGCCGATCCGCGCGGTCCGGCGACGAGCTCGCCAGAAGATCGAGGCCTTTCCGCAGCCGAGGCAGCATCGCCTGCGGCGAGAGGAGCTTCACGCGTGCGGCGGCGAGCTCGATCGCGAGTGGAAGGCCATCGAGGCGAAAACAGATCTCCGCGACGGCCGAGGCGTTCTCCGCGGTGACCATGAAGTCGGGCTTGACCGCGCGTGCCCGCTCGATGAAGAGCCTTACCGCGTCCGACTGGGCGAGAGCCTCGAGCGATGGGAGGCGCTCGGGATCGGGGAGGTCGAGCGGCGGAACGGGGAACTCCTGTTCGCCGGAGATGCGAAGCGGCGCGCGGCTCGAGCTGATGACCTTGAGGTCGGGCCCGCTCGCGAGCAGCGCCGACACCGAGGACGCCGCCGGAAGGACCTGCTCGAAGTTGTCGAGCAGGAGCAGCATCTTCTTTCCGCGCACGTGCTCGAGAACACGCTCGAGTGGATCTTCCTTCCCGCCGATGTGCACTCCGAGCGCGTGCGCGATCGTCGATGGCACGAGCTCCGGATCGGAGATCGGCGCGAGCGGGACCCAGAACGCGCCGTCGGGGAAGCCGGTCGCCGCCTCGGCTGCGAGCTGCAGCGACAGGCGCGTCTTTCCCGTGCCGCCCGGACCGGTGAGCGTGAGGAGCCGCGTGCTGTCGAGGAGCCGCAGCCCGTCGCGGATCTCCGGTGCGCGGCCGATGAACGTCGTCACCTGGGTGGGGAAGTTGTTCGGCGTGCGATCGAGGCTGCGTACCGGTGGGAAATCGTTCGGCAGACCGGCGATCACGAGCTGGTACACGCGCTCTGCCTGGGCGAGATCCTTGAGCCGATGCTCGCCGAGATCGCGGACCGCGACGCCGTCGCCGAGGTCTTGGCCGGCGAGGGTCGCGGTCGCGGCGGAGAGGAGCACCTGCCCGCCGTGCGCGATGTTCGCGATGCGCGCCGCGCGATGAACGTCGATACCGACGTAGTCCGCGCCCGCCTCCTTGCTCGCGGGCGTGCCGAGCCCGGTGTGCATGCCCATGCGGACGCGCACGACCGCGTCGTGCGGGAAGCGCGCGGCGGCGAGCGCACGCTGTGCGGCGGCCGTGGCGCGCACCGCCTTCGCCGCGCTGTGGAAGACGACGAAGAGCGAGTCCCCTTCGGTCCGCACCTCGGTCCCGCCGTCGGCGAGGGCGCCACGCAGCGCCTGCGTGTGGACGGCCAGGACCTCGTGAAAACGGTCGGTCCCGAGCGCGTTCAACAGCTTTGTAGACCCCTCGATGTCGGTGAACAGGAAAGTGAGGGTGCCGCTCGGCAGCGGCTGGTCGGTCATGGAGCGATTGTCCGCTCGCGGTCGCCGAGTTGCCAACCGACCGGCGCGGGCCTAGACATGTGCGGATGGCGCCAACGCGCGGCGAGCTGGGCAATGCACTCTCGAGCCTCACGCTCTTCTCCGATCTGAGCGCGGCCGAGCTCGAGTCGGTCGCGCACATCGTCGACGAGCGGCGCTTCGCGGACGGCGAGAAGATCCTGCGACAGGGTCTCAGCGGCTCGGGCTTCTACATCATCCTGGCCGGAGAGGCGACGATCCGCGTCGACGGCAAGGACTACGGCAAGCTCGGCCGCGGTGACTTCTTCGGCGAGATCTCGGCCCTCCTCGGCGATCCGCCGGTCGCCGACATCGTCGCGACGCGGGACCTCTATTGCGCGATCATCCCCGGCCCCGCGCTCGAGCAGTTCATGATCGGACACCCGCAGGTGATGTTCCGCATGCTGCAGAGCGAGGCGCGCAAGTTACGGACGGCCACGAGCTGGCGGAGCTAGCCGAGCAGCCTTTCCCGCCCGGCGACTACCCGGTGTTGGTGGTCGGCAGCGGACCCGGCGGTCTGCAGCTTTCGTATTGCCTCACACGCTCGGGCGTTCCGCACGCCGTCATCTCCGCCGACCCCGCACCCGGCGGGATGTTCCGGCGGTGGCCGTTCTTCCAGCGCCTCCTCTCGTGGACGAAGCCGTACGCTCCGGTCGAGCGCGGCACACGTTTCTACGAGCGCTACGACTGGAACTCGCTCTTGCCCGACGAGGATGCGCACCGCGCGATCCAGCCGCGGCTCATGGACGGCACGTCCTATTTCCCGGCGCGGGCCGAAATGGAGCAGAACCTCGTGACGTTCGCGCGCGACACCGGACTGCGCGTGCGCTACGGCTGCCGCTGGACGGCGACCGCGCGGCACGGCGATCGCTTCCGCCTCGAGACCACGTCGGGTGAGTACAGCTCGCCGGTGGTGGTGCTCGCGATCGGCATCGCGCAGCCGTGGAAGCCCGACATCCCCGGTCTGGCCGACGTGCCGCACTACGCCGATACGCGCTCGCCCGAGACATACGCCGGAAAGCGCGTCTTCATCATCGGCAAGGAGGTCTCGGCCTTCGAGCTCGCGAACGGCTTCCTGCCATGGGCGAAGCAGATCGTGCTCGCGTCGCCGCGGCCGACGCAGCTCTCGGTCGTCACGCATTCGCTCGTTGGCGTTCGCGCCCGCTACGTTCAGCCGTACGAGGATCACGTCCTCGGAGGCGGAGTCGTGGTGCTCAATGCCTCGATCGACGAAGTCGCCCGCACGCCGGCCGGTTATCGCGTGCGAACGACACGCAGTGACGGCGGGGGCGCGATGACCTTCGAGGCGGACGACGTCATCGCGACGACCGGGTTCACGCCCCCGCTCGGCGATCTCGAGAAATTCGGCGTCGTCACCTCGGGCCGCGAGCGCATCCCCTCGCAGAGCCCGATGTTCGAGAGCATCAGCGTGCCCGACCTGTATTTCGCGGGGACGACCACGCGCGGGGCTCCAGGTCTGAAGAAGCACGGTCTGCCGAGCAGCTCGGGCGCGGTCCACGGCCATCGCTACAACGCGCGCATCCTCGCGCGCCACATCGCGAAGAAGTACTTCGGCATCGACCCGGCTCGGCCGGTGCTGAAGCGCGACGAGGTGCTCGCCTATCTCCTGTCGGAGGTCACCCGCGCGCCGGAGCTCTGGCATCAGAAGTCATACCTCGCGCGCGCGGTGTTATTCGATCCGCAGCGCGGGATCGTCGACGACGGCATCGTGCCGCTGCAGCAGTTCACGGACAGCGACGGCCCGGACGGCGTGGCGGTCGCGGTCGAGGCGAACGCGAAGGGCGAGATCTATCCGGCGGTCTACATCCGCAAAGGCAATGCGCTGTCCGAGCATCTCCTCCCGCCGAACCCTCTCCTCGATTTCGAGACCGCGGAGCATCGCGCCCAGCTCGCCACGGCGCTCGCTCCGCTCCTCTAGCCGCCGCGCGTGACCGCGCGGATCTACATCGTTGGCGGGCCGGGAGCGGCAAGACCACGCTGGCGGAGGCGCTGGGCCGTCGGCTGCGACTGGCGGTGCTACGGATGGACGAGCACCTCGACTGGAGGGGACTCCGCGCCGTCGTCCGCCGCACCGCGGGTCCTGCGGATCTCGCTAGGACGAACGCGTTCCCGGCTACCGCCGCCTCTTCCGATTCCTTCGCTCGGTCCGAGAGCGCTACGCCGACGCGCCGGACGACGTCGGCGAGCAATGGACGCGGGTGGGCGTCGCCGAGGCGGTCGGCCGGTACTGCGGCAAGGTCATGCGGCTCACCGGCGGATCGCCGGCGCGCAACCTCGCGGAGGTGCTCGACCGATTGTCAGCGCAGCTTCAGCGCGGCTGAGGCGAATCGACCACCAAGCTCGCGCGCGGTCGTCGGAAACGCGTTCACGGTCTGGGCGAGCGTGTCGAGCGGGGTCCGCAGCTTGATCGCGAGCACCGCCTGGTGGATCGCCTCGCCAGCGCCCACGCCGCCGATGAACGCGCCGACCACGACCTTGTTCGCGCGGTCCACGACGATCGTGACATGGCCCATGTCGGCCTCGACGATGTAGCCCTTCGAGGTCGTCGCGAGGTCGATGGTCTCTTCGAATGCGTCGATGCCACGCGCCTGCGCTTCGTCGAGGCGCAGCCCGACGGCGGCGGCTTCGGGATCGGTGTAGACGACGCGCGGGATCGCGCTGAAATCGACGCGCACGTCGTCGCCGAGCGCGATGCGCACCGCCATCTCGCCCTCGTAGTGACCGAGGTGCGTGCTGAGCTCGTGACCGATCACGTCGCCGACCGCATACACGCGCTCCGCGATGCGCAGCTGGTCGTCGACCTTCAGCGTGTCGGCGCCGTCGTACGCGACGCCGATCGTTTCGAGGCCGAGCGACGTGAGCGCCGGCGCCGAGGTGCGCCCGACGGAGAGCTGGATGACCTCGGCCGACACGGTCGAACCGTCCGAGAGCTCGATGACGTGCTCTCCGCCCGGCCCCGCTTTCGGCCGCACACGCTGAGCGCGCACACCGGTGCGCACCAGGGCGCCCGAGCGGCGCAGCGTTTCGGCGAGGAGCTCGGAGTTCTTCGGGTGATCGGTCGGGTTCACCTGGCGCGGGGCGACGATCGCGGTGCGCACGTCGAAGCGCGCGAAATACTGCGCGATCTCGACACCTGACGGGCCTGCCCCGAGGACGACGATGCTGCGCGGCAGCGTGCGCGTCGACGTCGCTTCGACGTTCGTCCAGTACCCGGCCTGCGCGAGTCCCTCGATCGGTGGGACCTTGCCGACGGATCCGACGGCGATGATCACGTTCTTCGCGACGAGCTCGTGCGACGCCCTTTCATGCGTCACGACGACCCGCCCGGGCCCGGCCGACCGCGCCGTGCCGCGGACGACGGTCGCGCCGGCGCGCTCGAGCGACCTGGTGTGCCCGGTGTCGTCGGGATAGTCGCGATGCTCGCGGTCGATCATGTAGTCGCGGCGGTCCGACGCCTTGGGCCAGGGATAGTCGCCGCCGTGCGCGCGCACTTCGGCCGCGTGCAGCAGTGTCTTCGATGGCATGCAGGCCCAGAACGGGCACGATCCGCCGAAGAGGTCGCGGTCGACGATGGCGACGGACGCCCCCCGTGCGCGGGCGTAGTGCGCGGCGGCCTCGCCCGAGGCGCCGGCGCCGATGATCACGAAATCGAACGGGCCCTCGGTCACCGCAGCGCTTTGTACCAAAGCTCGCCGCCGTCGCGGTTCACGAACACGTCGAGGCGGTCGCCGCTCCACGAGCAGCTGAC
>DASYUC010000156.1:0-22728 GCA_036001645.1 Candidatus Limnocylindria bacterium
ATCAGCACCGGCGGCGCCCGTCGGACCCTGCGGACCAACCGGACCCTGCGCACCGGTGGCACCGGTGGCACCATCAGCACCAGCGGGACCCTGCGCACCAGTCGCACCAGTCGCACCGGTCGCACCGGTCGCACCCGTCGCACCCGTCGCACCCGTCGCACCATCAGCACCAGCGGGACCCTGCGCACCAGTCGCGCCGGTGGCACCTGTCGCACCAGTCGCGCCATCAGCACCAGCGGGACCTTGAGGACCGACCGCGCCATCAGCACCAGCGGGACCTTGAGGACCCTGCGGACCAACCGGACCCTGCGCACCGGTGGCACCATCAGCACCAGCGGGACCTTGCGCACCAGTCGCGCCGGTGGCACCCGTCGCACCCGTCGCACCATCAGCGCCAGCGGGACCTTGAGGACCGACCGCGCCATCAGCACCAGCGGGACCCTGCGGGCCCGTTGCGCCGGTGGCACCCGTCGCACCAGTCGCGCCATCAGCACCAGCGGGACCTTGAGGACCGACCGCGCCATCAGCACCAGCGGGACCTTGCGGACCGGCAGGACCAACGGCGCCATCAGCACCAGCGGGACCTTGCGGACCGGCAGGACCAACGGCGCCATCAGCGCCAGCGGGACCCGCAGGACCAGTGGCGCCGTCGGCACCCGCGGGGCCAGCCGCACCGTCGATGCCGTTCGTGCCCGCAGCGCCCTGTGGGCCGGTGGGGCCAGAAGGACCAGCCGCACCGTCAACGCCGTTAGTGCCCGCGACGCCCCGCTGACCCGCGGGACCTTGCGCACCCGTAGCGCCATCGGCGCCAGCGGGACCCTGAGGGCCGGGAGGGCCGGCGGGACCTGGCGTACCGGCGGGGCCAACGGGACCGGCGTTGCCGGCAACGTTCGGCTCGCGCCGGAGAAGGGCGAAGAGGTCGAAGCCGGTGTTCGCGGGGACACTCGCCGTCACCGGCGTCGGAAGCGTGCGCACGACATCGTCGCCGAGCGCGACGACTTCCTTGCTACTGACGCGAACACCACCGAGCGCGATTCCGTCAACAACGGGGCGCGTGTCGGAGATCTGTGCGACGACCGCACCGTTCGAGCTGTGCGCCTCGGCGACGACGCTGACGGTGCTGTCGCTGCGATCCAGCGGCGTCACCACCGACGCGAAGCGATCCCCGTCGTTGTTCGGGATCGTCACTACGACACTCGAGTCGATGCGGCTCACCATCGAACCGGGGATGTAACGCACGAGATCGCCATCGTCGACGCCAGCGGCGCGACCGGTGCGGTCGACGATGACCGCGTCGCGTGAGTCTTCGAGGACGAACGTCACTGTGCTCTGCGCGAAAGCTGAGGTCGCGGATGGTCCGCTCCCCTTCGACGGGACGAATGTCATGAATCCGCCGGCAACGGTGACCTTCGAGTTTGCCGCGCTGTCGACGCCGCGCACGTCGACCGAACCCTCGGTGGTACCGATCGTCGTCGAGCCAGATGGATCGACACGAACGGTGAACGCGGTGCCTGTGACTGTGGCGGTCGCGGTCGGTGTCGTCACCGCGTAGCGCGTCGACGACTGAGGAGTGACGACATGCCAGGTCGAGCCTGCGGTCTGACGGAGCGTTGCGGCGATCGCGCCGTTCGAAAGCGCGCGAAGCTCGACGATCTCAAGCTCCGTGCCGGCCTCGAGGACCACGACCGATTCGTCGAAGAACGTGAGCGCCGCGTTCGCCAGCGAACGCGTGCGGATCGTGTCGCCCTGACGGACCACGTGACCGGTACCCACCGGCGCGTACGCGCTGCTGCCGGTGCGGACTTCGACGTTGCCCTGGAAGATCGTGACGTTCGCGCGGGCCTGTACCGCGCTCGCAGCCGGGCCGAGGATCACGCCGGCCCCTGTCACGAACAGCAGCAGCGCAGCAAGTGCCGCCGCGACGAGAAGGAGCGGACGGCGCGAGCGCTCGCGCGTCGCGGCGCGCTCGAGCACGGCGATCGGGGCGAGCCTCGGATTCGGGGCGACGAAGCCGCGTGCGATCGCAGCGGCGATCTCGCCCGCGCTCGCCGTGACGATGGTGACCGGGACGTTCCCAAGAAGTGCGCTGACGTCGTTCGGGGTCTGATCGTCGAGTGGGTCGGCCATCGCGAGGGTCGCCGCGCTGCGGCCCAGTGCGACGAGGACCACATGGCGCTGCTCGCACAGTCGTTTCGCGAGTTGGGCGACCACGGTCGGATCGATCGGGTCGATCAGGCTACGGCGGCCGCGAGCGAGACGCGCGACTCCGGTGTCGTGGTACGGCGTGAGCTTCACGAGCGGCCTGCCGCTCACGCGCGAAAGGACCTCCGCCGCGCGCGCGTCCGGGATGAGTCCGGTCCGGATCAACGCGGCGGACAGGGACTCGCGTGCCCCGCGCGTCGCGACGAGACGCGCCATCTGTTCGTTCGTGAAGAGGTGCTCGGCGACGAGCGCCGCCGCCAGCGTGCGCTCGATCGCGGTGAGCTCCGCGGGCTTCGCCTTGGCGCGCTGCTGCGCGACCTGGCGCAGGATGCGGAGCGTCTCCTGCGGCGCGGTGTCCTTTGAGATGTGCGCGACGGCACCGACCGCGAGCGCGAGGTCGCGGATCCCGGGGTCGAGCGTGAGGAACACGATCGATGCGTCCGGGAGGAGGGGCTTGAGCTCGCGCGCGACCTCCAGGCCGGTCTTCCCCGGCATCGAGTTGTCGAGAAGGATCAGGTCCGGCTTGAGCTCCAGGGCCATGCGGCTGGCCTGGATGCCATCGGCGGCCTCGCCAACGACGAGAAGCTCCTCATCTGGCGCGAGCAGCGACCGGATGCCCTCGCGGATAGCGAGGTGGTCGTCGGCTACGAGAACCCGTGTGGGCATGTCGATAGCCTCGTGTTTGCGCGCCTGTGGGGCTATCGGTCGCAGGTGTGAGAAAGGTAGTAGAGCGATGTCGCGATTCGGGACAAGGTCGACGGATCAGCGACAGCTCGGTCGCTCGGCTGGGGGATGCTCCTATTTAAAGGGCGCGCTAAGTGTCTAAACAGCGCGACGGGCGGTCGGCGTGACGTTGAATAGCGCCGGTGGCACAGACAAAGGTGCTTCTGGTGATCGCCCACCCTGTCATCGGATCGGGCATCGAAACGCTGCTGCGCCTCGAGGAGCGCTACGACGTCCGTCGGGTCGGCGGTGCGGCCGAGGCCGCTGCGCTCCAGGACTGGCGTCCGAATGTCGCGCTCATCGACGGCACGCTTCTCAGCAGTGGCGCACGCATCCACCTCGGCGCGCCGATCCTGGTCCTATCGGGGACCGAGGCCGATGGCCGTGCGCTCCTGCGACGAGTCCCCGAGGGACGCGGATGGCTGCGCAAGGATGCGACCGCGGCCGAGTTCGCGAAGATGATCGACGGCATCGCGAGTCGTCCGATGTCCGAGGCCACACTGGGCACGCTCGGCACGATCATCCTCGTTCTGCTCGTGCTCGTTGTGATCCTGCTGCTGCTCTATCTGGTCTGGCTCGCACTGGAATGAGCGAATGAGCGCTGCAGACCTGCGCGAATACAATCAGCCAGTGGCCACACGTGTCTTGCTCGTCGACGACCACGAGCTTGTCCGACAGGGCGTCGCGGCAATGCTCCTCAACGCCGACGGCATCGAGGTCGTCGGCGAAGCGCGTACCGGCCGCGAGGCCATCGAGGCGACGCGCCGGGATCTGCCCGACGTCGTCCTCATGGACGTGCGCATGCCCGACATGGACGGCCTCGAGGCGACGAAAAAGATCAAGGAAGAGCGCCCGCGGACCGCGGTCATCATGGTCACGATGCACGACAACCCCGCATACCTCCGTGACGCCGTCCGAGCCGGCGCCGCCGGCTACCTCCTGAAGGACGTCTCGAAGGAGGAGCTTGTCGACGCGATCCGTCAGGTCTCGACCGGCGGCGCATTCATCGAGTCGAAGCTCCTCCGCGGGATGCTCAGCGAGATGAAGCCAGCGGGTCCGGTGCCGTCGGCGGCGAAGAATCTCACGAAGCGCGAGCGCGAGATCCTCGGCCTCGTCGCCGAGGGACTCTCGAATCGCGAGATCGCCGACAAGCTCGTGCTCTCACCTGAAACGGTGAAGAGCCACGTCGCCGCGATCCTCGAGAAGCTGAACGTCTCGGACCGAACGCAGGCCGCGATCTACGCCGTGCGCAACGGCCTGGTGGACGCGACCCAGCTCTAGCTGCGCCGCCGAAGTGCGACGAACGTCGCCACCGCCGCGGCCTGTGTCGCGAGCGCGACGAACAAGACGATGCGCGCCATCGCGAGCGGGTCGGTCGCGGTCGTGAGCAGAAGTGCTACCTCCGCCACGACGGCGACCGCGAGTAACAGGCCGACGCGCATCTCGCCGCGACCGATGAAGTAGGAGATCCACAGGTTCAGCAGCGCGTTCGCGAGCGCGGCCACGCCGTACGTGCCGACGATCTTCGCGGTCTCGGGGTACTGCGAGCCCACGACGATCGGCACGAGGAACTCGGGCAGCAAGATGTACGCGACGGCGACGAGACCGCTCGTCGCGAGCACGAACGCGAGAGCGAGATACAGCGCCCGATCGGTGTCCTCACCCCGCGCGTGGGCTCGCGCGGTGCGCTCGAGGAGCAGGAAGCCGATCGCGATCGGCGCGAAGAGGACGATCTTCCCCATCGTGATGGCGCCCGCGTACGCGCCGGCGTCCTCCGGCCGCAGCAGGGACCGCGCGAGGACGGCGTCGATGTTCGTGAGCGCTGCGTAGGCGAGCAGCACGACCGCGGAAAGCGCAAAGAAGCGCGTTTCCGCCGGGCCGAGCTCGTGCTGAACGGTGCTCCCACGGGCCGCGCGAAACAGCGGGACGAGTGGCACGCCAACGACGACGAGGCTGATCGCGATGGCCGCGGTCGCGCCGGTGAAGGCGCCGTCGACGCTGAAACCCGCGAGAACGAGTACGACGCCGACCACGAGGCGGGCGCCGGCCTGCGCGATGAGCGCGCTGCCCATCCACATGAAGCGCGCGAGGCCCTGCAGCAGGCCCAGCCCGAAGGTGAACACGAGCGCGAGGAAAAGCGTGAGGCCGAGGAGCGCGACCGAGAGCGCAGGCAGGGCCAGCGCGCCCGCGATGACGCCGGAGAGCAGGACCACGATGAGCCCGATGGCGGCCGCTCCGATGCCGACGCGCGCGCCCCAGCGTCGGACGAAGGCATGCAGCGCAGCCTCCTCCGAACGCGCGCGGTATTGCGCGGCGAGTTTGGCCGTCGCGGACTGGATGACCTGGCTCGAGATCGATTCGAGGATGAGGATGCCGAAGAGCGCCGTGAGCACCGCGTATTCCTGGGGTCGCAGCAGGCGCGCCATCACGACCTGATAGCCGTACCCCAGCACGTTCGCGACGAACGTCGCGATGAACAGATACAGGCCGCCGGAATGCTGGCGCGCGCGTGCGAGCATCCGCGAAGGGTACCGAGTGTCGCCGTGCTAGGCCCGGACCGGCTCCCTCAGCGGCGCAACGAGCATGAAGTTCTCGACCAGCTCATCCGTCTCGGGCGAGGTGTAGTTCTCGATGTCGCCGTTGTCGGCGTCGCGCGCGATCGCGGGATCGATCGGCAGCTTCCCCATGAGCGGCGCGTTCGACGAGATGACGAGCTTGAGGCCCTGCGACGGACCGAACACCTCGTAGCGCGTGCCATCGGGCAGCGTCACGTACGCCATGTTCTCGACGACGCCGATGATGTCGCCGCCGAGCTGCTTCACGAGCTTCACCGCCTTGGTGACCACCATCGTGGCGAGTGCCTGGGGCGTGGTCACGAGCACGACGCCGTCGACCGGAAGCGCCTGCATCACGGTGAGCGGCGCGTCGCTCGTGCCCGGCGGAAGATCGACGATGAGGTAGTCGAGCTCGCCCCACTGCACGTCGCTGAAGAACTGGCGGATCGCGCCCGAGACCATCGGCCCGCGCCAGATGACCGCTTCCTCTTCGCTCGGCAGGATGAGGTTCATCGACATGATCGGGATGCCGCCGCGTGACTTCGGCGGCACGAGCGTCTTGCCGTCCGCGGACATCGGCTTCTCACGAACGCCGAACATGCGCGGGATGGACGGACCCGTGATGTCGCCGTCGAGGACACCGACGCTGAATCCGCGCCGCTTCAGACCGACGGCGAGCAGGCCCGCGACGAGGGACTTCCCCACTCCGCCCTTGCCGGACATGACCGCGATGACGTGCCTCACGCCCTTCTGCTCCGCCATGCCGCGCGGCACGCCCTTCGCGGCGAGCGACGGCGCGGGCGGCGCGCCCTCGGGCAGCTTGCCCGTGTCGGCGAAGACGTTGAGCTCGCTGATGAGGTCATCGAGCTTCACCCGGCCGGCGCCGTGTCCGGCGGCCGCCTGCGCGATCGTCTCGCTCTTGCTGATCGCGCATGACGCGCAGCCAAGCGTGTAGCGGGCGAAGATCCGCGCGGAGTCCGGCCAGCGGTCGACGACCGAGGCGATGGTCATGTCGGGTGTGATCTGTGTGGCCAGAGAGGGCTCCTTCCGTTCTAGGACGAGGGTTGCTCGGCCTCCTCGATGAGCATCACCGGGATGCCATCGCGGACCGGATACCGACGGCGGCAGCGCCCGCACACGAGGCGGTCGCCCTCCTCCTTCAGCGGACCGTGGTCCGCGGGACAGACGAGGATCTCGAGGAGCTGCTTGTCGACGGGCACGCCTTCGATGTTAGTCGTTCATCTGCAGGGTCGCCGCTGCTCGGATCGTGTGTGTGCCCGTTCCGTCGTCCGTCTGGAACTCGACCAACAGCACATACGCGTCCGCGGGAACACGCACGCCGAACTCGTCCTCACCGTCCCATGTCAGGGTCGCGGTCGCTCGCCCTCCCGCCCTGACCGTTTCCGCCTTCGCATCGAGACGACGAACGAGGACCTCAGCCGGCGCGCCACCTTCGTTGATGCCGCTGGCCATCACGCGGGCCTCCGTTGGGCCGGTGATGGTGCCCTGCGTCGCGACGATGGTGACGTTCACCTGCGTCCCCGCGCCGAGCACGTAACTCGGCCGCATCGCGATCTCGATGCGGCCGTTCGGCAGCTCGGTGGGCACGACGATGATCCCCGGCGTCGCCGTTCGATCCACCACGATAGGTCGTGACCCGCACGCGGCGATGAGGAGTACGATCGCGAGGGCGCTAGCCCGCCGCCACACGGCCCCGCGCGACGCCGCGCGCGATCCAGACGAAACCGAACAATGTCGTTGCCACAAGCACGATGGTGCCACCTGACGCCGCGTTCACGTAATAGCTCAGCCAAATGCCGGCGATGGATGAGACCACGGCGACGACCAGTGCGCCGACGACCAGCGCACGCAGATCCTGGGCGAGCAGGCGCGCGGTGGCGGCCGGCGTGACGAGCATCGCCACGACGAGGACGACTCCCACGATCTGCACCGAGACCGCGATCGCGAGTCCGATCAGCCCGAGCAGCAGCGTGTCGTACCGAAGCGTGTTGAGACCGGCCGCGGCCGCCCCGATCGGATCGAAGCTCACGAACACCAGCTGCCGCCAGATGATCCACAGGCCGACCAGCACGACGGCGGCGGTGACGGCCGCGAGCGTGAGCTGATCGGCCGCGACACCGAGCACGTCGCCGAACAGGATGCCGAGAAGGTCACCGGTGTACGTGCGGATGCTGCTGAAGAGGACGATGCCGACAGCGAACATGCCCGAGAACACCACACCGATCGCGGTGTCCTCTTTGAGACCCGACCGGCGCGCGACGGCACCGATCACGAGCGCCGACGCGACGGCCGCGATCGAGCCGCCGATCACGATGTTGATCTTCATGAGGAACGCGATCACGACCCCGGGAAAGGCGGCGTGCGCGATGGCATCGCCGAGGAACGCGAGGCCCCGCAGCACCACGAACACACCGACGCTCGCGCACACGAGCGCGACGAGGACGGCCGCGAGCAGCGCGCGCTGGACGAAGGCGTACTGAAGCGGCTCGAGGAGATCAGGCATGGTGCTCATCTGCGATGTGCTGCGGCCCGCCTGGGCGGTGACCTCCGTAGGTCCGGCGAAGGATCGCATCGTCACGCAGGATGGAGGCGTCCCCGTCGGCGACGATCCCGCCGTTCATCGCGAGCACCCGAGGGAAGTGCGCCATCACACTCGCGAGATCGTGTGTGGAGACGAGGACGGTACGGCCGTGGCTCGCGAGATCGCCGAGCAGTGACATGAGCTGCTCCTCGGTCGCGGGATCCACGCCCGTGGCGGGCTCATCAAGCAGCAGCAGCTCCGGATCGGATGCAAGCGTGCGCGCGAGAAGGATGCGTTGACGCTGCCCTCCCGACAAAGCTTGGATCGGCCTCCGTACGAGATCGTCCGCCTGGACGCGGCCCAGCGCGGTATGCGCGGCCTCGCGGTCCGCGGAGGAAGGCCCGCGACCCGGCGCCGCGTGTGCGACGCGTCCCATGAGGACGACGTCCTCGACACGTAGCGGGTAGTCCCAATGCACCGTCTCCGCCTGCGGCAGGTAGGCGAGGCGACGCGCGCTCGCGCCCGGCGCGGACCCTAGGACGCTCACGCTTCCCTCGTACGGGCGCAGCAAGCCAACGATGACCTTCAGCAGTGTCGACTTGCCGGCGCCATTCGCGCCGACCAGCGCGACCATCTCGCCGCGGCGCACCGTCAGATCGACGTTGTCGATCACCGTGCGTCCGTCATAGCCAGCGCGAACGCCCTTGAGCTCGACGACCGCGGGCTCATTCACGGCAAGCGACGATACGCGAGCCGGCTCCCGCACCTCGTGCGCTATTTCAGCGCGGCGACGATCTTGTCGACGACGACGCGCATCAGCCCGAGGTACGAATCGGCCGGCTTGTCGAGCAGGCTGTCAGTCGGCAGATCGGTGATGACCTTCGCGCCGGTCTCCTTCGCGATCGTCTCGGCGAGTTGGGAGGAGACGCCCGACTCGGAGAAGATGGCCGGCACCTTCGCCGCTTTCACTTTGTCGATCAGGTCGGCGAGCTCGCCAGCCGATGGCATCTTGTCGGGCTCAGGCTGTGCAAATCCCACGATCTCGAAGCCGAACGCCTTCGCGAAGTACGGGAACGCGTCGTGCGACGTCACCAGCTTGCGACGGTCGGCAGGGATGGTCGCGACCTTTGCCTTGAGCTCGGCCTCGAGGACGGTCAGCTGGTCCGAGTACTTCTTCGCGTTCGCCGTATACGCATCCTTTCCGGTCGGATCGAGCGCGATGAGCGCGTCGCGGATCTTGTCCACGTACTGCCGCGCGAGCGATGGGTCGAACCACATGTGCGGGTTCTGGTCGACGTCTGGCAACCCGTCGGTGACGGTGACGACAGGCGTTCCGCCCCTGGCGTTGCGTAGCAATGGCTCGACCCACTTGTCGAGATCCAGGCCGTTGGTGATCACGAGCTTCGCCTCGGACATACGCTTCGCGTCGTCCGGCCGGGGCTCGTACTCCTCGACGTGAGCGCCCGCGGGCACGATCGAGCCGACGGTCATACGGTCGCCCGCGACTTGTTTGGCCATGTCCGCCAGGATCGTGGTCGTAGTTAGGACCTGCGGACTTCCACCGCCAGCCGGGCCGCACGCCGCGAGCGGCGCGGCGGCGACAAGAAGCGCGACCACGAGAATGAGTCTCAACAACGTAATGAGAATCATACTCGATATGCACGGCCCGGCGGGACTATCCTTCAGGGCATGGCTCGGATGTCGACTCGCACGGCTCTCGCGAAGCGGATCACCTCGCGCGGCAGACGGCTGACGAAACAGCGGGTCATCGTCGCGCAGGCGCTCTCCGCCGAGCGGCAGGCCGTGTCCGCGCAAGAGCTCCACGAGCGCTTGCACCGCGCCTATCCGCGTCTTGGCCTCGCGACCGTGTATCGAGCCCTCGAGGCGCAGGTCGAAGCCGGGATGGCGACGCGCCTCGAGCGACCGGGTCACGTGTCCGCGTATGTGGCGTGCGTGTCGGAACACCACCATCACCTGGTCTGCACGAGCTGCCAGCGTGTGGACGACGTCGACGAAACGATCCTCCGCCCGGTGCTTCGCGGCATCCGCGAACGCCACGACTTCCAGGTCGACCACGAGCGCCTTGACTTCTACGGTCTCTGCGCGCGGTGTCGGCGCGAGCGGGCCGCGCTCTAGGTCACGCGCCGCCGCACGAAGTAGACGGCTATCGCCGTCGTGACCGGCACGCAGAGCACCAGACCGACGCTGGCAGCTAGCACGGTGAGGATCGACTCGATGATCGCCTCGCTGTTCAGGGCGATGGACAGGGGCTGATAGCCGAGCGAGAGCAACAGGATGAGCGGCATCGCTCCGCCGAAGTACGCGAGCGCGAGCGTGTTCACCAGCGAACCGATGTGGTCCTCCCCCACGTTGAGCGCCGAGCGAAAGAGGGCACGGGGCTCGATCGAAGGGTGGACCGCGGCCAGCTCCATCGTCGCCGACGCCTGGCCGACGCACATGTCGACGAGCGCACCGAGGGACCCGACGATCACGCCGGCAAGTACGAGTCTCTGCATGTCGATGCGACCCTCCGTCCCGATCGCCAGAAAGATCTGGTCCTCGGATCCGAGGCCGGTGATACGGAGCGAGGCGACTCCCATGAGGCCGATGACCGCGACGATCGCGAGACCGGCGTACGTGCCGAGAAGCGCCGCGACGCTCTTCCAATTCGGTCCGTGCACGACGAAGACCGATACGGTGACCACCGCGGCGGCACCGGCGAGCGTCGCAAAGAGTGGATCGCCTCCTCGCTGCAGCGCGGGCACGATCGCAAGCAGGAACACCGCGACGCTCGAAGCCAGGCCCGCAAGCGCGGCCACGCCCTTGAGACGCCCCACAGCGAGCAGCGCGGCAAAGAGGAAGAGGGCGAACGGCAGAAGACCGGGCAGACGCACGATCTCCTCGATCGCGTAATTGCGTTGGAGGCCGTCGCGCGTTTCCGTCAACAGGACGCGATCGCCAGTGCGCAGAAAGCCGCCTGGGTTGAGCGCCCGCCGGCCACCCCATTCCACGATCACCAGGTCGCCGCGGAAGAGGCCGCTGTCGAGCTGTAGCTCGAGCCGTTGGAACGGCTGCCGCACACCGCCTGGCGCCGGGTTCCGGTCACCGGTCTCGATCACGCGCACGACGTGGGCGTCGAGCACGCTGACGCCCTCGCCGCGATTCCAGTCCTCACATGCGGTCAGGGCCAGCGCCGCGACGAGGGCGACGAGACCGAAGCGGAGCGCGGTGGGCACACGCTTCACGTCGGCCGAACGATATCGGTTCGATCCTGCGGGTTTATGCGGACATGACTGACAATGCGTAGTGCTCATGCGACACAACGTTTACCTGGCTGCCGTCCTTGCGACGGCGCTCGTCGCCTGCGGGGGCCTGACGCTCGGGCAGCCATCGGCCTCGACGCTGCCGTCGGGCACCTATCGCGGCGCCGGCACCGGCGCCGGCCTCGAGTCCCTCACCGCGCTTGCGGCGCGCTTCCAGGTGCGCCACCCCAATGTCACGATCAAGCTCGAGGACGTCGGCGCGGACACGAGCATCGCGCTCGTCGCCAACGGCGACGCGGACTTCGGCTTCCTGAGCCGCGATCTCAAGCCCGAAGAGAAGGGGCGTCTGACGTCGATCCCGTACGCGGGGACCGGCACGGGCCTGGCGGTCAATCCGTTGAACGCGGTCGGCGCACTCACGACCGAGCAGGTCCGCAAGATCTACTCAGGGGAGTTCACGGACTGGTCGCAGGTCGGCGGCCAGCCCGGCGACATACGGCCGCTCGTTCGTGAGGGCGGCAGCTCGACGCGCGCGAGCTTCGAGACCTATTTCTTCGGCGGCAAGCCCACCTACGGCAAGAACGTCATCGAGGTCGTCGAGTCGGGCCCGACGTACCAGGCCATACGCGACTTCAAGGGCGCGATCGCGATGATCACGATCCAGAAGACGACGGCGGAGGACCAAACGCTACGCCTGCTGTCGCTCGACGGCATCGCCGCGACGACGCGCAACGTGAACAGCGGTGCGTACCCGGTGCGCCGTCCGATCATCCTCACGCTGCATCCCGACGCCACACGCCTGAAGCCAACGGTGAGGGCGTTCTTCGAGTTCATCAGGACCACGGAAGGCCAGGAGATCCTCGCCGGCTTCTAGCCCTCGCCGTGGAAGAACAGCTGCTGCAGATCGGGTAGCGCGGTGCCGAGACCGGCGATGAAGAGCGTACCGATGACGAGACTCGCGACGCCCGCGAACGCTCCCACGATGACGTAGAGCGTCCGCATGCGCTGTGCGCCGATGAACCCGCTCGCGCTCACGACCGCCACGAGCGTGTTCGAGAGGAGCAGCCCCACGACGAAGGCGAGAAGGATCACGATCCCCGTCGTGCCGGTGACGCCGGCGATCCCGGCGAGCAGGAGTGCCTGCGAGCCGGTCTCGGCCCCGATGCCGTGGATCATCCCCACCCCGAACGCGGTCCGCCGACCGTACTGGGTCGAGTGCGCGGATGGTCGGTGCTCGTGGCCGTGGATGCGTCCCTGTAGTGCGTCCCACGCGTTGCGCGCGAGATCGAAGACGAGCATCCAGCGGCTCCGCATGCGGAATTCGCCCTTGCCTCGGAGGTACTGCACGACCGAGTAGATCACCCACGCACCGAGCAACACCAGCGTCACGCCGACGACCTTCTCGAGGATCGGGTCGACCCAATCCGGCAGGACCGCGCCGAGCGTCAATGCCAGCACCCCGAGCACGACGACGACGGACGCGTGCCCGAGCGCGTAGAGGGACGCGAGTCCGATCGCGTGCCGCTGCTCGTGCGCGAAGCGCGACTCGCCAAAGACGTGGATCGCTCCCGGTCCGCCCCTGGCGTGCTCGTGCAGGTGTCCCCGCATCTCGCCGGCATCATGGCCGTGCGGGGTCACCGGCGCCGCGGCTGGCACATCGACCTCCGCGTGGCCCGCGGTCGTCGTGCTGGTGATGTCGGTGATCGCCGCGATGTGATCCCAGTCGAATCCGTGCCGGAACCCGAGCGCGATCATGCCGAGCAGGAGAACGATGAGGCTGAGGTCCACGGCTCGCAGCCTACCGAGCGACCGGGCTTATCGCAAACAGCCGCAATAGTGGACTGTTGCAACACGGTCGCGTTTGCGCGAGGCTTGCGCCATGGGGATCGACGAGCGCCTGCGCGCGAGCGGCAAGCGGATGACCGTTCAGCGCCGCCTCGTTCTGGATGCGCTGCAACGCGCGCGCCACCACGTGACGGCCGACGACATCGCGACACGCATACGCGCGCGCTACCCGCAGATCGATCCCTCGACGGTGTACCGGAACCTCGAGGCGCTCGAAGAGCTCGGCTACGTGACCCACACGCACTTCGATGACCGGGTGACGCGGTGGCACCGCGCCGACGCCCAGCGCCACGGCCACCTCGTCTGCCGCAGCTGCGGCGCCGAGCAGGAGTTACCGATCGGCCTGCTGGAGCCGCTCGCGCGCCGACTCCGGGACGAGCACGGCTTCCGCGCCGATCTGGCGCACTCGGCGATCGTCGGTATCTGCAAGGCCTGCTCGAACGTATCCTCTGTTTAGAGATGCGCCTCATCGCGACCTGTGTCTTCGCGCTCGCCGTCACCGGCGCCACCCTCGCGGGCTCCGGTCTGGTCGTCGCGCCCCACGTCGACCCGCCCGGGACGCCGAAGTACCACGATCACGTCCTGGCCGCGTACCGCCTACCGATCTTCCTCGCCAACATGCAGGCGCGCTTCGATCCGCGCCAGGGCGTTCTCACCGAGCACCTCATCGACGTCGCGACGTACGCGTTCGTCCTCGCGCTCCTCACCTTCGTGTGGCCGCGGTTGCCGCGGCCGACGCGCGGTCCCACCTGGGAGCTCGCGCCGGCGCGCATCGCGCGCGCGCAGTGGCGCTCGCCGCTCATCCTCGGACCGCCGCGCGGCTGACCCTCCGGCGACGAAGGCCCGGGGAACGCCGGGCACGAAAGACCGTGGAGGGTCACATGGCGCGCCTCATCTCGTTCGTCGCGGCGGCGATGGTCGTCGTGACGAGCTTCATCGCATTCGCGGGCACCGCGGCGGCACATGAGCGTCGCACCGTGGGGCCGTACCAATTCGTCGTGGGCTGGCTGAACGAGCCGGCCTATGTCGGTCTGATGAACGGCCTTGACCTGCGCGTGACCGACACGCGGGTGACTCCCGCGAAGGCCGTCGAGGGTCTCGAGAAGACGCTCACGGTCGATCTGCAGACGGGCGGGCTCGCACCGCTCCCCCTCACCGTCACCGCTCGTTTTGGCACCCCGGGCGCGTACAACGGCTACGCGATGCCCACCGCGACCGGCACGTACGTCTTCCACATCAGGGGCAAAGTCGAGAGCCTCGATGTGGACGAGAAGTTCGAGTCCGGTCCGGGTCGGTTCGGCGACATCGAACCGACGACCGCGCTCCAGTATCCGAACAAGGTCCCCGCAGCAGATGAGCTCAATGGGCGTCTCGGTGACATCCAATCCTCGATCGACCAGACGCGCATTCTTGCGGGCATCGCTCTGGCCATGGCGATCATCCTCACGTTCCGCGTGTTCCTGGGACGGCGGCGCGGCTAGTGCGCCGAGCGGTCCTCGTCGCAGCCATCGCGCTCGCGCTCCTCTCCATCACCGGAGGGGTCGCGGCCGCGCACGCGAACTACGTCAAATCGAACCCTGCATCGGACGCACGGCTCACCAAGCCGCCGACGGAGGTCCGCGTCACCTTCAGCGAGACGCCGGACCCGCGGGGCAGCGCCATCGCGGTGCTCGACGTGAGCGGCAACCGCCTCGACAAACGCGACGTGACGCTGGTGAGCGACGAGCCGAACACGCTGCGCGTCTCGCTCGGCGCGATGGGCGACGGTGGCTACCTCGTCTCGTGGACCACGCTCTCGGCCGTCGACGGTCACGAGACGAAGGGCGCCTTCGCCTTCGCCGTCAACGCGCCGCTCCCGCCGTTCACGAAGGACTTCGCGCCGTCCGCCCCGCCACCCACCGCGCTCGAGATCGCCGGACGCGCGCTCTCGTACGGCGGGATGGCGCTGCTGATCGGCCTCGGTTTCTTCACGATGTTCATCCGCGTCCCCGCGGCTGACGCGGAGGCACGGCGCGAGCGCCGCCTCGTGATCGTCGGTGGCGCCGTCGTCGTCGCAGGAAGCGCCCTGCTCGTCCTGAATCAGGGCCCGAACATCCCCGGGCGGCTGCTGCTGCTCCTCGGCCTTCGCGCGCTCGCCGGTCTTGCGGCGCTCGCGTCGCTCGCCGTGCCGGCGCGCCTCCTGCCCGCGGACGCGCGCCGCGAGGCCACCGCGTTCTTCGGGCTCGCCGCTGGACTCACCGCCACGCTCGTGTCGCACGCGGCGGCGAGCGGCGATCTCCGCTACGTCGCCCTCGACTACCTCCATGTCATCGCGATCTCGATCTGGCTCGGCGGTGTCGTCACGTTCTCGTACGTCGCGATGCCCTCGGCGCGAGGCGACGATCCGCGGGAGCTCGGACGGACGGTCTGGCGGTTCTCACTCACGGCGCTCGTCGCGGTCGCGGTGATCGTCACCACCGGGACGCTGCAGTCGCTCGACCGCCTCGTCCTCATCGAGGATCTCGTCGAGACCCCTTACGGCATCGCGCTCCTCGCGAAGATCCTGCTGCTCGTTGGCCTCCTCGGGCTCGGCGCGCTCAATCTGCTCGTGTGGGGGCCGCGGATGCGCCGTGGCCTCGCGGCGAGCGCGCAGTTCTGGCGCGGCGTCATCGGCGAGACCGCGCTCTTCGCGGGCGTGATCGTCGCGGCGGCGTTCCTGACGGCCTTCGCGCCGCCGGCCCAGGCGAGCGGCGCGGCCTTCGACGAGACCAAGCACGTGAGCGGGATCCGCATCGAGCTCCTGACGGCAACGACCCTGCCGGGGCGCAATCGTTTCGTCGTCAGGGTCCAGCAGGGCCTCACACCGATCAGCGGCGCCGAGAAGGTCGCGCTGCGTTTCACGATGGTCGAGCACGACATGGGCGAGCAGGAGCTCGTCGCGACCGAGCGCGCGCCGGGCGAGTACGTCGCGGAGGGCAGTCCGACCGCGATGCTCGGGACCTGGAAGGTCGAGACGATCGTTCGTCTCGCCGGCCGGGCCGACCTCCACGCGCTGTTCACCGTTCCGGTCTCGGAGCCCGCGGGACAGAGCGCGACGACGAAGGTGATCGTGATGCCGCCCTATAAGCTCTTCGTCTTCTCGGAGCCGATCGAGCCGCAGGCGGGAGCACCCCTCACTATCAATGTCGTCGTGGTGGACGAGAAAGGCGATCCGGTGACCGGGAAGAAAGTGCGCGCGACGTTCAGCGGCCCGGCCACGGTGGCGCCGCTCGACGGCGTCGAGAACGCCGCGGAGCTCGGTCCCGGCCGGTACCGCTTCACGGTGCCGGGCCTCGAGGCCGGCGCGTGGAAGATCACGCTCAGCGTGAGCGACGCCGGGAGCGGCGTGTACGAGCTCGTCGTGAGCCGGTGACGATCCTTTCGGTATTGCCGCACGGCGCGACCGGCACATGGCTCGACGAGATCCTCGAGTTCGGACTGCCGCTCATCGTTCTCATCGTCCTGTACTTCTGGTCCTCGCGTAAGCCCAAGGAAAAGCGGAAGTGATCTTCCCGATCTCACGGCAGGGCCTGCAGGACATCGCACAGTTCCTCTTCGCGGGCGCGGTCGTCTTCCTGGTGCTCGCGCTCGTGACGCGCTATCGCGGTGGCCAGTGGCGCCGGTTCGCGATCAGCGCCGGCGCGCTCGGCGTCCTCGTCGTCGTGTGCTATGCGCTCGCATTCACGGTCGCGCCGAACATCCCCACGCCGGCGGTCCCATTCACGGCGCGCTTCGCGCAGAACCCGACACCCGACACACCCGAGACCATCGACAGAGGCCGCGCGTTATTCCAGGCGAACTGCGCGATCTGTCACGGACCGCGTGGTCTCGGGGACGGCCCCCAGGCGTTCGTGCTCAATCCCAAGCCGGTCAACCTGCAGCTTCACGTTCCGCAGCATGCGCCCGGTGAGATCCATTACTGGATCACCAACGGCGTTGCGGGCACGGGCATGCCGGCGTGGAGAGAAGAGAAAGCCCCTGACGGCTCGCGTCTGAGCGGACTCACAGACGAAGAGCGCTGGTCCATCGTGCGCTATCTGCAGGCTCTCGCGTCGGGGAAGGTCGACCGCTAGAACGTTCTAGTTGCGCGGCGTGACGATGACTTCTCCGTACATCCCGTCACCGTGATGCGGTAGGCAGAGGTACTTGTACCTGCCGGGCTTGGTGAAGGTGTGGGAGAAACGCATGCCCGGTCCCATCGTCGGTGAGTGGAACGACCCATCGAAGGCCCAGACGTCGTGCTCCTGGGTGCCGGTCATCCGCCACTCCACGGTCGTCCCCACCGGGATCGACAGCTGCGCCGGGATGAACCAGTGGTCGCCCATCTCCACCAGGAACACCGGGGCGCCGGCCGCGTTCGTGACCACCGCGCTCGGCGTCGGCGCTCCGCCGACCGTCCGTCGCGCGACGGACGTCGATCCGGGCGACGACTCGACGCTGTCGCGGCGCTCCGGTGCGCAGGCGATGAGTGCCACCGAGCCCATCAGGGCCGCGACGAGGACCTTGTCGCGCGACACGGCGCCAGTTTAGGAGCCCGAGGCGGACCGGAGAGTCCGAGCTCCCGGCCCACCCCGTGCGATGCGATCGCTAGCTCTTACGCATGAGCTCATCGCGGCGCATCCGCTCCTCGATGAGCGATTCCGGATGGCCATCGTGCGGGGAGGAGGTGGGAGACGTCTCCAGGTGCTCCCTCGCGGACGCCGCCTGGCCGCGCCAATCGCGCAGAACTCGTGCGGCCTCCTCGCGCCCGCCGAGGCCGAACGCGAGGCCGAACGCCAGAGCGACGGCCGCGATGATCCCGGTGAACATGATGTTGATGAGCGTCGCGGCGACGCCGATCTGCGACGCGGCAGCCACGATGCCGAAGCCGAGCACGGTCGCGTACGCGAGCGTGGCAAGCGCGCCGGAGTTCGGGACGCCGGCGCTTTCGGTCGCTCCGGTCACGAGATTGCGCGTCACGCCCGCGAGCCAAGCGAACGCGCCGAGGATGAGCAGCGCGACGAGCAGGTTGGGGATGAAGGCGATGATCTGGCTCAGAACTTCGCTCACCGCCGTGATGCCGACCGCATTCGCGGCCATGACGACGAAGATCAGTCGCACGTACCAGGTGACGATGCCGCCCACGAGGCCGGCCGCGTCGAGCTTGAGCCGTGCGCGTTGCAGGAACGCGGTGATGCCGGCTTTCGTCGCAAGCTGATCGACACCGACCTTGCGAAGGAGTCGCGCAACAAGTCCGCCCACGAAGCCGGCGACGATCCAGCCGATGACGAGCAGCAGGAGCGCGCCGACGATCGACGGAAGGGTCTGGAGGAATGTCGCGAGGATCGCGTCCATGGTCAACACCTCATTCAGAAATCGAATGCATGTCGAGCATTCGCGAAGCCTGACCGCTCGCCGCGCTAGGGCGCGCTCATGCGCTTGGGTAACAACGATGCGCCAGGTGGGTATCGACGCATGCCAGGTTGGGTGTCGGCGCGCGCCAGATCGGATCCGAGGCGCGCTAGATGGGGCTCGATCCGGTGATCGTCGCGCGCGCGACCTTGATGGGCGGGCAGAGGCAGACGATCGAGCCCATCCCGTTGGACGACCACCAATCCCGCGCGAGGCGCTGCGGCCCCATGAGCTCGATCCCGGCGAAGAGGTCGAGCGCGCTCATCGTGTAGCGGACGTTCGCGAGCGCGCGCGTGATACGACCGTCCTCGATGAGGAACGTTCCGTCCCGCGTCGTCCCGGTCATCGTCGCGCGCTTGGGGTCCGGCGTGTTGGTGTAGTGGAAGCGCGTGATGAGCACACCGCGTTTGACCGCATGGATGAGCTGCTCGCGCTTCGCGTCGCCGCCGGCCATCGTGAGATTGCCGGCGTGGCCACCGACGCTGTAGCGGCGCGGATCCGCCGCGTGCCCGGTCGACCGCGTGTCGAACCACTTCGCCGACTGGCGGTCGTGCACCACGGCCCTGGCGATGCCGTTCTCCACCAGCGAGACGCGCTGCTTCGGCGTGCCCTCCACGTCGAAGGGGATCGCGAGCGTGCGGCCATCGAGCGCGTCGTCCCAGAGCGAGAAGCGCGGACCGGTGACCTGCTCACCGAAGGCGCCGGCCATGAATGACCGGCCATCCCTCAGCGTCTGACCGGTGAGACCAGTGAGCGACATGAAGCGCAGGACCTCCGCGACCGCGAGCTCCTCGAATACCGCTTCGTAGTCGCCGGGCGCGAGCTGCGTCCGGTCGCGATCCAGGGCCGCCTTCTCGATGGCGCGCGCGGCGACGCCCGTTGGGTCGAGCGAGCGCGTGCTCCAGCCGAGATCCTCGGCCCAACCCGTTCCGGTGTCGCTCGTCACGAGCGCGCGCAGATACGCCATCGTGCTCGGCGCGTACACGGCGGCGCCGTTCGTATTCGCGAGAGCGTCCTCGGTCAGCTCGATCTGATGCGTGCCCGCGGCGCGGAAGCCGCGCTCCTTCGCCGCGACGGTGATGCGCTTGATCGCCTCGGCCTGGCTCAGGGCTTCGGCGCGAGCGGTCTCCGCGTCGTACGCCCGGGGCTCCGAGATGGGCTGCGGCGAGGCGAGGCCCGGCCAGTCGTCGTTCGGCGCGCTTTCGCGGGCCGCGGCCTCCGCGTCCCCGACGAGCCGCCCCAGATCGGAGGGATCGAGGGAGTTCGCGCTCGCGATGCCCATCGCTTTCCCAATGACGACGCGCGCCTGCACGTGCGTCTCGTCCGCGACCGCGTTCTGGTGGATCTCGTTCTTCGCGTAGCGGCTGATCGCCGAGCGGCGGCGATGGACGTAAAGCTCGGCCTCGTCCGCCTTCACACCACGCAGCGCATCTTCCAGCGGCGTGAGCATCGCGTCGCGACCGTGGACGCTCACCGGCGCACCTCGATCGGCACGTCGCGAAAGCGCGCATGCGCGGCGCCATGCCCCACGCGCATGAGCTGGAGCGGCTCCCCCTTCGCGCACGAGAGGAAGCCATGCAGCTCCCAGTCGTCGGCGACACCGTCGCAGCGCCCCCAGAACGCGGGCGTGAGCGACTGGAAGGAAACGCCCGCGACGTAGCCCTCGAGCGCGCCGTTCCGGATCACGCGCGCCGACTGCGTCGAGAAATGGAAGTTCTGGCGCTTGTCATCGAGCGAGTAGGACGCCGGCGCCTCGAGAAGCAGGCCGTCGTCCACGCCGCGGAGCAGCTCGTCGTAGCTCTGCCTCCCGGGGTCGAGGCTCACGTTCACCATGCGCACGATCGGGAAGTGCTGCCAGCCCTCGGCCCGCGCGGAGCCGATCGCGACCGGCATGCCAAGCGCGGCCGCGGTCTCGCGCGACGTGAGGTAGCCAACGAACGTCCCGCGGTCGATGAGCTTCGTGCGCATCGCCGGCACGCCGTCGTCGTCCCAGCCGAACGTCCCCATGCCGCCGGGGATCGTCGCGTCCGCGGTCATCGACACGTGTTCCGAGCCGTAGCGCAGCGCGCCGCGGTCCTTCGGCCACATGAACGTCGTGCCCGCGAACGCGACCTCGTGCTCGAGCACCCGGTCGGCCTCGGTCGGATGTCCGCAGGACTCGTGCACGAGCAGCGCGAGGAACTCCGGCGTGAAGACGAGCGTCGTCGGACGCTCGGCGGCGAGCGGCGCGTCGAGGATGGCCTCGACGTCGTCGCGATAGCGGGCGGCACGCGCGACGAGCTCGAGATGCTCGATGTACTCCCACCCCGCCTGACGCACCAGGCGGCTGTCGTAGCGCTGCGCGGGCTTCGCGCCCGCCTTCACCGCCGTGACCGCGACGCCCGCGCCGGACTCCACGATCTCCTGCCGCACGTCGGTGCCTTCGCTCGTCACGAGATGCTTCCGCGTGCGGTACGCGGCGACGCTCCCACGGCGCGACACCGCGTGCGGCCCCCTGAGACTCGCGTCGGCGGCGCGGAGCAGCGCGATGCGCTCGGCGAGCGGCACCGCGAATGGATCGCGCTGCAGTGTGGTGCGGTATTCGCCCCGCTGTGGCGGGACCGGCGCCAGCGCGACAGGTGCCGTGCGTGTGCTTGCCGCGGCCTCGGCGCGCGCGAAAGCCTCGTTCACCAGCGACCGCAGGGACATGTCATCGTGGCGGTCCGTCGCGGCGAAACCCCAGGCGCCGCGGTGGATGACCCGGAAGCCGATGCCGCGGTCGCCGGATCGCGTTACCGACTCGACCTCGCCGTCCCGGACCGAGACCGCCTCGTATTCGCGCTCGACGCGGCGCGCGTCGGCGTACGCCGCGCCCCGTCGCGCGCCGAGATCGACGAGATCCACCAGCTGGGCGTCGCGCTCGGGCACGATCGAAGATTAGGCGTAAGACTTCCGGACGGCGAAATCGGACGCGCGGCGCGACGCACGACGTTTACGTTGACGTCATGCGTCGACCCTTCAGTGCGCGGCTGCTCGTCGGGATCGCCGTCGCGTTCTCATGCGGCCCACTGGCGACGGACACCGGCCATCGCGACTCGCCGCGGCCCGAGCTGTCGCCCTCGACGCACGCGACACCGCTGCCCACCGCGTCGACGCTGCCCGTGTTCGATCCAGCCAAGGATGTCTACACGCCGCCGTACCAGCGGATGGTCTACTTCCGCGCGCCATGCCCTGCCGAGCCGTGCGAGCGTCAGACACCTCCGATGACCGATGAGGGAAAGCGGTTCGCGACGAACAATTACTACATCGGCTTCGATGGCACGTGGAGCTGGATGCTTCTCGCCGGCTGGAGGCTGGCCGATGACGTCGGAGCCTTCCGGCTCGCCCGCAAAGATGACTTCCACGAGCTCCTTCTGCCTGTCAGCGCGGGCAGGCCGACGCTCACGGTCGTCACCCAAGACGCAGCGCAGTTCGTGACGAGCACCGGACGGCGCGGAGTTCTCGACCTCCGCACGTTGAAGGTCACCTTCACCAATTAGACCGACTCCGCTACACTCGCGTCAGAACAAAACGGCGCGCGCGACGACCAATGCGTTCGTGAAAGACGTGCTCGCGTACCAGCCGCGCTTCGGCGACACGGAAACCGTGAGCCAAAGAGCGTTTTGGGACGAGGGTGAGCAACTAGCGCGTGACTCCGCGAGGGGTCCGCGAACGGGTCGGGCGGCGTGTGCGCTCCATAGGAGAATCCTTTGCCCGACGTCGCTCTCCTCATTGACTGGGAGAACGTCTACTACACGCTACGGCAGCACACCACCGGACCACTGCCGTCATCCCTCGCGATCCTGCAGGCCATCCTCAAGAAGGCCGCCGAATTCGGCCCGGTGCGCGTGAAGCTCGCGATCTTCGGACAGGAGGTCGCGATGCAGGACGAGACGCTGCTCATGGCGCTCGAGTTCACCGGCATCGAGCCGATCCCCGTGGCGCAGCGCATGAGCGGCCGGCTGCTCAAGGGCCGATCCGACGCGGTCCTCATCACCCGCGCGATGAAGCTCCTGTACAAGGACCGGCCCGAGATCGAGGTGTGGTTCATCGTCTCCGGCGACCGCGACCTGAATGCGCTGTGCAAAGCTCTGAAGGACGAGGACAAGAAGGTCTATCTCGTCGCGGGAGATCTCTCGCTCGCGAACGAGCTCCGAGAGTCGCCGCATCT
>DASYUC010000157.1:0-23735 GCA_036001645.1 Candidatus Limnocylindria bacterium
GAACAGGAAGACCGGCATGCGCTGGGCGGCGGCCGCCAGAGCGATGAGGATCGCCAGCATGAAGGGGTCGACGCGCTCCAGGCTGAGGGTGCGCAGCGACTGCACCAGCGCCGCGGCACCGAGTGTGGCGACGAAGAGGACATACGTCTTCATGAGCTGTTTGCGATCCATCACGCCCCCCTTAATCGACCGGGTCCCAGGACGCGCCTGTTCCCGACTGCGCGCTTGTGGACTGTTGGTCAGTTGACTGCCAGGTCACCGTCTCCCAGGTCACGCCTTCCCAGCTGATGCCTTCCCACGTGAAGCCTTCCCACGTGACGTTCTCCCACGTCACGCTGTCCCAGCGCACGTTCTCCCAGGTCACGCCCTCCCAGCTCGTGCCCGCCGAGTCCACGCCACCGTGGTAGGTGAGGTCGCGCCACACGAAGGGCTGCCCCTGGATGAACTTCTTCATGTCCTTCGCGAACGCGTCGCTCACCCGGTCCGGCGCGAATTCCCTGCTGACGTCGACCGACGACGCGGCCTTGTACGCGTTAACGAGACCTGCTCCGCGGTCGAACGCGGTGCCGAACGTCAAGGCGGTCGCAGTCGTCTTGAGGCGCTTCTTGATCTGCGCGGGCGAGAGGCTCGGGTTGCGCTCGACCATGAGCGCGATGACGCCGGCGACGACCGGCGCGGCCATCGATGTCCCCGAGAGGCGGTAGTAGTCCGGGGTCAACGCCCCCGTCGCGGTGACCTGGCGGTCCGGGAACAGCGTGTCGAGCACGCTGCCGGGCGAGCGGAGACTCACCATCCTGCGGCCCGGTGCCACGACGTCCGGCTTCGACAGGTTGTCGAACACGGTGCGGCCGCGCGACGAGAAGACCGCCATGAGGTCGTCGAGCAGGAGGCTCGTTCCGCTGTCGTCGAGCGCGCCAACCGTGATGACGTACGGATCGGTGCCCGGTGTCGTGACCGTTCCCGCCAGCGGGCCGGTGTTTCCGGCGGAGACGACGACGGTCACGCCGGCGAAGTTCAGGACCTCGGCGGCCGTCGCCATGAGGTCGGACTTGTAGCTGCCCATCGGCGTCGCGCCGAGCGACAGGTTGACGACCTTGATGTTGTAGGTGCTGCGGTTCGCAAGCACCCACTGCAGGCCGCGCATGATCGTCGACACGTTCGAGCCGCCGGACGCGTCGATGACGCGGACGTTCACGATGTTGGCGCGCGGCGCGACGCCGGTGTAGGCGCCACCCGACGCGGTGCCGTCGCCGGCGACGAGCCCCGCGACGTGCGTCCCATGTCCGCCCGGGTCACCGGTGGACGTGCTGGACACGGTCGGCGAAGCGGCGGTGAAGTCGATCGACGCCACGATGCGGCCGGCGAGATCGGGATGCGGGTAGACGCCGCTGTCGACGATCGCGACGCCGACGCCCTGGCCGGTCACGCCGAGCTGCGACCAGACCTGCGGCGCGTTCACCTCGAGGATGCCGGGCGTGCGCGCGGCGGCGCTGCCCTGCGCCGGATCGAACAGCGCCCGCAGCCGCTGGTCCTTGACGACGTAGTCGACATCACCGTCTCGCGTGAGCTTCAGGATCTGCACGCCCTTCAGGCGCGCGGACACGGCACCGACGATCGACAGCGCGTGCTTCACGCTGCCGCCCTGCGTGGTGACGGATTTGGCCGCCTTTTCGATGCGGCGCGCCGCCGCGCGGTCCGCCCGTCCCTCGGACTCGACGGGCACGGAGCGCACGATGACGTCGAAGTCGGCGGTCGGTGCCGCAAGGACCTCGCTCAGGAACGAAGCGTCGAGCTTTGTCTCGTCGAATGAGCTTGCCGCGGTCGGCGTCGCCGTTGTCCCCAGCAGCAGCGCGACGGTCATCGTCGCGGCCAGCAGGCGCATCGCTGAACGGATCACGTCTCGCTCTACTCCCCACCAGCTCGAGTCCGCGCTCGAGTCGGCGTTAGTAAGGGGGACGTAGTCCTTCAGAGCAATGACTAGGCGGACCCAAATGGGGGACCCGATACGTGTCCGAGACTCGCGCTGCGTTCCCCTACTGCGAATTGATGACGAGCCTTTGCGCGTCGGGACTAGAAAATTACGGAGCGCGAAGCGGCGCGCGTGGCGGAGCGCTAGGCGTGCACCCCGATCGCCCGCATCACGAGAGCGATCGCGTAGCCGAGGATGAAGCAGCCCGGGATGGTCAAGACCCACGCGGTCACGATCCGTCCCGCTATACCCCACCGCACGGCGGAAAGGCGGCGGGTGGAGCCGACGCCGAGGATCGCGCCCGAGATCGCATGCGTCGTCGAGATCGGGATGCCGAAGCGTGTCGCGATCTCGATCACGGTGCCGGCGGTCGTCTCCGCCGCGAATCCCTGCACCGGCGTCAGCTTGGTGATCCGCACGCCCATCGTTCTCATGATCCGCCAGCCACCGGTCATCGTCCCGATGCCGATCGCGAGGGCGCAGATGATCTTCACCCAGTCCGGGATGAAGAAGCCGGCCCCGGTGGGCACGACGCCATACGCGGCGAGCGCCAGAGCGATGATGCCCATCGTCTTCTGCCCGTCGTTGCCGCCGTGGCTGAACGCCATGTACGCGCTCGAAAGGATCTGCGCGCGTCCGAAGAAGCGCTGCACCCAGCCGAAGGATGCGTTCCGTAAGAGCCAGTAGAGGGCGAGCATGATGAGATAGCCGACGAGGAACGCGAGTGACGGCGAATACACGACGCCGAAGCTCGTCTTCTCGAGCCCACCGATGATGACCACGTCCGTGCCGTGGATCGCGACCGACGCGCCGATGATGGAGAAGATCAGCGCGTGGCTGGACGACGTCGGTAGCCCGAAATACCAGGTGAGCAGGTCCCACAGGATCGCTGAGACGAGCGCCGCGATGACGAGATCCTGCGTGACGACCTTCGCGTCGACGATGCCGTTGCCGACCGTCTTCGCCACGGCGACACCCGAGAGGGCGCCGACGAGGTTGAGGCTTCCCGCCATGAGCACCGCCTGCGCGGGCGTTAGGACGCGTGTTGCCACGACCGTCGCGATGGCGTTCGCCGCGTCGTGGAAACCGTTGACGTACTCGAAGATCACGCCGAGGACAACGACGACCGCGAGGAGGACGAGCGCGTATTCCAAAGTCAGCGGCACTAGCTGTGCTTGATCACGATCGTCTCGACGATGTTGGCGACGTCCTCGCAGCGGTCGATCGCCACCTCGATGAGCGAGTGGATGTCCTTCCACTTGATCAGCTCGATCGGGTCGGTGACGTTCGCGAAGAGGTCGCCGACCGCGTCGCGGAAGACCTGGTCGCCCTCGTTCTCGAAGGTGTGGATCTTGATCCAGTGCGGCTCGAGGCCCTTGAGCCCTTCGAGGGCCTTCATCATCGCGACCATCTCGGTCGCGGCGCCGACCAGCGCCTTGGCCTGGCGGATGGCCTGCGGCCGGACGCTCCGGACCTTGTACAGAAGGATGAGCTCGCTCACGTCGTAGGCCACGTCGGCGACGTCGTCGAGCTTCGACGCGATGCCGATGATGTCTTCGCGGTCGAGCGGCGTGACGAACGTCGCGTTGAGGCTCTTGACGATCTCGTGGGTCAGCTGGTCGCCGTAGTGCTCGATCGCGTGGATGTCACGGACCTTGCTCTCGACATTCGTGAAGTCGGTCAGCAACCGCTCCAGCGCGACGGCCGCCTCGAGGCTGTTGGTCGCGTGTTTGTCGAACTGGGTGAAGAAGAAGCTCTTCTTGGGCATCAGCGAAAGGCGCATGGACGTCCTCCTCTTCGGGTCACAAAGAGAGACCGCGCCACCTGCGCGGTCTCTTCCGATGCGTTCAGCATTCCGTTGCTGGACTGTAACGGGTGCCTGGGTCAGGTAGCCCTCGCGCCCGGCGGCCACCGCCGCGCCCGGCGTCCCGCCGCCGTCGCGCCGAAGCGTTTCCGGACTCCCTGGGCGGCGACGGCGAGATCACCTGACGGCGCGCTCAGGCGGAAACATGGTCGAGATACGCCGGCAGGTATCGGTTTCGTCAACGGCGCGACGTCGGGACCGCGCCGCGGGTCGGCGGACCGCGCGCGCCGATGGTGGCGCGAAAACGTGGCACAACAGTTGCTTATGACGCCGTTCAGCAAAGGCTCCGCCCTCTGCGGCGGGAAAGGACGGCGGTCATGGACGCGTTCTTCGTAGGACTTGTCATCGGCATCGCGTTCGGGATGGTCGTCGTTGGTTTCCTCGCCGTCGGTTCGTACCAGCGCGGATTCAGCCAGGCCCTCGAGCGTCGCAAGGAGTGGCGTGGTGAGCTCGTCGCGCGGCAGGTGGTCGCGCGTCGCGCGCTGGAGCAGCTGCGCAAGGCCAGCTAGCACCGCGGCGCATCACCTCTGGTCGAAAGGGGCCGCTGATGAGCGGCCCTTTCGTTATTCCCGACTTATTTCCCGAACCAGGACCGCCGCAGATCTTCGATCGCCTGCTGAAGCCGGTCGACCAGCCCGGGTATACCCGTCGGCGCGATCTCGACCTCGCCGGTGCGGGAGAGCCGCAGCTCGTCGCCCGCCTGCACCGCCGCCTTCACGGCCGGGCGGTCCGCGGTCACGGTGAAGACGACACGGTCCTGGTCGGCGAGGACGCTTGCGACCCGTAAGCGTCCAGCGGGCAGCGCCTTGATGACCGCTTTGAGTTCGGCGTCACTGTGGATGTCGGCCTGCGGCTGAGGCGCGATCCGCGCGACGGTCTTGCCGACCTCGTCGAAGAACGTCCCCGGCCCCCGAACGACGCTGCCGATCAGCGCCGCGAAGAGCGCCACGGCGAGCAACACGGCGAACATGCCGATCACGAACTGCAGCGCCCAGAGCGGGAGGAACGCGCCTGCACGCTTCACGTCTGCTCAGGCTAGCAAGGGGGTGCATATCTGCGAAGATGCGGTGATGGATCCGTTGAAGGTCGTCTGTGTGGGCGGCGGACTGGGCGCGCCGACGGTCATGGCCGGCCTCCGCGCTTACACCTCGGATATCACCGGCCTCATCGCCGTGACGGACTCCGGACGCTCGACGGGCAAGGTCCGCATCGCGCTTGACGTGCCCGCGCCCGGCGACATCCGCAACGCTCTCACCGTGCTTGCGGAGGGCGATCCGGTCCTCACGCGGCTCTTCAACCACCGCTTCGAGACCGACAAGAGCGAGGACCTGAACGGTATGGCGTTCGGCAACCTCTTCCTGGCGGCGCTGACACAACAGGAGGGCTCGTTCCTCGTCGCGGTCGAGGAGGCGTCGCGCCTCCTCAAGCTTCGGGGCCGCGTCCTTCCGGTGACCTTGTACAACACGCATCTCTGCGCCGAGCTCACCGACGGAAGCATCGTCGAGACCGAAGTCAACGTGCGCGCGACCGGAAAGGCGCCCATCGAGCGCGTTTTCCTGAAAGACACGCACGTCGGGGCGACGCCGGGAAGCGTCGAGGCGATCGCATCCGCCGACCTCATCACGCTCGGCCCGGGAAGCCTGTACACGACGGTGTGCGCCTGCCTGCTCGTGCCGGAGATCGCGCGCGCGATCGCGAACGCCGAGGGTCTCGTGGTCTACGTCGCGAACACGACGCGCCAGCCCGGACAGACCGACACGCTCTCACTGTCCGACCACGTGCGCGCGGCGCAGGACTACCTCGGTGGATCGGGCCTCGACGCCGTGCTCGTGAACGACGACCCGCCACCGGCGCACCTTCGTTCGCATTACGCGGACAAGGGACTCGAGCTGCTCGATCCCACGGCCGAGGAGCTGGAGCGCATCCGCGCCATCGGCGTGCGTCCGGTGACCGCGCCGATCATCGACAAGTGGAGCGGGCCGCGCGACCTGTGGCTCAAGCAAGACACCATCCGCCACGACCCCGAGCGCGTCGCGCGCGCTCTCGTGGATCTCATCGAGCAGCGACGCCGACCCGCGCTGCGCGCGCTCTGATGGCCGTCGCCGCGCGCGCGCGCCACTTCGTCTCGATCGCGGATCTCGACGCGACGGAGCTGCGCCGGCTGCTCGATCGTGCCGCCGAGCTCAAGTCGCGTCGCGCGGCGCGTGACCCACATCTGCGCGCGCGCACGCTGGCGCAGATCTTCGAGAAGCCGAGCCTTCGCACCCGGCTCTCGTTCGACGTCGCGATGGCCGAGCTCGGCGGCCACTGCATCTATCTCTCACCGCAGGAGGTCGGCCTCGGCCGTCGTGAGAGCGTCGCGGACGTCGCGCGCGTCGTGAGTCGACTGGTCGACGCGGTGGTCCTTCGGACGTACGCGCACGAGACGATCGAGGAGTTCGCGCGGTATTCGGCGGTCCCCGTCGTCAACGGGCTGTCGGATCTCTCGCATCCCTGTCAGGGCCTCGCGGACGTCTTCACGATCCGCGAGCGCAAGGGCGACCTGCGTGGCGTGACGGTCGCGTACGTGGGTGACGGCAACAACGTGCTGCACTCGCTCATGCTCGGCGTCGCGAAGAGCGGCGGAACGCTGCGCGTCGCGACGCCCGCCGGCTACGAGCCCGCCGCCCGCTATCGCGAGCTCGCGGAGCGCGCGGCGCGCGAGAGCGGTGGCCTACTGACGCTCGGCGCGGATCCGATCGCGGCGGTCCAGGGCGCGGACGTGGTCTACACGGATGTCTGGACGAGCATGGGGCAGGAGCAGGAGTACGAGCGCCGCCGCCGCGCGTTCGCGGGATACCAGGTGAACGCCGAGCTGCTCCGCCACGCGAAGCCCGATGCCATCGTCATGCACGACCTCCCGGCACACCGCGGCGAGGAGATCACCGACGAGGTACTCGACGGTCCGCAGAGCGCGGTCTTCGACCAGGCGGAGAACCGGCTGCACACGCAGAAGGCGATCCTCTGCTGGCTCCTCGAGGAGAAACGATGAGGGAGCGCGTCATCCTCGCGGACTGCTGCGAGGACTGGATCATCGAATGGGGCGGCTTCTACAAGCCCGATCGCGCGTTCCGCTGTCCCGAGTGCGCGACCGAGTGGGCGAAGACCGGAGCCGACACGTACCGGCGCGGCGACGGACGCATCTTCACTCGTCGCACGCGCGTCGGGCCGCAGGCGTCGTTTCCGTACCTCGGCGCCGCGGACGGTCATCAACCGAACGTCGAGCGCTGTTGCGCGAAGATCCTCCTCGCGCACGGCGAGCGCATGGCGGACGGACCGTTCGTGTGCCCGGTGTGCGGGACGGAGTGGCAGCGCCGCACCGAGCGACTCCATGGACTGCGGGTCGCCGTCTTCGCGAAGGCCGGTCTCGCGGAGCCGCTGACGATCCAGGCCGGTCGCACGCGGCCGTTCCTGGTGACGCTCTCGGAATATTCGCCGCCGCGCGACTAGCGCGCTGCTACGTGCCTGAGACCGGCGAGTCCCCCGAATGGCAGATGGGTGACTCATACCTCCGCATAGGCTGACTTGCGGTGGCAAAGGTGGGTAAACCCGCTGGCGTGGTGCGGATGAGGGGCTCCAATGACCCGAGGCGCCTGCAGAAGGCGGTCGGGTCCGTGGTCCTCGCGTTCCTCCTGTTCATGGCATTCGGCGTGGGCGGCGTGTTCGGTGGCCGTGCCCTCGCCGCGGCGACGACGGTCACGATCATCTCCGGCGACATCCAGGTCCGGCACGGCCCGACCGGCTCGTTCGTGACCGCGACCGACGGTGAGGTCCTCAACGCGGGTGACGCCGTTCGCACCGCCGATGGGTCGCGCGCCGTCCTCACGTACTTCGAAGGCTCGACGGTCAGTGTCGAACCGAACACCGAGCTGGCGATCGAGACCGCGTCGTCGTTCACCGACGGCAGCACGATCGTCGTGATGCAGCAGAACTTCGGTCGCACCTGGCATGTCGTGACCAAGCTCATCACCGGCAACTCGAAGTACGAGGTGAAGACGCCGGCCAGCACCGCCTCGGTGCGTGGCACCGCGTTCCAGGTCGACAGCGACGCCGAGCGGACCGTGGTCACCACGACCGAGGGCACCGTGGTCGATCGCGTCGCGGACCCGGACCGTCCGGGCCAGACGGTCGACGTGCCGGTTCCCGCGGGCAAGACGCACGAGCAGAAGAAGAACGCGCGCCCCGCGCCAGCGGCGGCAGCGCCCCAGTCCGAGCGGACCGTCACGGTGACGCTCGACGATCAGAACTCGCTCGTCATCGATTCGCAGGGCCGGGCGAACGGGATCGACAAGAACGGCAAGCGGCACATCGAGACTCCCGGCGCGCAGCTCGTGAAGACCCCGGACGGGAAGCTCCAGATCGTGCTCCCGAACGTCTCGGACGGTCGCCTCGAAGCGCTGGTGCGCAAGGCCGGCGGCGGTGACGTCGACGTCCAGACGATGGTCGAGGACAGGGGCCAGGAGCCGGTCGTGGCGCAGAGCAAGGTCAAGGCGGACACGAGCGGGCAGGCACGTACGAACGTGGACGTGACCCGTATGGCGGATGGCAAGAGCAGCGTGAAACAGTCGACGCCTTCGCCGAGCTCGAGGACGCCGAGCGCCCTGGATGCGGTGTCGGGCGGGAAGAAGCCGTAGCGCTAGCGCAGCGGAGTGATCCGCGCGACGCGACCCTTCGCCAGATCCCTCGACCACATCATGTAGTGCTTGTGGCAAAGGCCGCGTGAACGGTGAGGCCCGCTGCATCCAGGCGCGACGCACGATGCGGGTGGATCGACGAGGCGGATCGGATGATATGCCGCAAGTGCGGCGTCGATCGCCGCTCTTCGCCGAGTCCCCATCAGGCTACGGAGTCGTCGCATCCAAATCGCCGCTCCCTGACCGCTGATTGCCGCCACGTACGTCGGACTCCAGTTCTCTTGCTCGGCCTCTCTGCGGTTGACGCCGGGCGCTCCGAGGACCCTGGCCGCGCCGGCAACCACGCCTGCATCGCACATCTGCACGCTAAGGAGCGGATAGGCGATCTCGGGAGAAAACCGATTGATAGTGAAGGTCCCTTCGCCTTCGAGTAGCCCGGAGAGCCATGCGACTGCGTGTACTTCATCGAGATCCGGACCACCCTCGTGAGCTCCTATGGTCAGCTCAGGCGCTTCGAGTGGGCCGAACTCGGTCACTCGTCCGCGGCGATTGGCCTTCCACCATCGGTCGTAGTGGCGCTCGCAGAGTCCCCGGCGAGAGCCCGGTCGTGGACAATCGGCGGCGGAACAGCGAGCAGCCGGTCGTCGCCATCGCGCGCGATGCCCGTGCCAAGAAGCGATCGCGCGCTCGATTTGTGCCTTGCGGAGCGTGCCCATATGGGGATGGACTGCCTGCATGAGCGCAACGGCGGGCGCACCTTTGATGCACGTCACGAATGGCCTCTTGTGATGCGCGTGACGCGCTCGCAGTTTGACCACGGCACGGTCGATGAGCGCGCCGACGCGCTCAACCACATCCCGATCGGTCATCGATACGCACACCACCGGTTGACCGCGTGCGGTCGGTGGGCCCGCGAGAAACGTGCCCTCGCCTTCGAGGATGCCGACGAGCCAATAGAAATCTGTGTCGTCGATAGCATGCGTGTAGCCAGCCCGCCGCGTCGTGTCAAGGGGAAACGATCTCGCGCAAGATCGCGGGGCGGCTACGGGGCTTCGAACCCCGACTGAGGGGTCCACAACCCCTAGTGCTGCCATTACACCATAGCCGCCGTGAGCGACAGGTGGCCCTGTCTTCAGTAATGCTAGACGAACAGCGCGCCGATGCCGGGGCACTCTTCCCTCCAGATCACTCCTTCTCCGTAAAGACGATCACTCGCGCGTATCTCCCGGCCTGACACGGAACGCGCCAAATTCACCGCCATACTTTCGCGCCAATGCCACTTCGTCTTCCTAAAAGTCGCACCGTGCGTGCGCTGCTACTCCTCGGCCTGACCGCCGCGTTCGCGCTGGTCATGACCGGCGCGAACGCGCTGCTCTTCCCGACGCAGGCGCTCGGTTCGTCGAGCACGCTCGAGATCCTGGACGGCGTCGTGGCCGTGAGTCACGACGGCTCAGGCTTCGCGATGGGCCAGGACGGCGATCTCCTCCAGGAGGGCGACGTCATACGGACCGGCGAGGGCGCGCACGCGGTGCTCACCTTCTACGACGGCTCGGTGATCGAGCTCGAGCCCGACAGCGAGATCCGCGTTGCGACACTCCAGGCGACGAGCGCCGGCGATCTCCTCATGACGATGCAGCAGACCATCGGGCGCAGCTGGCACGTGGTCTCGCGCACCTTGACCCCCAACTCGAAGTACGAGGTGCGCACGCCGTCCGCGACCGCGACGGTGCGTGGCACCGCGTTCCTTGTGACCGTCACGCCCCTCGGTGCCTCCAACATCCAGACGACCGACGGCGTCGTCGGGATGATCGGCGGCGGCCAGGAAGTGCTCGTACCGCCGGGCTTCCAGTCGAACGTCCTGCCCGGCGGCGTTCCGGAGCCGACGAGCCCCGCGCCGCCGCCACCCGCTGTCGTCCGCATCGTGCTCGACCCGACGCCGAACGCCGCTGTCGTCGACGCGAACAAGCGCACCGTCGGGGTCGTCAATGGACTGCCTGTCCGCTACATCCCCGGATCGACCGTGGCGCTCGTCGACGGAAAGCTCGTGATCACGATCCCGAACCCGTCGCTCGGCCGGCTCGACACGCACGTCCAGCCCGCGGATGCGGCGCAGCTGACCGTCGACGTGAACGTCCAGGTGCGGGTCGGTGACGCTGTGGTCGGCAACGTCGTCGAGCACCGCGCTGTCGGGACCAACGGTGTGGCGAAGGGCGGCGTGGTGCTCACGACCACCGGGACCGTGCTCCTGCCCGATTCCGAAGCGAAGACGAGCGAGGACCCGCGGATCGGGAAGCTGCCACCGCCACCGCCGGGCGGCGGTCCGACCCTCGTGGCGCGCGCGAAGCCAGGTCCGACGATGGTCGTGACGCCGCCGCCGAGCTTCGTGTCGCGCATTGCCTTCGACCCGAACGTGTCGCTCGCGACCGCGACACCAACGCCGGCGCCGACGACGAGTGTCGTCTTCAACGGCGCTTACCAGCCCTACGCGACGCAGCTCGAGCCGAGCGCGACCCCCGCGCCGAACTCGAGCCTGGTCGTCTTCACCAGCTCGTCGGACACGCTGAAGCTCGTGGCGTCGCCGACGCCGACACCTACACCGACGCTCGATACGAAGCTCACCACGTCATTCCTCTTCACGCCGGCGCCGGCGCTGACTCTGGCGACGGCGACACCGACGCCGGAGCCGACGTTCCTGCTTCGCACGCTCGATCCAACCCTCTGCTGCATCACCATCGCGACGCCGACGCCGACGCCGACGCCCGCGCCGATCATCACGCTCAGCCCGATCTGCTGCATCACGGTCGCGACGCCGACGCCGACGCCCACGCCGTTGCCGCTGCGGACCGTGCCGCGCTGCCTCCCCGGCATAAGCTGCTAGGCGGTCAGAGCCCCGCCTTCTTCCGCGCGTCGTCGTACAGCGGACGCACCATCGGCGCACCCGGATGGAACTCGCCGACGTCGAGGAACACCTGCCACGTGTCGACCGCGCCGCGCCAGTCCTCGGTGCGGTACTGGATCAGGCCCTTCAGGAACAGCGCGTCCGCATCGCGGGGCCGCAGCGTCAGCACGCGGTCCACGGCGAGCCGCGCTCCCGCGTACTCGCCCGAGCGGAAGAGCATGAAGCCGATCCCGTTCAGCGCCGGCACGCTGTCCTTGTCGATCGCGAGGACGGCCTGATACACCGCGACCGCTTCGGCGACGCGGTCCTCCATCACGTACGCATCCGCGAGCGCGAGGAGCGTCGGCACGTCACGGGGCGTCGCCTTCGCGCGCGCCTCCAGCTGCGGGGTCGTCGGTCCGGCCGGGACGGTCCCGGTGATCGTCTCGCCCGGCGCGCGGTCGCCGGCCGCCTGCGGCAGCTCGATGACGACGAGCACGACCGCGATGCCCGCGAGCACTGCCGCGAGCGCGAGGGTCCGCCACGGCGCCGGACCGGATCGTGTCTCGCGCTCGCGCACGAACGCGCCGCGCTCGAGCAACCCGCGCAGGCGCTCGTGATCCGCCGGTGCGATGGTGCCCGCGGCGCGCGCGAACTCGAGATCGCGGAGCGAGCTGACCGCGCGCGCCACGTCGTCGTGCGTGTCGGGCGCCTCGACCGGCCACGCGACCGCCCGCCGCACGAGCAGCGGGCGTACCGCGAATGCGAGGCCCGCGAGGAACAGCGTCGTGAAGAGGAGATAGCTCATTCGGCGCCGTCCGTCTGCGGCAGGTCCAGCGCTTCCTCGCGCGCGACGCGTTCGCGCAGCGCGGCAAGCTCGCGCGCGGGCGGGGCCGCGAGGCTCGGCGCGGCGCCGCGGATGCGACCGAGCGCGACGGCGAGACCCGCGAGCAGCGCGGCGAGCGGCACCAGCCAGATCAGCCCGGTCCAGGAGGCTGCCGGGGGTGAGAGGAGGACCCAATCGCCATATGACGCGCGGAACTCGTCGCGGATCTCGTCGTCGGTCCGGCCCTCGGCGACACGCCGCACGACGAGATCACGCATCTGCCGCGCGCTCGGAGCCGGTGAATCCTTCACCGACAACCCCTGGCATGTCACGCAGCGCAGCTCGCTCGTGATGCGGTCGACGCGCTCGGCCGCGGTCGGCTCATGCGGCCGGGCGCTCCAGGCCAGCGCGCCGAGGATGGCGAGGAGGGCGACGGCGATCAGCGCGCGCTCGCGTGTCATCGCGTCGCTCTCGGTCTGAGGCTGTCGATGCCGTTCACCAGCGTCGCCTCGCTGATCGCTCCGATACGTCGTCCGGCGATGATGCCGTCGGGCCCGATGAAGTACGTCTCTGGCGGGCCGAACACGCCGTAGGCGAACGCGATGCTGCCGTCGTCGTCCCGCACCGTCGGCCAGGTGACGCCATTGGCGCTCACGTACGCGCGCGCCTTGTCCGTCGCGTCGTTGTAGACGACGCCGATGAATACGACGTCGCTGCTGCGGTAGCGCTCCCACACCCGGACGAGCCCGGGGTTCTCCTCCTTGCAGGGTGGACACCACGACGCGAAGAAGTTCAGGACCACGACCTTCCCGGTGTAATCGCTGAGCGAGAGCGTGCCCGTGCCGTCGAGCTTCTCGGCCGTGAACGCGGCCGCGGGCTTGTTCACCGTGCCGGTGCGGATGTCGTGCGGATCGCGGCGGAACGAGAGCATCAGGACGACGACCAGCGTCGCTATGCCAAGGACGATCGAGTAACGCAGCCACCTCGGCATCCGATCAGTCGCCCACCGTCGCGGGCGCCTCGGCGAGCGGGCGCAGCACTTCGCGGCGCCTGGATTGCGGCAACGCAGCGATGACGGCGCCGAGACCCACGACCGCGCCGCCCAGCCAGAGCCATGAGACGAGCGGGATCACGAGGACGCGGATCGTCGCCCACGACTGCGCGGTCGTGTCGTAAGCGACGAGGATCGTGTACACGTCATCGCCGAGACCGGCCGAGATGCCTGGCGAGCCGACCGCCTGCGTCGCGTTGGGGAAGAACAGGAGCGCCGGTCGGAGCTGTGCCTCACCGCCGTTCCCGGTGACGGTGAGATCGGCGACGAGCAGATCGCGCTGCGGCTCGCTGGTGCTTCGGAGTCCAGCGAACGCCAGCGTGTAGCCGGCGACCGTGAAGTGGTCGCCGGCGCGGACGGTCTGCTCGACCTCGATCGTCTTCGACTGGCTCGTCGCCACCGCGACGGCGACCAGAACGATGCCGAGATGCACGACGTAGCCGCCGTAGCGGCGGCCGTTCCGCCGCAGCAGGTTCGCGAACGCGGTGCCGGCGCTCTCGCCATGAAGGGTGCGGCGCGCACGGATCCCGCGTGCGAATTCCTGCACCACGGTCGCACCCACGAACGCGGCGAGCGCGTACGTGAGTACCGCGAAGGCCCCGCCCAGACCGGTCGCGACCGCGAGCAAGGCGCCACCCGCCGCGGCGACGATCGGCGCGGTGAACTGGCGCTCGAGGGTCGCGCGTGACGCGCCGTGCCATGGAAGCTGTGGCCCGATACCCATGAGGAAGAGCAGCGCGAGCGCGAGCGGCACCTCGACCCGGTCGAAGTACGGCCGTCCGATCGAGAGCTGCGCGCCACTCAGCGCCTCGGCGATGAGCGGATAGAGCGTGCCGAGCAGGACCGTCATCGTCGCGGCGACGAAGATCACGTTCTGGAACAGGAAGATCGCCTCGCGCGAGAGCGGCGCGCCGACCGCGCCGGCGTCGCGGAGCATCGGCATGCGCCAAATCAAGAGACCGACGGAGAGGACGATGATCGCGACGAGATAGCCGAGCAGCAGCGGCCCGATCGCGGAGAGGCTGAACGCATGCACCGAGTTCACAACGCCGCTGCGCGTCAGGAACGTGCCGAGGATCGTGAGCGCGAAGGTCGCGATCACGAGCGACAGGTTCCAGCTGCGGAGGAGGCGCCGTTTCTCCTCGACCATCACCGAATGGAGGTACGCGGTCGCGACGAGCCACGGCATGATCGCGGCGTTCTCCACCGGGTCCCACGCCCAGTACCCGCCCCAGCCGAGCACCGCGTACGACCACCACGAGCCCGCGACGATGCCAACGCCCAGCAGGGCCCACGACACGAGCGCGAAGCGCCGCGTCGCGACGAGCCAGCGGTCACCGCCCTCACCGAGGATGAGCGACGCGATCGCGTACGCGAACGGCACCGAGAACAGCACGTAGCCGAGATAGAGGAGTGGGGGGTGCAGGGCCATGAGCGGATGGTTCTGCAGCAGCGGGTTCGGACCGTTCCCGTTCAGCGGCACGATCTCGCTGCGCACGAAGGGATCCGCCGCGGGCGTGGTCACGAGCAGCAGGAAGAAGGTGAGCATGACGAAGAGCACCGCGAGCGCGGTCGTGGCGAGGCGCGGGAGCGCCGGCGTGCCGCGCCACGCGACGTACGCGGTGGCGCCGGCGAGGATCGCGGTCCAGAGGAGGATCGAGCCTTCGAGCGCGGCCCACAGCGAGATGACGGTGAAGAAGAGGGGCGTTTCGAGCGCGTTGTTCCGCGCGACGTACGCGACGGAGAAGTCGTGCGTCACGAGCGCTCCGACCATCGCGAGAGCTGCGAGGACGATGAGGAGCAGCGTGATGAGCGCCGACCAGCGCGCGCTGGCGAGCGCGCGGCCGTCGCGTTTCGCCGCGGCGTATGCGGCTGCGCCGATGCCCCAGATCGCGAGCGGTAGCGCCGCGCGCAGCGCGCCGGTGCCGAGATCCGCGAAGCTCAGGTTCATGGCGCGCGGTGGCTCGGGGTCGCGCCCGGTGACGGTGGCGCGTACTGCTCGTCGTGCTTCGCGATGACCTGCGTCGCGCGGAAGGTGCCGTCGGCCGCGAACGTCCCCTCGACGACCGCGCCCGCGCCCTCGCGCAGCAGCGCGGGCGGTGCGCCCGTGCCGATGACGCTCACACGCGTCGTGCCGTCCGTGAGGACGAAACGCAGATCACGGGTCTGCCCGTCGTAGCGGAGGCTGCCGGTCTCGACCTGACCCCCGAGTCGCGCAGCCGTGCCGGCCGCGACGTTCCGCTCGCGCGCCTCGGTCGGCGTCAGGTAGTAGAGGAGATTCGGTGAGAGGTTCTGCACCGCGACGAAGCCGATGAGCACCGCGGCGGCGAGCACCGCGATCAGCAGGACGCGGCGCGCTCCCATGGGCTCAACTCCCACGGCGCCGGCGCAGAGAGATGAGGTACAGCGCGACTCCGCCCCAGACCAGCGCGTACGCGGCGACGATGAAGCCGAGGTTGTCGATCACGCTCGCGCCTCCAGCATCCGACGCTGGCGGTCCAGCTCGATCGACATGCGCTCGGCGAGGAAGGCGAGGTACACGAGCGTGAACGCGACGACGCTGATCCCGAGCGTCATGCCCATCGCCGCGTCGAGTGACGGACTGCCGCCCGCGCGCAGGACGGTCGGCAGCTGGTGCAACGAGTTCATCCAGAGCACCGACAGATGGACGATGGGGATGTCGATGACGGCGAGGACGCCCAGCACGGCGGACCGCGTCGCGCGTCGCGAGAAATCGGTGGAGAGCGATCGCAGCAGCAGGTAGCCGACGTACATCATGAACATGATCGCCGTCGTCACCAGGCGCGGATCCCATGTCCACCACACGCCCCAGGTCGGCTTCGCCCAGATGGACCCGGCGACGATGAACATGCCGGTGAAGAGCACGCCGATCTCGGCGGAGGCGACCGCGAGCGCGTCGAACCACGGCCTCTTCGTCCACAGCCACCCGAGGCTCGCGAGGAAGACCACGAAGAACGCGAGATACGCCAGCCAGGCGAGGGGGACGTGCACGTAGATGATCCGGTACACGTCGCCCTGCACCGCGTCGGTCGGCGCCCACACGAGCGCCATGAAGCTCGCGATGAGCGAACTCGCGACCGCGAGGAGGCCGAGCCATGGTCGGACGCGGATGGTCGGGAAGGGCGCTGCAGTCGTTTCGATCATTCGATGGCCGCAGGAACGATGGTAAGGCCGAGCGCTCCGTACACGAGCGCGAAGGCCGCGAGGATGCCGGACCATCCGAGAGCGGCTGCCGCGTCACCGTTCAGCGCCGCCGCCGCGCCCTGCGTGCATGCGACGAGCTGCGGGATCAGGATCGGGAACGAGAGGATCGGAACGAGCGCGACGCGCGCGCGGACGCGCAACGCGAGCAGCGTCGTGAGGACGATGACCGGGGGGAGCGCGAGGATGCCGAGCACCCCGACCAGCGCGAGATGTCCGGCGAGCGCGACCTCGAGATCGAGCAGTACGAGCGAGAGGCCGGCGGCCGCGACCGCGACGATGGCCAGCACGATCGCGATCGCGACGAGCTTGCCCGCGTAGAGCGCCTCGCGCCCGCCGTCGAGCGCGAGCACCGCGTCGATCGCGTCATCCTCGAGCTCGCGGTCGAACGAGCGCGTCGCGACGAGGGTCGCCGCGAACAGGATCGCGATCCAGTAGATCGCGCTCGCCACGCCGGGCTGGCGCGCCTGTCCCGGTCCGAACGCAAGGCTCTCCATGATCACGAGCAGGCCGGTGAATGTGAGGGCCGCGACGAAGCCGTCCGGGTGCCGGCGTTCGGCGGCGAGCTCTCGCGCCGCGACGAGCAGCGCGCGGTCGAGAGCGTTCAAATCTCGCGCAGCGCGCCGTCGTCGATGACGTAGCTGTGCGTCGCATCCTGGTCCAGCTCGTGATGCATGTGCGTCGCCATGAGCACCGCCTGGCCGCGGACGAGCGCGGTGTTGATGGCCGCACGCAGGCGAACGAGCGCATCGGAGTCGAGGTCCGCGAACGGTTCGTCGAGGAGCACCAGCGGCACCGGCTCGGTCTCGATGCGCGCGAGCGACGCGCGTCGTCGCTGGCCGGCCGAGAGTCGCTCGATCGGGCGGTCCATCTCGTCGCCGAGTCCCCATTTGCGCAGCGCGCCGGCGACGTCGCTCGCGACGAGCCCGCGGAACGCGGCGAGAAAGGCGAGGTTCTCGCGTGCGGTGAGGCCGCGGAGGAGCATCGGGCGGTGGCCGATGTAGAGGGGTTGACCGCCCGGCATGCTGCGGCCTCCGCGCGCGAGCGGCGCAAGCCCGGCGAGGGCACGCAGGAGCGTGGTCTTGCCCGCGCCGTTCGGCCCGCGGAGCAGCGTGAGCCCGGGCAAGATCTCGAGCGATATCCCCCGGAGGATCGTTCGGTCGTCCAGGACGACCGTGACATTGTTGAGGGATGCCCTCTCCGGGAGCGATGCGTTCTGTGGGAGCGATGCGTTCGTTGGCACGCGCCGCATGATGGGGCGGCTCCTATGCCTCTGCAGTCTTGCCGTCGTTCTCGTCGCCATCGCCTGCGCGCCCGAGCCCGTTGCGACCGATCCGATAGCCCGGGGCCGGCAGGTGTACCGCGAGCTGGGCTGCGCGAGCTGTCACGAAGGGAGCCTCTCCAACCTGTTCCGGCCGGTCGGTCCACCCCTGACCCAGGCCGGTCTGGTTGCCTCGAAAAGGGTCCCCGGCATGAGCGCCGAGGACTACCTGCGCCAGTCGATCGTCGACCCGGGGTCCTACGTGGTACCGGGCTACCCCGACTCGATGCCCAGGGGCCTGGCACGGGACCTTTCGCCGGAGGATCTGGCCGCTCTGGTTGTCTACCTGGCCTCGTTGAAGTGACAGATGGCTCCTAACGACCCCCTGCCGCAGACCGTTACGCCTGGTGGAAAGGAAGAGGATGCCGCTCTGGCCGTACGAGCGTCAAAGGGTGACCCGGGAGCGTTCGGCTCGCTCTACGACCGGCATGTCAGCGCCGTTTACCGCTACGTCTTTTACCGAGTGCGGAACGACGCCGAGGCGGAAGACCTTACGAGTGAAGTGTTCATGAAGGCACTGCGAGCGATCCCGCGGTACGAGCCGCGTCAGGCGTTCCTCGCCTGGCTCTACCGCATCGCGCGCAACGCTGTCATCGACCACGTCCGCCGCGGCGGCCGACAGGTCTCCTTCGAGGACGCGCTCCTGCACCCCGAGGTGCACAACGCGATCGATCCCGACCTCGAGGTCCTCGCCGGCTCCGACAAGGCCACGCTGCGCACGGCGCTCGGCCAGCTCACGCCGCTGCAGCAGGAGGTCATCGTTCTCCGCTTCCTCGAGGGCTACTCGACCGACGAGATCGCCAAGCTGATCGGAAAGCGCGAGGGCACCGTGCGCGGGATCCAGTTCCGCGCGCTCGGCGCGCTGCGTCAGCTGATCCCCTCGCGCGAGGCACTGGGTTGAGCGACCGCAGGCTCCCCGAGCCGCGCCTTCGCGATGAATTCCGTCGCGAGCTGCGTGCGCGTCTCATGCGCGAGGCCGCACTCACTCTCGTGCCGAGGCGCCGCGAGAACGCGTGGACCGCATGGCTGCGTCCCGCGCTCGCCGCCGGCCTTGCCGCCCTGGTGCTCATCGTCGGCGCCACGACCGCCGCGGCGGGCAGCACGCCGGGGGACCTCACGTTCGGCCTGAAGCGCGCGATCGAGGAAGTCCGCGTCGCGCTGACCTTCGACGATGTCGCACGCGTGCGCATCCTCGCGGAGATCACCGACCAGCGGCTCAGCGAGCTCGAGCAGGTCGCCAGCCGCGACGACAAGGCTCCGACGGCGTCCGAGGAATACGCCCGGGCCGTGAGCCGCTTCCGCGCTGCCGTGGACGCCCTGCAGGAGGCCGCGCCCCAGGACAAGAGCGAGCTGGCGCAGGACGTCGCTGATGCCGCGCGCGAGAAGCACGAGATGGTCCTCGAGCAGCTGAAGGACCGCCTGTCCGAGCAGGCCAAGGACTCGGTCGAGCGCGCGATCGAGGAAGAGCGCAAGGACACGGCACAGGACGCGAGGGACAAGGCCAAGGACACGGACAACAGCGGGGAAGATCCTGGCTCCACGCCCAGGACCAACACGGCGCCGCCGCGCGGCAGCGAGCGCACCAACTCTCCGCGCACAGCGACGCCGCGGCCGACGGAGCGGCGGCCCTAACTAGGCGGCGGGCCGGCGCTCGGCGGAACTTCGCCACGATGACGGTCACGCCGTAGATCGATCGCCGGTATCGGGCCGTGCGGCGGCCCGGGCTGCGGTGGAGATGACGGAGGCCGTTCGTCCTCGGATGACTCGAAGCCCCATCGCGCGAGGGCACCGGTCCGCTTCTGGATCGCGCGAAGCGCGCCTGCCACCAGGCCCAGGATTCCTCCGGTCCTCATGCCCGGGCGCCAGAGCAGTGGGCATGCCAGGTGGCACGATGGCTGCATACGAAAGCGGCCATGTGCAGCTGTAGGGTCTGCGTCAGCGAGCGCCTCTTGCTTCGCATCCCCGCACTGCGCGTCATGTGAGGCGCGTCCTCATCGCGGAGGACGACCCGGACATCGTGGACGTCCTGCGCCAGACTCTCACCGAGCGACTTGACGTCGAGACCGACGCCGTCGCGAACGGCGCCCTGGTCATGGACTCCGTCACCGCGCATCGTCCCGACCTCCTCATCCTCGATGTCGCGCTGCCGGGTCTGAATGGGCTGGATGTGTTCGACCTCCTGCGCAGCGACCCGCACTGGCAGGGTGTGCCGGTGCTGTTCCTCACCGGCCTGCCCGAGCAGGCCGAGACCGCGAACGCCGCGACCGGAGTGCACGAGATCCTCGCCAAGCCCTTCGACATCAACGATCTGATCGCGCGCGCGGCACGCTTGATGGGCGCGGAGGCAGGGCTCGCGGCCTAGCCCGCGGTCCGCTCCGGCTCGTGCGAGCGCACGAGCTGCGGCCAGCGCCCACGCACCGCCGCGGCGATCCCCTCGGCGTCCAGCCCGTAGTGACGGCGCCACAGCTTCTGCGCGCCGTGGTCGACGTGCTCGTCCGGGATGCCGAGCATCTCCAGCTCGACACGCGCGCCGCGCTCGTGGAGGAGCTCGGCGACCGCAGAGCCGAAGCCGCCCGCGACGACGTGCTCCTCGACGGTCACGATCCGTGGCGTTCGCGCGGCGAGCGCGAGCAAACGCTCTGCGTCCAGCGGCTTGGCGAAGCGCGCGTTGACGACGGTCGCCTGCAGACCCTCGCGTGCCAGCGTCTCCGCCGCGTCGAGCGCCGCGTTCACCGGCTGACCGTACGCGACGATGACGATGTCATCGCCCTCGCGCAGCGTCTCCGAAACGCCGATCGGCAGCTCGCGCGGCGTCTCGGGAAGTGCGACGCCGAAGCCGACCCCGCGCGGGAACCGAACGCCGATCGGGCCGCGCTGCGCACCGGCGTGCCGGTACGCGGTCCAGAGCATGTCGCGCAGCTCGGCCTCGTCCTTCGGCGCCATGAGCGTGAAACCCGGCAGCGGCCGTAGGTACGCGATGTCGTACAAGCCCTGATGGGTGCGGCCGTCGTCGCCGACGATGCCGGCGCGGTCCATCGCGAAGACGACCGAGAGATCCTGCACGGCGACGTCGTGCAGCACCTGATCGAATCCGCGCTGCAGGAACGTCGAGTAGATCGCGACGAGCGGGACGATGCCCTGCGTGGCGAGACCCGCGGCCATCGTCACCGCGTGCTGCTCGCAGATCCCGACGTCGATGACGCGCTGCGGGAACTCGCCGAAGAGGGGCAGCAGCCCGGTCCCGCCGGGCATCGCCGCAGTGATCGCGACCGCTCGGTCATCGGCCTTCAGGATCTCGCGCACGGTGTCAGCGAAGACGGCGGTGTACTGCGGGGCCGTCGCCTTTGCCGCGCCCGTCGCGGACACCCCGTGCCATTTCACGTTGTCGTCCTCGGCGGGGCCGTAGCCGTGGCCCTTCTGCGTGTGCAGGTGCACGAATACCGGTCCGTCGCGGAAATCGCGCGCCTTCGCGAGGACGCTCTCGACCGCGAAGAGATCGTGGCCGTCCACCGGACCGAAGTACGTGAACCCGAGCTGTTCGAACAGGAGGTTCGGGATGAGGAGGGCCTTCAGGCTGTTGAAGATGCGCCGCCGCGCCTCTTCCGCGAGCTCGCCGGCGGGCATATGGTCGAGCACCTGTCGCACGACGTGCTTCGCTCCGCGGTACGGGGTCGCGGTGCGCACGGCCTCGAGCATCCGCGACACCGCGCCGACGTTCGGGGCGATGCTCATGCCGTTGTCGTTGAGCACCACGATCACGCGGCGGTGGTCGTGGCCCACGTTGTTCAGACCCTCGAACGCCAGGCCCGCGGTCAGGGCGCCGTCGCCGATGACCGCCACGACACTCCAGTCCTCGCCCTTGAGATCGCGCGCGAGGGCCATGCCATGCGCGGCGGAGATCGACGTCCCCGCGTGGCCGGCGCCGAACTGATCGTGCTCGGACTCGGTCCGCACGAGGAAGCCGGAGATGCCGCCGAGCTGTCGCAGCGTGTCGAAACGATTGCGTCGGCCGGTGAGCATCTTGTGCACGTAGGCCTGGTGTCCGGTGTCCCAGACGATCTTGTCGCGGGGCGACTCGAAGATCCGGTGGAGCGCGACGGTGAGCTCGACGGTGCCAAGGCTCGACGAGATATGACCGCCGGTGCGCTGGACCATGTCGACCGTGTACTCGCGGATCTCACGGCAGAGCTGCAGCAGCTCGTCCTTGTGGAGCGCGCGCAGGTCGCGCGGATCGTTGATGCGCTCGAGCACGGTCACGGTGCCCATACTACGGGCGCGTGCTGGATCTTTCGTCTCACGCGGCGGTCGTCACCGGCGCGACCGGCAATCTCGGGACCGCGGTCGTGCGCGCGTATCTCACACGTGGGACGCATGTCGCGGCGGCGGTACGCGATGCGGCGAAAGGCGAGGCACTGCGGAGCGCGCTCAGTGACGTCGCAGGCGATGACGGCGGTCCGCGTCTGCTCGTGATCGAGGCCGATCCCGCCGATGCATCGGCGATGGACGAGCTCGTCGAGCGCGTGCTGCGCGCGTGGGGGCGGATCGACATCCTGAACAATCTCGCCGGCGTCTTCAAAGGCGGGCCAGCGGTCGACGTGGGTCTCATGCGTGAGCTATGGGACACCAACGTGATGACCGCGGTGACGGCCGGCGCGGCCTGTCTTCGACCGATGCGCGCGCGTGGCTACGGGCGCATCGTGAGCGTCTCCGCCGTCGGCGCGCTCAAAGGCGCGCGGAACAACGCGGCGTACGCGATGTCGAAGGGCGCACTGCTCCGGTGGACGGAGTCGTGTGCAGCCGAGGTGAAGGGCGAGGGCATCACGGTGAACGCCGTGCTGCCGACGACGATCGACCACCCGGTGAATCGCGCGCAGATGCCCAAGGCCGACCCCAAGCTGTGGCCGTCGCCCGAGGAGGTCGCGAACGTCATCCTCTTCCTCTCATCGCGCGAAGCGAGCGGTATCAACGGCGCCGCCGTTCCGATCACGGCGCGGACCTAAGGAGGCGTACCAGATGGAATTCGCGTTCCTCAAGTTCATCCACGTGCTGCTCGCGATCATCGCGGTCGGGTTCAACGCCTCGTACGGCATCTGGCTGGCGCGCGCCGCTAAGGCGCCGCAGGCGACGCAGAGCCAGGTACTGCGAACGATCAAGTTCATGGACGACCGGTTCGCGAATCCCGCGTACGGCCTCCTGCTCGTCACCGGGCTGTTCATGGTCTTCAGCGCCGGCATCCCGGTCAGCCGGCTCTGGATCGCGGCCTCGATCGGTCTTTGGCTCGTGCTCGTGTTCGTCGGGCTCGGCACGTACACGCCGACGCTGCGCGATCAGATCCGAGTGCTGGAGAGCGAAGGCCCGGGGAGCGACGCATATCAGCGTCTCGCGGCGCGTGGACGGACAACGGGGATCGTCCTCGGCATCATCGTGATCGTCATCGTGTTCTTGATGGTCACGAAACCGGCCTAGCCGCCAGTCGGTCGCGTAGCGCGTCCGCCCACTCGGCGTAGGCGGCCGCGGATGGATGCAGGCCGTCGGGCGCGAACATCCCTCGGCGCATCTGTCCCCGCATGAGCGGGAAGATGTCCACATACACCGCGCCGGCGCGCTGGGCTTCTTCGCGCGCGATGGCGTTGAAGCGCTCGATGCGTGCCGCGATCGCCGCCCCGTCGCCGAAAGCCGCGCCCGCCCGCGAGAGCGACCAGTCCGGTTGGGGCAATGCATATATCGTGGCTTAACGCGCATCGGTCCGCACGCGGGCATGTATCGCGCGCAGCCGCTCGCGATACCGCTCGTCCGACGAGCCAGCAACGATGTCGTTCGCGCCGATCAGGATCGTCACGAGCGTGGGTCGGAATGTCGCGACGAGCGGCAGCTCTTCGGAGATGAGGTCGTCGGTGCGGTAGCCGTTGACCGCCGGGTTCAGAAGCTCGA
>DASYUC010000158.1:0-6185 GCA_036001645.1 Candidatus Limnocylindria bacterium
GCTCGCACGCGCGGGCGTGAAGGCGGAGCCTGCGGCTTCGGAGAATGGGTACGCGGCGCTGCGGTTCGACGCCGACGAGCCCGGCACGACCAACCCGGCGGTGCTGCGCGCCCTCCTCGCGGGCGGCATTCATGTGATCACGCTCGTGCGCGAGGAGCGCTCACTGGAAGACGCGTACTTCGCGATCGTCGCCGAGGCGCGCGAGCCCAAGCCGGAGGAGACCAATGAGTAAGGCCGCGCTCATCGCCTGGCGTGAGATCCGCTGGGAGATCTTCGGCGACCGCGGCGCGGTCATCCGCACCGGTTTCTTCGCGCTTCTGCCGATCCTCTTCGTGCTGAGCGGCCGCGGGACGGGGCCGGGCGGGCCGAACGACATCTCGATGCTCGGCCTCGCGCTGCAGAGCACGCTCATCCCCGCGCTCTCCGGCGTCGCGCTCATCGCGTCGACGTTCACGCAGGAGAAGGAGAACGGCACGCTCGTGCCGCTTCTCGCGTCACCGGTGCGCGATATCGACGTCGTGGTCGGCAAGCTGCTCGGCATGGTCGGCCCGGTGATGCTGATCTGCGCCGGCAGCCTCGGTGTGTACTACGTGCTCGCGTCGTTCATCTTCGGAGCGACGCGTGTCCGCGCCGCCCTGCCGCCGGAGATCCTGTTCGCGCTGCTGGTGGTCGCATTCCTGTATCTGATCACCGCCGGCAGCTGGGTGCTCATCATCGCCGCGGTCGTCCGCACCACGCGCGCCGGCCAGCAGATCGCCGGCCTCATGATCGGCCTCTCCGCCGCCGTCTTCGCCGTGCTCGGCGTCGCGGCCGCGCGGATCGCCGACGGCTGGGCGCTCGTCGGCCTGGGTGTCGCCTTCGTGGTCGCCGACGTCGTCGCGCTCGAGATCGCGCGCCGGGTGTGGCAGCGCGGCGAGGTCATCGGACGGTTGTGATAACGTTCGCGTCCTGATGTCGCGCACCGTCTTTTTCGTCATCGTTATCGCGCTCCCAACGGGAGCCGGCGGAGGAGGCGCGCTCAGCTAAGTCAGCGAGCAGGACCAGCGGAACGAAGCCTCCCGAAGTCGGGAGGCTTTCTTGTTTCTAGAGGAGGAAACGATGGCCAGCACTGTTCACGAACGCAAAGAGACGGCGGCGATCGGGACGGAGATCCCGGAGACGGGGTGGGCCTACCAGGACGGCGTCTTCAAACGGCTGGCCGACGCGCACGTCAGCCTCGCGACGCACGCACTGAACTACGGCACCGGCGTCTTCGAAGGCATCCGCGCCTACTGGAACGCGAGCCAGGAGCAGCTCTACGTGTTCCGGCTGCGCGAGCACTTCGAGCGCATGCGCGGCAACTGCGGTCTGCTGCGCATCGAGCTCCCCGGCGACAGCGCGATGCTCTCGGAGGTCACGCTCGAGCTCCTGCGACGCAACGAGTTCAAGACCGACGTGTACATCCGTCCGCTCGCGTACAAGGCGGCGCGCTCGATCAAGGTCGCGCTGCACGATCTGCGCAGCGGCTTTGGCATGTTCGCGTTCCCGATCGGCGCGTACCTCCCGACCTCGGGCCTCGCCGCGCGGACCGCGACGTGGCGGCGGACGGCCGATGACTCCATCCCGGCGCGCGGCAAGCTCACCGGCGCGTACATCAACACCGCGCTGGCGGTCGACGAAGCGCACGACGCGAACGCCGACGAATCGATCTTCCTCACACGCGACGGTCACGTCTCCGAGGGTGGCAGCGCGAACCTGTTCATGGTCCGCGACGGCGTGCTCATCACCCCCTCGGTCACCGACGACATCCTCGAGGGCATCACGCGCGACACGGTCATGAGGATCGCGCGCGAGGACCTCGGCCTCACCGTGCTCGAGCGCGCGATCGACCGCACCGAGCTCTTCATCGCCGACGAGGTGTTCTTCTGCGGCACCGGCGCCCAGGTCGCGCCATGCGTCAAGGTCGACGGTCGCGTGGTCGGCGACGGCGCGATCGGTCCGATCGCGCGCCGCATCGGCGACGTGTACTTCGCCATCGCGCGCGGCGACGATGCGCGTCACGCCGAGTGGCGCACGGCGGTCAGCCGCTGAGCGTCTCGTACCAGGGGCTCGCCGGAGCGTTCTCGGAAGCCGCGGCGGCGGCGCTGTTCCCCGAGGCGCAGCTCATGCCGCGCCGCACGTTCTCGGAGGTGTTCGCGGCCCTCGAGAACGCCGAGGTCGACGCCGCCGTCGTGCCGGTCGAGAACACGCACGCGGGTTCGGTCGCCGACGTCTACGACCTGCTGCGCAACCACAGCGGGGTCCGCATCGTCGCCGAGGCGGTCGTGCGGGTGCGTCACTGCCTCCTCGCGGTGCCGGGCGCGAAGCTCGCGGACATCAAGATCGCGCGGTCGCACCCGCAGGCGCTCGCGCAGGTCGAAGACTTTCTGCGCCAGGCGCAGATCCAACCGGAGGTCGCGTACGACACCGCGGGCGCGGCCGCCGACGTCGCGGCGGCCGGTGACCGCACGATCGCGGCGATCGCGAGCAAGCGTGCCGCGGACCGCTACGGGCTCGCGGTCCTCGCGGAGTCGATCGAGACGAGCCCCGACAACTTCACGCGCTTCTTCGCGCTCGCGCGCGACGGCGACGAGAGCGTCGCGCGACGCGTTCCCGCCGCGCTGCTGACCGGTCCCTGGAAGACGAGCGTCGTCTACGCCGCGGCGAACGTCCCCGGCGCGCTGACGCGGACGCTCCAGCCGTTCGCGACGGCCGGCGTGCAGCTCACGAAGATCGAGTCGCGGCCGAGCCGCGCCGGCCCCTGGGACTACGTCTTCTACCTCGACTTCGAGGCCGACCCGCAGGCCTCGCCGGCGCGCGAGGCGCTGGCGCTGATGCGGACGTGCTGCGAATGGGTCCAGCCGCTGGGCACGTACCGGGCCGCCACGACGGTGCTGGAGCCCGACCAGAGGTAACGGCGGCGGCGCCGCATCAGCACCCGAGACGACACGTTGTGCCCGAAAGGGCGACGTACTCTTAGCCCGGGCTGAGGAGAAAAAGGGGTTGGATCGCCAGGGGACCGCCGAGGCACTCCAGCGTCTCGCCGACGAGGCGACCGCGCGCGAGCCGTCGCTCGGGACCGTCCTGTCACGGCTCGCCGACGCGGTGCGCGAGGGGCGGACGACCGAGGCAGCCGCGTACACCGGCGCGGTCGACCCGCGTGGCCTGGCGGAGCTCCTCGCCGGAAAGCACTCGAAGCTCTGGGCGGTGCTCGAGGTCGTACGCAACGTGCTCGTCTTCGCGCCGATCGCCGTCACCTGGTTCGGTCTGTCGATCGCCGCGACCGCATACGCGCAGCTGCTCGCCGCACGCCCCGATCTCATCTCGCGGCCGTTCCTGCTGCTCTGGCAGGAGGGTTTCGACGGACGCGTGGTGCTCAACTTCAGCACCCTCGCGATCACCGACGCGAGCCTCATCGGCGTGCTCATCGTGCTGTCCCTCGCGCTGCACATCCGCAGCGAGCTGCGCGACGCGCAGGTGCGCACCAAGGCGCTGCTGAAGGAATCGGAGATCCGCGCTCTGCTCGGCCACGTCTCATCGCTCGGCGCGCTCGACTTCGGGACCGGCGACGCGGAGTCCATCCTCGCCGACATGGCCGCCGAGGAGCGCCGCATCTACGAGCGCGCGATCGAGCGCGAGGGTCAGCTCTTCGATCTCGAGGGCGCCATCGAGCGACTGCGCGACGCCGCCGTGCGCCTCGAGCGCGCCGCCGACTCCATCGCACGGCGTTAGGCCATGCAGGGCTCGGCGCACCGCAGCGTCTCGTTCAATCTCGCGGGCTGGCTCTGGGCCGACCTGCTGCTCGGCATGTTCGCGATCTTCCTCGCCGCGAACGCCCTTGCTCCGTCCAGCGAGGCCGCGCGCAAGGCGGGCATCGACCCCACGCCGATCCTGATGCGCATCGAGGTGAGCGGCGTCGCGCTGCTGTCGGACGACACCGCGCTTTCGAGCCTGGAGCAGCGCCGCATCGCGGACGAGGTCCGCGAGAAGCTCGCGGCAGAAGCGCCCGGCCGTCACGCCGCGATCGTGTTCGCCTATGGCGTGCACGAGCGCGCCGCGCAGGGCGACCGCATCGCGGCACTCGCGATCGAGCTGCTGAGGGATGGCCAGTTCACCGGCACGGTGACGAAGGCGTACCACGAGCTCGTGCCCGGCGATCCGGGGACGACGCTCGCGCTGGAGATCTATCTCGATGAGTGAGCGCGACACGCTGCGTCTGGCCGCTCGCCGCGCGGCGCTGCACGCGTCGATCCGCGACGGCGATCCACAGGCGGCTGCGCGCGCCGCGGCGCGGCTGCGCGTTCCCGGTGCGCGACTGACCGCCCGAGAGGTCGCGCTCGCGCACGACACCCGCGCCGCGCTCGGTCGCGCGATCATCGCCGCGCGACTTCCCCGCCCGAGGCCGCTCCCCGCTCCGCCGCAGCAGGCGGCGCCGCGGCGCGCCATGCCATGGAAACGCCTCGCCGTCGCGCTCGCGGTGATCTGCGGACTGATCTTCCTCGTCCTCGGTCCCGGCGGTGAGCCGGGCGGCAAGCCCGAAGGCGACGTGAGCGCCGCGGTGGCGCCCGACATCACGCGCCCGCAGGTGCTGGTGCCCCTCAGCCGCGGTCGCAGCACCGTCACCAGCGCGCCCGAGATCGTCGCGGTCGCGGAGCCAAGCGCAGAGCCGACGGCAGCGCCAACGGAGGCACCCACCGCCGAGCCGAGCGCGGGCGCGGGCGGCACCGGAGGCGCCGGTGGTTCCGCCAGCGGCGCGGGTGGCGGCGGTGGTGGCATCGGTATCGGGACCGGACCGGGTCTGGTCACGCTGCCCACGCCACGGCCTGCGTCGACGCCACGCTTTCCGCCACCGGGCTACGGCCGCCTGACGATCATCGTCCTCGACGCACGGACCTTCCGTCCGGTCGAGGACACCTGCGTCTCCTTTGGCAGCCTGACCTGCACGGCGCTGACCTACCAGCCCGATCCGGACGGCACCAGCACGACGGTGCTGAGCTACCGCACCGACGCGAACGGGCGCTGGTCGCTCGATGTGCCGCTTGGCGCGCCGACGGTGAGCTACGACATGTTCTTCTTCAAGCTCGGCTATCGCGTGCAGACCGCGAAGGTCACGCTGCGGCGCGGCGGAGCGGTCGTGTACACGGTGCGGGTGACGCGAGCGTAGTCGCGGCTACTGCGTCGTGAGCGACGCGGATGCGCTGTACCCACCTGATGTCGCCGTCACCGTGTGCACGCCGGGCTTCGCGCTCGTCGGGACCGTGAAGACAGCGTTCGCATCGAATGTGCCAAGCGCGGTGATAACGCCGCGGTCGATCTCCTGCCCATCAAATAGCAGCGAGTAGTTGCTGTTCGGCGGCCAGCCGCTGCCCGCGTACGGGACGGACCCGCCCGCTCGTGGTGGGAACGACGCGAGCAGCGTGAGCGTCGGCGAATAGACGATCGCGACGTCCGCCGTCACCGTCAGTCCGCCGCCGCTCGCCGTGATCGTGTACGTCGCGCCGCTCTTCGCGCTCGCAGGAATGCGGACCAGCGTGGCGAACCGTCCATCGGACTGCACGTCCGCACCGCCGACCTGCGTCCCATCTGGCCATTTGATGGTGATCTGTGCCCCGACCGGCCAGTTGGTGCCGAGGACCGCGAGCGTCCCACCCGGCGCGGCGCTACCGCCGCTGAGCGTCGGGGGCAGCGGCGCCGGCGTCGGCTGCGGCGTTGGGGTCGGCGTCGGCGGAAGCGTCGGCGGGAGCGTCGGCGGGAGCGTCGGGATGACCGTCGGCACCGCCGTGGGGACCGCGGTCGGTGCAAGCGTCGGTACGACCACGCTCGCGGTGGGGACCACTGTCGGCAACGGGCTGAGCGTCACGCCGGGCGCGGTGGGCACCGCGGGCGAAGACGTCTGCAGTGGCAGCGGCGTCGTGTTCGTGCCCGCGGTGAAGCCGATACCCGGCAGCGGCGGGAACGACAGCGCGCCGAACCCCGCGTCGGTGGGGCTCGGCTGTCGCGGCAGCGATGCGGCGACGACCTTGACCGGCGTCCGCGCGATGACCGCGAGCGGACCGAATCCGATCGAGCGCAGCGCGCCGTTGGCCGCGACCTCGACGTCGATCCTCGTCGCGAACTTCGCTCCGGGCCCGCCGCTTCCGCTCGCGAGGTAGTTGAAGGAGAGGTTC
>DASYUC010000159.1:0-20189 GCA_036001645.1 Candidatus Limnocylindria bacterium
GCGTCATGCAGACCATCGAGCGCGCGCTCGCGATCGAACGTCGCCGCGACGAGCGCGCGATACACCTGCGGAAAGGCGCGGTCATAGAGCTCCTCCCATCGCTCCGCCGTGATTTCGGGCATGCACGCGGCAATGCAATCGGAGGACTGGATCGCTTAGTCGCGAGCCCTCAGTCGACTGGTCGGGACGCGGCTTAGCGTGCCACCTGCGGCGGCAATCGTTGCTCAGGATCGTCAGGTCGAGCTCGCCGAGGCGATCGGCGACCAGCTCGATCCCGACGATGTTTCACGAGTGCCGGTTGTGCGGCTCAGACCCGCCCCGAGAAGGTCTCGGCCATCGCCGCACCGCGGACCGTGCGCGATGCGTGTTCCGACCTAACAGTGACGAGCGAAGACCGATCGATGTGACGGGCTGGGCTTCCTGCCCTGTGAATGCCACCGCCTAGTATCCGCGGGTGCGGCGGCGGGTGGTCGTGCTCGCGTACTCGACCGCCGCCCTTGCGCTCGCCGGACAATGGATCGCGGCGAAGATCGCTTTGAACGCCGCACCGCCGCTCGAGCTCTCGACGGTGCGGTTCGCGATCGCCGCCGCGCTGCTTGTCGCGATCGCCGTGGTCACGCGTACGCCGCTGCCGCTGCGCCGCTGGCGACCCGTGACCGCCGCGGCGGCGTTCGGCTTTCTCGGCTTCAACGCGTTGGCATTCCTCGGGCTGCGCCTGACGCCCGCTTCGGACAGCGCGCTGATCATCCCGACGACGATCCCGCTCGCGACGGCGCTCCTCGCGACGTTCATCCGCGAGCGGCTCACCCGGCGAAAGGTCATCGGCTTCGCGGTGGCGAGTTTCGGTGCGGCTGTTGTGATCGTCGGCGGTCAGCAGGTGGGTACCGAGCTCTCGACGACACGACTCGTCGGCGATCTTCTCGAGCTCGCGAGCGCCGTCTGTTGGGGCGCGTGTCTCACGATCAGCGCCTTCGTGCTCCGCACCGAGAGCGTCGTGGGTTTCGTCACGATGTCAGCGTTGCTCGGGACCGCGATGCTGTTTCCGCTCGGTTTCCTCGAACAGGGCTACCGAGACGTCCCGGGCTGGGCCATGCAGACCTGGCTCGCGGTCGTGTTCCTCGGCGTGATCTCGACCGTGGTGGCGTTCCTCATCTTCTTCTGGGCAGTGCGGCGCTTCGGAGCGGGTCTGGGCGCGATGCTCAGCTATCTCGTCCCGGTCGCAGCCCTCATCCTCGCGTTCGTGGTGCTCGGCGAGCGACCGCTCCCAGTTCAGCTCGTCGGCGCGGCCGTGATCATCATCGGCGTTCGGCTCGCGGCCCGAACGTCCCTCCCGTCAGCAAAATATATTGTTGACAAGACATATATCGCGTGAGTAATATGTCGCGGTGGCAGACGTTTTCGAGATCCTGGGCGATCCCACCCGCCGTCGCCTCGTAGAGGCGCTACGTAGGGGCGAACGGTCGGTGAGCGAGCTGGTCGAGGTCGTGGACATCGGTCAGCCCGGCGTCTCGCGGCAGCTCGCCATCCTCGAGGAGGCTCGATTCGTGCGCGCCCGGCCGGATGGCCGGCGACGGCTCTACGCCCTGCGGCCCGAGCCGTTCCGCGAGCTGGACGAATGGACGAGCCGATATCGCGATCTCTGGGAGGCCCGCCTCGACCGGTTTGCGGCGGAGCTCGACCGACGGAAGAAAGCCCGGGCGAATGACAAGGACGGAGGGCGCGAACACGGGGCTTCAGCGAAGACGGAAACACGCGGGAGGATAAAGAAATGAACACAGTCACACCGAGCCTGGCATTCAAGGACCACGCAGAAGATGCGATCAAGCTCTACACGTCCGTCATCAGGAACTCGAAGATCGGCAAGATCGTGCGCAGCGATGGGATCGGGATGCCAAAGGGGAGCGTGCTGCACGCGTCCTTCGAGCTCGACGGCCGAGAGTTCACGGCGATGGACGGCGGACCGAGCTTCTCATTTGCCGAAGGCATTTCCCTCGTCGCGACCGTCGATACACAGGAGGAGCTCGACAGCGTCTGGAAGCGGCTCTCGTCGGACGGCGGAGAAGAAGGACGCTGCGGCTGGCTGAAGGATCGCTTCGGCGTGTCGTGGCAGGTCGTTCCGCGCGCGCTCGGCGAGATGATGACGCACCCCGAAGCCGGGAACTCCGGAAAGGTCATGGAGGCGTTGCTCAAGATGGACAAGATCGACATCGCGACCCTGAGGCAGGCCTACAAGTCATGATGAACACCGCTATGGCATCGAGCGCGCGGCGGAAGATCACTCTCGAGCGCACGTTCGAGGCATCGATCGCGGAGGTCTGGGACCTCTGGGCGACGAAGGAAGGCATCGAGTCGTGGTGGGGCCCCGACGGGTTCGTCGTCAAGGTCCAGCGGATGGATCTGCGGCCCGGCGGTGAGCTCCTGTACACGATGACCGCCGTCGGCCCGGATCAGATCGAGTTCCTCAGAAAAGCGGGGATGCCGCTCGCGAGCGAAACGCGGGCGACCTATACGGTGGTCGATCCGCCGCGGCGGCTCGCGTACACGACGTTCGCGGACTTCATCCCTGGCGTCGAGCCGTACGACGCATCCACCCTGGTCGAGCTTCACCAGAGCGGACAGAGGGTGCAGCTGACCCTGACCATCGACGCGATGCACGACGAAAACTGGACGAACCTGGCGGTCATGGGCTGGAAGAACGAGCTCGAGAAGCTCGCGCAGATCCTCAAGGGACGATCGCGCTAGCCGACCTCTCATCGCAGCCGCCGCCACGCTGACACCCTCGATCACGCATGAGATGCGCCGCGAGACATGATGGATAGCCAGATGCCGACCGGTCGACCCGAGACGCGAGTGATGTCCGCGGCGAACGCGCTCGCGTTCCTGGCGGCGGTCTTCCTCGGCGTCGTCACCCTGCTCGCCAGCACCTATCGCGTCACGACGTGCTTCTCGCGCCCCGACGGCTTCGGCGGCTGCGGCACGGTCCTGCACCCGTTCTCGTTCGAAGCGCTCCCTGCGCTGATCTGGCCCGCCGGCGTGTTCGTCGGGCTCACGTTCCTCGCTGCGCTTGCGTGGCGCGCTCCCTCGACACCGGTGGCGGCCGTCGCAACGACGGCCTTCGCCGCGCTCGCCGGCGGCGCGATCCTCTCGATCGCTCCGTCGCTCGTCGGGCCGCTCGCCCTTCTCGTGCTCGCATTCTCGCTTCGCTCAGGACGCAGCCTGCCGAAGTCGCTCACCGATCTCGTGATCGCGATGATCTTGACCGTCCTCGCGATCGCGAGCTCCTACACGATCCTGCTCGCTGCGACGCTGTGGCGTGGGGGCTGGCTTAGCGGGATCGCGCCGGCGATGTGGATCTATCTGGCCTTTGCCACCGCGGTGGCGATCGGTGTCGGCTGTGCGCTCGCGACGCGACCGGACGCCGAGGAGCTTCCGTTCGCCAAGGGCGCGCTCGTGTCATTCGGGATCTGCGGCGCGGCTGGAGTCATTGCGCTCCTACCGATGGCTGGTCCACCGGACCTCAAGGCGATGGCGTTCCGCTCCTTGTTCGTGATCGCCGCTGTCGCGGTCCCACTCGGTGTGGTCGCGCTCTCGGTCGTCCTCCGAGTGCCGCGCGCTCGAGCGTTCGCCGGCACGCTCGTGGCTGCCGTCGCCTTTCCCATCAGCGTTGCGATCACGATCGGCATGCTCACGTCCATAGCGCCGGGGTCGACCTCTCCCGCGTCCATCGGTCCGGACCTGCCACGCGTTCCGTGGCTCCCTGGCACGTCGACGTTGCCCTGAGCTGGCGTTCAGAAGGGGTGCCGGGCCCGCGTCGGGGATTCTTTCCCCCGGGTTGTTCGACGTGTAGGTAGAGTCCCACGGTCTGCGCCGTTGGGGACACGCCGAAGGAGGAACTCGGATGACCGGGCCTGTGAAGTTCCACACCACGATCTTGGGAGCTGGCAAGACCGCCGCTGGGATCAAGATCCCGGCGGACGTCGTCGCAAAGCTCGGGCCGAGCAAGCGACCACCGGTCCGCGTGACGATCAATGGCAAGAGCTACCGCAGCACCGTGGCGGTCATGGGCGGGGCGTTCATGGTCGGCGTCAGTGCCGAGAACCGCAAGATCGTCGGCGTCGCCGCCGGCGACAAGGTCGATGTCACGCTCGCGCTCGACACCGAGGAGCGCGTGGTGAAACTGCCGCCCGACCTGAGGAAGGCACTCGATCGCCATGCCGGCGCCAAGAAGTTCTTCGACGGGCTGTCGTACAGCAAGAAGCAGTGGTTCGTGGGCGGGATAGAGGGCGCGAAGACCGCCGAGACGCGTGAGCGACGCGTCGCCAAGGCGGTGAGCATGCTGAAGGAAGGCCGGAGTCCCTAGCTTCGGGCTTCGCGCTGCAGGTCCGGATCGGGATGCATCATGGCTGACGTGTACTTCTCGCGTTCGCTCTCGGCCCTCGTCGTTGCGGTCGCGCTTCTGACTGGCTGCACCGTTACAACCGGCGTCCCGTCGGCGTCCGTGACCGCGTTACCCACTGCGGTTCCGACCGTCGCGGGAACGGCGATCGCGACGGCCACACCCAGTCCACCCCCGACGCCGACGCCGCGCGAGGAGCCGCCCGCCGTCGCCACAGAGCCGGTCGCGATCGCCGTACAGCTCGCCGCCGCGGAACGCGTGGTGCGCGACCGCAGCGTGACCGGCGCCGAGCTGGCGTGGACGGGTCACCTGCAGCAGCGCGTCTATCGCACCATCGCCGCGCGACCCGAGTGGCGTGATGCGTTCCTCGCGGCGGTGCCGGCGGTCCTCCGCCCCGTCGCCACCGCGAACCTCGACGCGACCGCGGACCTTCGCGCGACGGTCGTCCCGGGTCCGGATCTGCCGACCGCCTGGCGCATCGTCGATCCGGCGCCGATCGATGATCTCGCACGCTTCTACCGCGACGCGGAGACCGAATTCGGCGTGCCGTGGGAGTACCTCGCCGCGATCCATCTCGTCGAGACGCGGATGGGCCGTATCCGCGGAACCTCCGTGGCGGGCGCACAGGGTCCGATGCAGTTCATGCCCGGCACCTGGGCCGCCTACGGCGAGGGCGACGTGAACTCCGATCGCGATGCGATCCGCGCAGCGGCGCGCTATCTGAAGGCGAACGGCGCGCCCGCGAACATGCCCAACGCGCTCTTCCGCTACAACAACTCGCAACGCTACGTCCGCGCCGTGACCGCGTACGCGGAGGTCATGCGTGCCGAACCCGATGCGTATCGCGGCTACTACCACTGGCAGGTCTATTACCTGACCACGAGGGGCGACATCCTCTTGCCGGTCGGGTACGGTCGCTGACCCGATCGCGTCACCCTCTCTTTCCGACGCCGGGCGCCGATCAGGGCGGCTCGCTCACGCACCAAGCGGCTAGCGACGGCACGCTTGGTCTTTGGAAGTACCGTGCCGTGATGCGTCTTGTCGCGTCCTTCGCGAGCGCGATCCTCGTCCTCGGCACGACTCTCTCACCGGCTTCCGCACAGAGCGGCTCGCTCCAGAGCGCCTTCGCCGCGGCGGCGTCGGAGTTCGGCGTCCCCGAGAACGTCCTGCTCGCCGTGTCCTACACGCTCACGCGATGGGAGCCGAGCGGCGGGCCGAGCGCGGCCGGCGGCTTCGGCCCGATGCAGCTCACCGATCCGAGCGCATCGCAAGCGAACGGCAAGGGCGACGCCGCGGCGCCGAGCGCAAAGGCGCGCAGCGGGCGCGGCCCGACCGTGGCCGCGGCCGCGGCGGCGACGGGTATCAGCCCAGGCCAGCTGAAGAAGGACGCCGCGCAGAACGTGCGCGGCGGCGCGGCGCTCCTCGCGCAATACGCGCGCGACACCGCCGGCGGCACGACGAGCGACGTGGCGAAGTGGTACGGCGCGGTCGCGAAATACAGCGGCTCGGATGAGCGCTCGGTCGCGTTCGACTTCGCGGACGCGGTCTTCGCGACGATCAACGTCGGCGCCACGCGCACGCTTGCCGATGGCCAGACCGTGACGCTCACCGCGAGCGCGGTGAAGCCGGACACAGGCACCGCCAAGACACTCACCCTGTTCGATCGCAAACACACCGGCTTCGACTGCCCCAAGGGGCTCAAATGCCGCTTCATACCCGCCGCATACCACCAGAACGATCCGAATGATCCAGGCGACTACGGCAACCTCGACCTCGCGCGACGCGAGGCCGACGGTCTGGACATCCGCTTCATCGTCATTCACGACGCCGAGACGGATTACCAGACGACGATCAAGATCTTCCAGGACTCGCTGAACTACGTGAGCACTCACTACGTGCTCCGCTCGTCCGATGGCGCGGTCACGCAGATGGTCGACAACAAGAACGTCGGCTGGCACGCGGGGAACTGGAACGTGAACATGCACGCGATCGGCTACGAGCACGAGGGCTTCGCGATCCAGGGCACGACGTGGTACACGGACGCGATGTACCAAGCATCGGCCGCGCTCAGCCGCCATCTCGCGGCGGAGTACGGCATTCCGCTCGATCGCGGGCACATCATCGGGCACGACGACATCCCCGGACCGACGGACGCGTTCGTTCGCGGCATGCACTGGGATCCGGGCCCGTTCTGGAACTGGGCCCGCTACATGGAGCTCCTCGGAGCGCCGATCGTGCCGAGCGCGACGAGCGGGAACCTCATCACGATCCGACCCGACTTCGCGACGAACACGCCGCAGGTGCGCGACTGCGAAGGCAGCCACGCGCTCCTGCCGCCTCAGCCGGCCAGCTTCGTGTACGTCTACACGGCGCCAAGCCTGAGCGCACCGCTCTTCAACGATCCCGGCCTGAACACCGGTGGGACGGACTGCGCGAACGACTGGGGCGACAAGGCCGTGACCGGACAGCAGTTCTACCGCGTGGAGACGCAGGGCGACTGGGACGCGATCTACTACGCGGGCAACAAGGTCTGGATCCACAACCCCGGCGGTGCCAAGACGGTCCTGACCCGCGGGACGTTCATCACGCCGAAGGCGGGACTCACGTCGATCAACATCTATGGACGCGCGTATCCCGAATCCATCTCGAGCGCACGCCTGACGATGTACTCGATGCCCGCGGGTCAGGCCTACGTCGTGTACGACAAGGTGCGCGGCGACTACTACGAGGCCACGACATTCGATGCGCTCGAGACGTATCAGCTCCACACGACGCCGACCGAGTTCTACGTCATCCAGTACAACCATCGCCTCGCCTTCGTGAAGGCGAGCGACGTCGACGTGATCGGCACTCCCTGATCCGAACGCGATGACCGGGGGCGCGCCGGTCCGCGCTCGTGCCGAACGCCGACGTCGGCAAGAACACCGGCGGTTTCCATCTCGGACGGGTGGGTGACCGCATCGTCGGAGAGGCGTCATCGAAGCCGACCCTCGCCTGAGTCGCCGCGAGGCGCTGTGCTCAGTGGCTATCCGCACACGTTCCGGTGCTAGGCTCGTTCGACGCCTAGCCGGCGGGGGAGGAACGCTCTATGTCGTACCGTCGATCGCCGATCCTCTTCGTCATCGCACTGCTCATCGCAGCCGCATGCACGCAGCCGCCACCGAGCGGTGCGACGAGCTCGCCGCCGCAGACCGGCGGAGCAGCGAGCACGCTCGTGTATTACGCGGACGTCAGCGACCTCATCTCGCTCGACCCCGCTGTCGCGTACGAATTCAGCGGCGTGCTCCTGGTGCACAACGCCTACGAGACACTCGTGAAGTTCGAGGGTGCCGATCTCGCCAACATCAAACCGAGTCTCGCGACGAGCTGGGATCCCAAGGACGCCGGCGCGACGTGGGACATCACCTTCAAGCTCAAGTCCGGCGTGAAGTTCGCGAGCGGCAACGCCCTGACCGCGGACGACGTCGTGTACTCGCTCCAGCGCGTCATCAAGCTGAACAAGTCCCCGGCCTTCCTCTTCACCGACATCGCCGGGCTCAAGGCCGAGAACATCAAGGCGACGGACGCGAGCACGGTGGTCGTCAGCATGCCGAAGACCGCGAGCCCCCAGGGCTTCCTCTCGATCCTCACCTTCACCGTCGGCGGCATCGTCGACTCGAAGGAAGTGAAGTCGCACGAGAGCACCGGTGACTTCGGCTCCGGTTGGCTCCTCGACCACTCCGCGGGGAGCGGCCCGTACAACATCGATCACTGGACGAAGAACGCGGAAGTGCTGCTCAAGGCCAACCCGAGCTACGGCGGCACGAAGCCGGCGCTGAGCGGCGTCCTGGTGAAGCACGTCCCCGAGTCGACGAATCAGCAGTTCGCCCTCGAGAAGGGCGACGCCGACGTCGCGCGCAACCTGAGCCCGCAACAGGTCGCCGCGCTGCAAGGGAAGGCCGGCATCACGACGACGTCGGGCAACAGCCTCCTGCTCGTCTACGTCGGTATGAATGCGACGGCGAAGCCGCTCGACAATGTCAACGTGCGCGAAGCGCTGCGCACCGCGATCGATTACGACGGCATCATCAAAGATCTTCTCAAGGGCAACGCCAAAAAGGTGCAGGGCATCGTGCCCGCCGGCCTCGCCGGCTACAACGAGAGCGCGCCGTTCCAAGCGGACGTGACGAAGGCGAAGGCGCTGCTGACCCAGGCCGGTCAGACCGCCATCACGCTCGAGCTCCTCGTTCCGACCGGACCCGCCCCGGGCGGCGTGGCGTGGGCCGACCTCGCGTCGAAGCTGCAAGCCGACTGGGCGAAGATCGGCGTGACCGTCAGCATCAAGCAGACGGCGCAGGCCGATCTCCTCACGACCTATCGCGCCCAGAGGGGCCAGCTCGTCATGATCCTCTGGGGCCCCGACTTCCCGGACCCTGACGGGAACGTCGGTCCGTTCACCGACTACGCCGCGAAGTCGATCGCCTTCCGGAACGGATGGGACGACAAGTCCATCGCGGCAAAGGGCCGCGAAGCCGCGCTTATCACCGACACCACGAAGCGGACGGCCGCGTACAAGGAGATCACCGAGTACGTGCTCCACAACGGACCCTATGCGGTTCTCTATCAGCCGACGGAGCTCTTCGGCCTCCGCTCGAGCGTGAAGGGCTTCGCCTGGAACCCGATGGGATGGTTGGACTTCGCCTCGATAACTAAATAGGCGCCAGGGGCGCCATGCGATTCCTCGGCTTCCTACTGAGACGCATCGTCGGGATCGCGGCCGTGATGGTCGGAGTTTCGGTCATCACGTTCGCGATCTCGCATGTCATCCCGGCCGACCCCGCGGCGGCGGCCCTCGGCGATCACGCGACGGATGAGCAGATCGCCGCCTTCCGCGCCGAATACCGCCTCGACCGGCCGCTCGTGGAGCAGTACGTGACGTACGCGACCGGCATCCTCCACGGCGATCTCGGTCGGAGCATCCGGACGCGACGAGCGGTGGTCGACGACCTGGCCGATTCCTTCCCGGCGACGCTCGAGCTTTCGTTCACCGCGCTCCTCGTGTCGATGCTCGTCGGCATTCCCGCCGGCGTCTGGTCCGCGATCTATCGCGGTCGGATGCCGGACTTCATCGTCCGCCTGCTCGCGCTCGCCGGAGGCTCGATCCCCGTCTTCTGGCTCGGCCTCATCGTGATCGGCCTCGGCTACTACCAGCTCGGCTGGTTCCCGGGTGGCGGGCGCATCGATCTCTTCGTGACGCCACCACCGCCGCGAACCGGCCTGTACGTCATCGACAGCGTCCTCGCCGGAGATATCGACGCGCTGCGAAGCAGCCTCGTGCATCTCGTCCTGCCCGCGCTCACCCTCGGCTACTTCTCGACCGCGGTGATCACGCGCATGACGCGTTCGAGCATGCTCGAGGTCCTCGGGCAGGACTACATGCGGACCGCGCGCGCCAAGGGTCTGCGCGAGCGGATCATCGTGCTGCGTCACGCGCTTCGCAATGCGCTCATTCCCACCGTCACGATCATCGGCCTCACGTTCGGCAGCCTTCTCTCCGGCGCTGTGCTCACCGAGACGATCTTCAGCTGGCCCGGGCTCGGCCGCTACGCGACCGCATCCGCGGTGAGCCTGGACTTCCCGGCCGTGCTCGGCGTGACACTCCTCGCCGCCGTCGTCTACCCGCTCGCGAATCTCCTGGTGGACGTCACCTATTACTGGCTCGATCCACGGATCCAGCGTGGCTGAGCGGCTCGCGACTCTCCGCCGCCCCGCGCGTATCGCCGCACGCTCGCCGATCCTGCGCGAGCCGCTCAACGTTCTCGCGATCGCGGTCATCGCGGTGTTCGCCGCGTGCGCGATCCTGGCTCCGCTCATCGCGCCATACGACCCGCTGGCGCAGACGCTCGGCTCACGACTCGAGCCGCCATCCGCCGAACATTTGCTCGGCACCGATCAGCTCGGCCGCGACATCCTGAGCCGGCTCCTCTATGGCGCCCGCATCTCGCTGGTCATCGGAGTGGTCGTCGTCGCGCTCGCGGGCGTCTTCGGCACGTTCGTCGGGCTCGTCGCCGGATACGCCGGCGGGCTGGCGGATGAGGCGCTCATGCGTTTGACCGAAGTGTTCCTGGCGTTCCCGCCGCTCATCCTGGCGATGGCGATCGCCGGTGCGCTCGGGCCGAGCCTCACGAATGCGATCATCGCCATCGCCGCGGTCACCTGGGCCGTGTACGCACGCCTCGCGCGCGGACAGCTTCTGTCGCTGCGGCGTCGCGAGTACGTCGAGGCCGCTCGCAGCATCGGCGCCTCCCCCGCCAGGATCCTCGCGCGCCATCTCCTACCGAACGCGATCGCGCCGCTGCTCATCCAAGCGAGCTTCGACATGGGCGCGGCGATCATCGCCGCCGCCGGTCTCAGCTTCATTGGATTCGGTGCGCAGCCGCCGACGCCCGAGTGGGGCGTGATGATCAGCGAGGGCCGGAACTTCATCAGCACGCAGCCGTGGCTGTCGCTGTTCCCGGGCCTCGCGATCCTGTTCGCCGTCGGCGCGTTCAACGTCCTCGGCGACGGCCTCCGCGACGTTCTCGACCCGCGGCTTCGCCGCGCAAACTGACCCGACCCACTAAAGTCATGCTTGACCACGGGTCGGCTGGCGCATAACAGTGCGTGTGGTGAGAGATGAGGTGAGGCGCTCGGCCGAGCGCACTCCCACCGTGCTCGTCGCGGACGATGACCGGGCCGTGCGCGCGCTCGTGCGCGTCACGCTCATGGCACAGGGCTGGCGCGTCCTCGAGGCGACGACCCCGGACGAAACGCTCACCGTTGCCGGCCGCGAGCAGCCGCAGATCGTCCTCTTGGACGTCACCTTCGAAGGGAACACGCGTGACGGCTTCGTGGTCTGCCGCGAGCTTCGAAGCTCCAGCGGGACGCGAGACGTGCGGGTCGTGATGCTTACCGCGCGCGACGATCCCGAGAGCCGCGCGTTCGCGAGCGCGGTCGGCGCGACGGCGTACATCGTGAAGCCTTTTGGCCCGCTCGATCTTGTCCGGATGCTGCAGCTCGTGCTCGAGCAGCCCACCCCAGATCCCGGACTCGGCCTCTTCCTTGTCGACATGGGCGTGATCCAACCCGCACAGCTCGAGCGCGCGCTCGCCGAGCAGCGGCTTCGTCAGGGCCACCGCGTGCCGCTCGGCACGATCCTGGTCGAGCTGGGCTTTGCGGATCGCGAGGACATCCAGCGCGCGGTCGTGCGGCAGGAACGCGCTCGGGAAGTCCCCTCGCAGGCGACGCCGAAGCGCAGAAGGATCCGACTCGTCATCGCAGACGACAACCCGATGGTCCGCGAAGGGCTTCGCAGCGCGATCGGGACGAGCGACGATCTCGTCATCCTCGGCGTCGCGTCCGACGGCGCGGAGGCGCTCCGTCTCGTGCGCGATCTGAGCCCCGATGTCCTCGTCCTCGATCACCGCATGCCCGGTCAGCGTGGACTCGATGTGGCGGCGCGCCTCCATGTCGACTCGCCCGACATCGCCATCGTGATGTTCACGCTCGATGAGGGCATCCGTGAGCTGGCGCTCGCTGCGGGTGTGGCCGCGTTCGTTCCGAAGGACACGCCGCTCGGGACCCTTCTCGCGGAGATCCGCCGCGTCGCAAGGCCACAGCCACCGGAAGTGGCGCCAGAAACACCTGCGCGCATCGTGATGACCGCCCGCAACGTGTCGCGCGGCGCGTTCGGTGCTTTTGCCCGACGTCGGCGCGCGGTCACGACGCTCGGCGTCCTGCTCGTCGCCTACGCCGCCGCCTTCCTCATCGCCGAGCCGACGTTCGGCGCATCCGCCGCGCTCCTCGCGATCATCCCGGTCGCGATCGCCGGCGCGCTCTTCGGCCCCGAGATCGGCGTGGTCGCCGCGCTCCTCGCGATCGCCGCGAATCTCGCGCTCTGGGCCGGCACGGATCACGCGATCGGCGAGCCGGTGATCCGCGTCGGGACCAATGGTCTCGGCGCGCTCGCGTTGCTTGGCATCGGCGCCGGCTTTGGTGCGATGCGACTCCTGCGTGGTCGATTCGATCCGCATGGGCGACGACTCGGCGCGCTCGCCGAGGTCGCGCTCGCTCTCGCCGCTGGACCGACTCCGGATGTGCTGCGGCTCCTCGCGGAGGGCGCGCTCGAGGTCGTTCCGGGCGACGCCGCGCTGCTCTATGCCGCGGTACCGACGGGCGGGCTCGAGCTCGTCGCCGCCACGGGCTCGGCGCGGACCGCGGTCGGACAGCGGGAGGTCAAGGGGCCTCTCGTCAAAGCGCAAACGCAGCGTCACGCGTCGGTCTCGTGGGACGTCGCGAGCGGGCCCATCGGACAGGCCGTCGCCGACGCGAAGGGCGCGATCATCGTGCCGATCCCGGGCATGGCCGAAGCCGTCGCCGGCATCCTCGTCGTCGCGACCACCGGGCGTCGTACCTACGGCGAGGCTCACGTGCAGGTGCTTTCCAGCTACGCGACTTTCGTCGGTGCGGCGCTCAACACGCCGAGCGCCGAGAGCGAGCGAGCCTTGCTCGTGACCCACACGGCGACAACGCGCTAGCGCCTTCCGCAGGCGCGGAGCTGCCCCGGCGCGGGGAATATCCTCAACGTATGGCGACAGCACCCGCTCTCCCCGGCGGATTCGAGCTTCCGCTCGAACCGCGCCTCCCGCGCCTTGGGTCCGTCGACGCCGTCGCGCTCGAGGAACGCGCCGACGTGCTCTCGAAGCGCTCGATCAAGCGGGAGTCGAAGGTCTTCGCGCTCGAGCTCGCCATCCGGATGATGGATCTCACCACGCTCGAGGGCGCGGATACTCCGGGAAAGGTCGCGGCCCTCAGCTCGAAGGGGATCCGGCCGGATCCCACCGACCCCGGCATTCCCTCGGTCGCGGCGATCTGCGTCTACCCGAATCTCGTTCCGTACGCGCTCGAGCGCACGCGCGGAACGGACGTGAAGGTCGCCAGCGTCGCGACGGCGTTCCCGTCGGGTCAGTCGCCGCTCCAGGTGAAGCTCGACGAGACGCGTTGGGTCGTCGAGGCGGGCGCGCACGAGGTCGACATGGTGATCGACCGCGGCGCCTTCCTCTCAGGTCGTTACGCGCAGGTGTACGACGAGATCGTCCGCGTGAAGGAGATCTGCGCCGGCCATGCGCACCTCAAGGTCATCATCGAGACGGGTGAGCTCGGCACGTACGACAACGTACGGCGCGCCTCGCTGCTCGCGATCGCCGGCGGTGCGGACTTCATCAAGACCTCCACCGGAAAGGCCGCGACGAATGCGACGCTTCCCGTCGCGCTCTGCATGCTCGAGGTCATTCGCGACGTGCACGAGGAGACCGGCCGTGTCGTCGGCATGAAGGTCGCCGGCGGCATCCGTCAGTCGAAGCAGGCGGTGCAGTTCCTGGTGCAGGTGCACGAGACCCTTGGACTCGCGTGGCTCACGCCCGACCGCTACCGCATCGGCGCGTCGACGCTCCTCAACGACGTGCTCATGCAGATCCGCAAGGAGCGCACCGGCCGGTACCAGAACCCGGACTACTTCACCGTTGACTGAGCGCAAGCAAGACGTCGCGCGCCGTGCCGACAAGGCGCCGCTGGCGGCGGCGTGGGACTACGCGCCCGCGCCCGAGGCGCGCGACATCGTCCGGATCCAGGAGCGGTACGGCCTGTTCATCGGTGGGAAGTTCGTCGAGCCGCTTTCGGGCGAGCGCTACATGACGATCGATCCGGCGCGCGAGGAGCCGCTGTCGGAGGTCGCGCAGGCGAACAGGGCCGACGTCAATCGCGCGGTGAAAGCGGCGCGCGGCGCGTTCGAGGGTGCGTGGTCGAAGCTGCGTCCGAGCGAGCGCGCGAAATACCTGTTCCGGATCGCGCGCATCCTTCAAGAGCGCTCGCGCGAGTTCGCCGTGCTCGAGTCGCTGAACGGCGGAAAGCCGATCCGCGAGTCGCGCGACGTCGACGTGCCGCTCGCCGCCGCGCACTTCTTCTACTACGCGGGCTGGGCGGACAAGCTCGAGTACGCGTTCCCGAACCGGAAGCCGCGGCCCATCGGCGTCGCGGGCCAGATCATTCCCTGGAACTTTCCGCTCTTGATGCTGGCCTGGAAGATCGCGCCGGCGCTCGCAGCCGGGAACACCGTCGTGCTGAAGCCCGCGGAGACGACACCGCTTACGGCGCTGCTGTTCTGCGACGTCGTTCGTCAGGCGGAGCTTCCGCCTGGCGTCGTGAACATCGTCACCGGGGATGGCCGCACCGGAGCCGAGATCGTGTCCCATCCCGGCGTCGACAAGATCGCGTTCACCGGCTCGACCGAGGTGGGGAAGGCGATCCAGCGCACGCTCGCGGGCACGGGCAAGCGGCTCACGCTCGAGCTCGGCGGAAAGGCGGCGAACATCATCTTCGACGACGCCCCGCTCGACCAGGCCGTCGAGGGGATCATCAATGGCATCTACTTCAATCAGGGCCACGTCTGCTGCGCGGGCTCGCGTCTCTTCGTGCAGGAGTCCATCTACGAAGCCACCATCGCGAAGCTGAAGCGTCGCATGCGCACGCTGCGCGTCGGCGACCCGCTCGACAAGAACACCGACGTGGGCGCGATCAACTCGAAGCAGCAGCTCGAGAAGATCACGTCGCTCGTGCAGTCCGGCGTCGACGAAGGCGCCGAGCTCTACCAGCCGCCGTGCAAGCTTCCCGAGCGCGGCTACTGGTTCGTTCCGACGGTCTTCACCAACGTCGCGCAGTCGTACCGGATCGCGCAGGAGGAGATCTTCGGCCCGGTGCTCTCCGTACTGACGGTCCGCACGCCCGACGAGGCGATCGAGAAGGCGAACAACACGCCCTACGGGCTGTCGGCCGGCGTGTGGACCGAGAAGGGCTCGCGCATCCTCGCGATGGCGCAGCGTCTTCGCGCCGGGGTCGTGTGGGCGAACACGTACAACCGCTTCGATCCCGCGTCGCCGTTCGGCGGGTACAAGGAGTCCGGCTTCGGACGCGAAGGCGGACGGCACGGCCTCGAGGCGTACGTCGCGCTGGACGACGCATGAAGCGCCTGCCGGTACAGAAGACCTACAAGCTGTTCATCGGCGGCGCATTCCCGCGGTCCGAGTCGGGTCGCACGCTCGTCGCCGAGGGCGCGAACATCGCGCGCGCGTCGCGCAAGGATCTCCGCGACGCGGTCCGCATCGCGCGCCAGGCCGGCGTGGGCTGGGCGAAGGCCACGGCGTACAACCGCGGCCAGGTGCTCTATCGCATCGCCGAGATGATGGAGACGCGGCGCAGCGAGCTCGCGTCGGTCGCATCGAGCGCGGGCGAGGTGGATCGTGCGATCGATCGCGTGGTCTGGTACGCGGGCTGGGCCGACAAGATCGCGCAGGTCGTCGGCACCGCCAACCCCGTCGCGGGCCCGTATTTCAACTTCACCGTGCCGGAGCCGACCGGTGTGGTGGGCATCCTCGCACCGGAGCCGCCGCTCCTCGGGCTCGTGTCGCGTCTCTCGCCGGTCATCGTCGGCGGCAACACCGCCGTTGTCATCGCGTCGGAGGCGCATCCCCTCGTCGCGATCGAGCTCGCGGAGTGCCTCGCGACCGCCGACGTCCCGCCGGGTGTCGTGAACATCCTCACCGGACTACGCACGGAGCTCGCGCCGTGGCTCGCATCGCACATGGATGTCTCCGCGCTCGACCTCACCGGGGGTGACGGCGACGTCGCGGAGCTCGAGCGCCTCGGCGCCGAGAACGTGAAGCGCGTCGTTCGCGGGAAAGCGGACCGGCAGAGTCCGTACGACATCACCGCCTTCCTCGAGCTCAAGACCGTCTGGCATCCGATCGGGATGTGACCTAGCGAGCACCCTCCTCGTCGATCACGTAAGCGCGCACGGGAAACGCCGCGGGCCCGCACGCACCAGGACCTCGACGCTGTGGGTGGTGAGGTAGGGGTGGTCGGTGAAGTATGCCGGCGACCCCCAGGGACGCGAGAAGTCGGTGCGCACCAGCACAGCGCGGTCCGCGAGCGCGATGCCGCCGAAGAGCTCGGGACCGATCGCGCGACCCGCGCCCGTCGCGTCGATGACGACGGCGGGCATGTGCGCGAGCCGCTCGAGTGGAAGCTCGGCGAGGTCGGCGCCACGCGGGTAGCGGTGGTGGGGCGAATCGACGTAGGTTCCGGTGTTGCCGCAGGGATGCAGTGAGGCGATGAAGAACTCCGCCTTGTTGCCGTAACGCTCGCGAGATGATTCGTAGTCGATGATCACGTCGACCGTTGGCTCGGGCAGGCCGGGATACGTCTTCATCCCCGCTTCGACCTGGTGACTGACTTCGGTGAAGCGGACCACGGTGGTACTGTGCCACCTGGCATTCGGAGCGCGGGGAGGGCATGCGATGTCGCGTCTTTCGAACATCACCGGCGCGGCGATCCTGGTCTTGGCGACGGTCCTGTCGGCGTGCACGCCAAGTGCGGGACCCGGTCCATCCGCGACCGCGAGCAGCGGCCCGAAGACGGGCGGCACGCTGATCCTCGCGCGCGCGGGCGAGGTCACGAACCTCGATCCGCACAAGGTCCCCGCGTTCACCTCCGCCCGCGTCTTCGAGCTCCTCTACAGCTATCTCATGCGCCTCGACGAGAATCTCGCCGTGCAGCCCGATCTCGCCGCGTCGATGCCCACGACCTCCTCGGATGGCAAGACCGTCACGGTCAAGATCCGCACCGGCGTGAAGTTCCACAACGGCGACCCGCTCACGAGCGCCGACGTGAAGTACACGTTCGACCGGATCATCGACGCCAAGAACGTGGCGGTCGCGCGCTCGTTCTTCGGTGATGTCAACACGATCACCGCTCCTGATGAGTCCACGGTCGTCTTCGACCTGAAGACCCCGAACGCGGCGCTCATCGCGTACATGGCGCACCCCAACACCGGGATCGTGTCGAAGAAGATCGGCGAGGCCAACGCCGATCTCTCAAAGAAGGAGACGGCGATCGGCAGCGGGCCGTTCAAGCTCGCGGAGTGGGTGCCCGACAACTACATGCGCTTCGCGAAGAACGCGGACTACTACGTCGCCGGTCAGCCCTACCTCGACGGGATCCGCATCAACGTCGTTCCCGACGAGACCGCCCTGACCGCCGCGCTGCGCACCAAGGCCGCCGACATGGCGATCGTCGTCGATGCCAAGGTGGCGCGGACGCTGCGGAGCGAGGCCGGCGTGACGCTGTCGGCGAAGCCGAGCCTCAGCTACAACCTCCTGTTCGTGAACACCAAGCGCAAGCCCTTCGACAACCTCAAGGTGCGCCAGGCGATCGCGTACGCGATCGACCGCAAGGCGATCATCGACGCGGTCGCGTTCGGCGAAGGCGAGGTCACCGGTCCGATCGCGCCCGGTCTCGCCAATTACGCGCTGCCCACATCGCAGTACCCGCTCTACACACGCGATGTCGCGAAAGCGAAGCAGCTCCTGACGGAAGCGAACGTCGGCCCGGTCTCGTTCACGATGCTGACGCAGACGACGGAGCCGGCGTACGCGAAGGACATCGCGCAGCTGGTGCAAGCGCAGCTCGCCGAGATCGGCGTGACGATGAAGATCGAGACGCTCGAGTTCACGCAGTGGGTCGACCGCTGGCTGAAAGCGGACTTCGATATGGCGCCAGGCCTCAACGGTGGAGGCCCGGACCCGGACTTCTACGTGTTCCGCTACTTCACGGACGACGGGAACCTCAACTTCGTGACCAGCTACAAGAACCCGATCTCCAGCGACGCGATCAAGCAGGCGCGCGCGACGACCGATGTCGCAAAACGCAAGGACCTGTACACGACCGCGCAGAAGGAGCTCGTCAACGGCGTCCCGTTCATCTGGCTGTACGTGGGGCGCGACTACAACGCGACGCTGCCGACGACGAAGGGATTCATCCACCTTCCGACCGGTTCGGTCATCTATCTGCGGCAGACCTGGCTCGACAAATGAGGATCGTCGCCTAGCGCGTGGGTCGCTATCTCGCGTGGCGGCTGGCCGGCGCGATACCGACGCTGCTCGGCGTGTCCGTCCTGACGTTCCTGTTCATCCGGCTGATCCCCGGCGACGCGATCGCGGCACGGCTCGGAACATCTACGGCGCTCACGCCCGAGCAGCTCGCGAGCCTTCGCGCCTACTTCGGCCTCGATCAGCCGCTCTACCAGCAGTACTGGACCTGGCTCACGTCGCTCCTTCGCGGTGACTTCGGCTATTCGATCCGGACCGGCCGCCCGGTCCTCGTCGAGATCGCGGAACGGCTGCCGGCGACGCTCGAGCTCGCCGCCGCGGCGACCGTGATCGCGGTCGCCATCGGACTGCCGCTTGGGCTCGTGTCCGCGATGCGCCCGCGGTCGCGTGTCGACGTGTTCGCGCGTATCGGGGGGCTGATCGGTCTCTCGCTGCCAAGCTTCTGGCTCGGCACGCTCATCATCGTGTTCTTCTCGCTGTACCTGAGATGGCTTCCGAACACCGGCGGCTACGTCGACTTCGTCCGCGATCCACTCGGCAATCTCGCGCTCATCGTCCTACCTGCGGTGACGCTGGGCGTCGCGCTCGCGGCCGCGACGATGCGCATGACGCGCTCGGCGATGCTCGATGTCCTGAGCGCGGACTACGTCCGGACGGCCTGGGCGAAGGGACTGCCGAGTGGGCTCATCGTCCGCCGCCACGTGCTCAAGAACGGCCTCATCGTCGTGGTGACGCTCCTCGGAATACAGGTCGGACAGCTGCTCGGAGGAGCGGTCGTCGTCGAGGAGATCTTCTCGATCCCCGGCGTCGGGCGGATGCTCCTCGCGGCGATCGTGCAGCGCGACTACGCGCTCGTGCAGGGCGGAGTTCTCGCGATCGCGATCCTGTTCGTCCTCGTCAACATCATCGTGGACCTGCTCTATGGCTACCTGGATCCCCGAATCCGCCTCACCTAGTCCCGCCGCCGCGGGACGAACGTTCGGCGTCGCCGGCAGCGTTACGGCGATCGTGCGTGAGCCCGTCGCGTTGCTCGGGCTCGTGATGGTCGCGATCTATGTCGGTGTCGCGCTGATCGTCGGGTTTCTCCCGCTGCACGATCCGCTGTTGCCATCGGCGCAGCGCCTCGTGGGGCCGACGCCGGAGTTCCCGCTGGGGACCGACGCGCTCGGCCGCGATCTGCTGAGCCGGATCCTGTTCGGAGCGCGTCTCTCGATCCGCGTCGCGGTGCTGTCGGTCGCGATCGCGACGGTCGTCGGCGGGACGCTCGGCCTCATGTCGGGCTACCTCGGTGGATGGGCGGATCTCGCGATCGGGCGGGTGCTCGACGTCTTCTTCGCCTTTCCCGCGATCCTGCTCGCGCTCGGCATCGTCGCCGCGCTCGGCCCCGATCCGAACAACGTCATCATCGCCATCGCCGTGGTCTACACGCCGATCTTCGCGCGCGTCGTGCGCGGTCCCGTGCTCGCGCTCAAGGCGCGCGACTTCGTGGAGGCGGCTCGGGCGGTCGGGGCAACAGGCTCCCGCATCATGATCCGCCACATCTTCCCCAACCTCGCCTCGACGCTCATCGTGCAGGTGAGCCTCGCGCTGTCGTGGGCGGTCCTCACCGAGGGCGCACTTTCGTTCCTCGGCCTTTCAGCGCAGCCACCCGCTCCGTCGTGGGGCGTGATGCTGAGCGAGGGTCGGCAGTATCTCGAGTTCGCGACGCATCTGGCCGTGTTCCCGGGACTCGCGATCATGATCGCGGTGCTGGGATTCAACCTCCTCGGCGACGGGCTGCGCGACGCGCTCGACCCACAGCGGCGATGAACATCGCGCGCGCGACCGCCGGCGAC
>DASYUC010000160.1:0-16669 GCA_036001645.1 Candidatus Limnocylindria bacterium
CGCCCTCGTCGCCGCGGCGCTGCGCGAGTACCTCGATCGGGAAAAGCGCAAGAAGGGGAGATAGCGATGCCGGCCGATTCGATCCACCACATTTACATCGAGACGCACAACTGGGGAAAGAGCGTCGCGTTCTGGCGCGCGCTTGGCTTCGAGCTGGAGGAGGACCGCGGGAAGACCTCAGCGCTGCTGCGCCCGCGCGGCGGCGGACCGTACATCTATCTCGCGGAGATCCAAGCCGACCGCGAGTTGAAGGTCGAGCTCCATCTCGCTGCGAACGACGAGGCGACGCCCGGTCGCCCCGTCGAGGTCGTAGCGCCGTTCGCAGCGACGCACTGGGGAACGCGCGAGATGGCCGTGCGCGATCCGGACGGCCGGCTGGTCATGCTGGAGAGGCCCGGCTCCTAGCCGCGGGCTCGAAGCGCGGCCTCGATCTCGTCGAGGTGCTCGCCGCGGTGGTCGGCGCGGGCCGCGTAGATCGGGCTGTCGGGGTCGCGGGGCCAAAGCCGGTCCAGGGGCAGCTTCGCCACGCGAGCGTCCGTCTGCTCAGCGATCCGCAGGGCCAGCTGCGCGGCATCCCTCGGCGCGATGGCATGGATCAGCGGACGCGTCGAGTCGTTGAGCCAATCGCCCTCGGGCTCGGCGTCCCCCGGCGCCCACGGTTCGCCACGATCGATCTTTTCGGCAAGGACCAGGACGCGGATGTCCCAGTACGCGATGTGGCCGAGCACGCCGGCGACGGTCCAGTACTCGTTCACCGGAACGGTGAGCGCCTCGTCGTCCAGCCCTTCGACGAGCGCGCGCAGACGCTCGCGCTCGCGGGTATTCGTATCGATGTAGGAGCGATCGTCAGCCACTGTCCGACCTTACCCCAGCTCACGCCGGTAGGTATCGATGTCAACGACCCAGGACCGCTTGCGCGAGTGGTCGGGCCGTCGCGGCGCCGCCGAGATGCGGGAGGCCGAAGACGTCCTCGATCGTCGCGAGGAGCGAGTAGTGGTCGTACGGGGTTTCGACGCGCTGCGCGGTCATGTCCTTCGTGAGCACGATGAGCGGCACGAGGTTGGCGTCGCCGCCGTCGCCCTCGTCCCAGACGATGAACAACGTCCCACCGGAACGCCACGCGTCGGACGACACGATCCGGGAAACGACCCCGTCGAGCCACGCGCCCGCGACGTCGAGAGAACAGTCGTGACCGTCGTGACAGAGGCCGGGCGTGATCCAGACGAAGTTCGGCGTCGCACCCGCGAGGTCGGCGTCGAGCGTCTCGATCGGCACCACGTTCGACGGGCACCGGCCGCCGTAGTACGCAAAGGGGTTGTGCTTGAGCGCGTACGGGTAGGGGCTGCGCATGCAGCCGCCTTCGGTCGTCATCCCTTCCATGTACGCGCGCCAGCTCACGCCCGCGTTCGTGAGCTGCGTCCCGAGATCCTCTGCCGGCAGCGAGTGATAGCCGTTATCGGTGATGTCCCAGGTGCTGCCTGACGTGAGCGCCAGGTAGTTCGGCAGGCTGGGTCGCGCCACCGCGCGATAGTTGGTCGCGAGCGCGTTCGCCGATGCGAGACGCGCGATCGGCTGCGACCGCAAGGCCCTTCCGAGACCCGTGTTCTCCATCACGACGACGAATACGTGTGGCGCGACGGCCTCGGGAGTTCGCTGACGCGGGTCGTTCGGCAAGAAGAGCGCCGCCGGGAGCGACGAACCCGGGCTCGCCTCCCCGTACGGTGTCGACTGTGGCGTCTTGTTGCCGCCGCCGCACGCGACGATCGCGGCGATGGACAGGGCGCCGGCCGCGAAGGTCGCGAACGCTCGACCCATCACCTGAGGTTAACGCCGACCTGCCAGGCACCTAAACTCGACCCATGCCGATCGACCGAGCCACGATCGTTCACGTCGCTGATCTCGCGCGCATCGCCTTGACCGATGAGGAGATCGAGCGCTTCACCGGGCAGCTGTCGGTCGTGCTCGACGCGGTCGAGCGTCTGAAGACCGTCGACACGAGCGAGATCCCGCCGACAGCCTCGACGCTCCCGCTCGTCGGCGTGCAGCGCGACGACGTGATCCGGCCCGGCCTCACGACCGACGAGGCGCTGGCGAACGCGCCGAAGGGCGGACGCGACGGCGAATTCTTCCGCGTCCAGGAGATCCTGGAGAGCAGATGAAAGAGCTCCCGCGCACGATCGTCGAGGCGGCCGCGCTTCTCCGCCGCCGCGAGACCAGCGCGATCGAGCTCGCGGAGATCGCGCTCCGCTCGGCGCACGGTGACCGCTTCAACACCTGGCTGCTGCTGTCGGATGAACGCGCGAAGGCACAGGCTCGCGAGGCGGACGAGCGCCTCCGCGCGGGCGATGCGGCGCTCCTCTGCGGCATCCCGTGGGCGTGCAAGGACATCATCGGCACGAAAGGCGTGACGACGACGGCCGGCTCGAAGATCCTCGAGGGCTACGTTCCGCCCTACTCGGCCACGGTCGTGGAGCGCCTCGACGCCGAGGGCGCGGTGATGCTGGGGAAGACGAACCTCGACGAATTCGCGATGGGCAGCTCGAACGAGAACTCCGCTTTCGGTCCCGTGAAGAACCCCTGGCGCGTCGATCGCGTGCCGGGCGGATCGTCCGGCGGAAGCGCGGTCGCCGTCGCGGCGAGCGAAGCCCTGTTCGCGCTCGGTACCGATACCGGTGGCTCGATCCGCCAGCCCGCGGCGCTCACCGGCGTCGTGGGCATGAAGCCGACCTACGGACGGGTCTCGCGCTACGGAGTCGTCGCGTTCGCGTCGTCGCTCGACCAGGTCGGGCCGTTCACGAACAGCGTCGAGGATTGCGCCATCGTGTGTGAGGCGCTCTTCGGCAAGGATCCGAGCGACGCGACGACGATGCCGCTTCCAAGGGAAGACCTGCGGCGCGATCTCGACCGCGGCGTGAAGGGCATGCGCATCGGGGTGCCGAAGGAGTTCTTCATCTCGGGCATGGAGAAGGGCGTTGAACGCGCGGTCCGCGACGCGCTTCGCGAGCTCGAGCGCCAGGGCGCGGAGCTCGTCGACGTCTCGCTCTCGCTCACCGACCATGGCCTCGCCGTGTACTACCTGATCCAGCCGGCGGAGGCGTCATCGAACCTCGCTCGTTACGACGGCGTGCGTTACGGGCTGCGTGTGGAGGGGCCGGACCTCATCGAGACGTACCGGCGCACGCGCGGAAAAGGGTTCGGCCCCGAGGTGAAGCGGCGGATGATCCTGGGCACGTACGCGCTCTCGGCCGGTTACTACGATGCGTATTACGTGAAGGCGCAGAAGGTGCGCACGCTCATCAAGCAGGAGTTCGATCGCGTCTTCGAGAAGGTGGATGCGATCGTGACGCCGACCTCGCCGAGCGTCGCGTTCAAGATCGGCCAGAAGGTGAACGATCCGCTCTCGATGTACCTCAACGACATCTTCACCCTGCCGGTGAACATCAGCGGCCTGCCGGGTATCTCGCTGCCGTGCGGTCTCTCCGAGGGTCTGCCGGTCGGGCTTCAGGTCATCGCGAACTCGTACCAGGAGGGCACGATGTTCCGCGTCGCGGCCGCGTACGAGCGTGCCACGAAGCATCACGAGATGCGCCCTGAGGTCGCGGCATGACGACCACCGGGGGGCTCCGCCCCCCGAGGACCCCCCGGTCTCTGACGAACGAGAAGGTGGCGCGGATCCCGGCGAGCGGCATCCGGCGGTTCTTCGACCTCATCGCGGGCGTCGAGGGGGCGATCTCGCTCGGCGTGGGGGAGCCGGACTTCGTCACCCCCGAGCGCTTCCGCGACGCGGCGATCCGGTCGATCAAGGACGGCAAGACGAAGTACACGTCGAATTACGGGATCAAACCACTGCGCGACGCGATCAGCGCGCACACCGCGAAGCTGCGCGGCGTTCGCTACGACGTGGAGCGCGAGATCATCGTGACCGTCGGCGTCTCGGAGGCCGTCGACCTCGCGATGCGAGCGACGCTCAACGACGGCGACGAAGTCATCCTCGCGGATCCGTCGTACGTCGCGTACGTCCCGGGCATCGTGCTCGCCGGCGGCGTGCCCGTCGCGGTGCCCACTCGCGAGGAGGACGACTTCCGCCTCCGTCCCGATGACGTGAAGGCCGCGATCACACCGCGCACGCGGGCGATCCTGCTCGGATTCCCGAACAACCCCACCGGCGCCGTCCTCGAGAAGGAGGACGTCGATGGCATCGCCGCGCTCGCCACGGAGCACGACCTGCTCGTGTACGCCGACGAGATCTACGACCGTCTCGTGTACGGCACCGAGCACCATTCGATCCTGTCTGCTCCCGAGATGAAGGAGCGGACGATCTACCTCGCGGGCTTCTCGAAGTCGTACGCCATGACGGGCTGGCGCGTCGGTTACGCGTGCGCTCCGGCGGAGATCATCGAGCAGATGATGAAGATCCATCAGTACACCGTGATGTGCGTGCCCACGGCCGCGCAGTACGCCGCGCTCGAGGCGCTGCAGAGCGGCGAGCCTGAGGTCCAGCGCATGGTCGGCGAGTACGACAAACGCCGCCAGTACATGTGGCGCCGTTTCAACGACATGGGCCTGCACTGTTTCGAGCCGCGTGGCGCGTTCTATTGCTTCCCGAACATCACGTCGACCGCGATGCCTGACGACGACACCTTCTGCGAGCAGCTGCTGAAGCACGAGCGCGTCGTCGTCGTGCCAGGCAATGCGTTCGGCGAGCAGGGGCGCGGGCACATCCGCGCGTGCTACGCCGCATCGATGGAGCAGATCGCCGAGGCCTGCGACCGTATCGAGCGCTTCGTCAAGCACGCCGCCTCGTAGCGATGGGCACGCGCTACGAGGATCAGCCCGCCGAGCACTGGGCGGGGGCGGAGTCGCTCGACCCCACGCCCGTGTGGAAGCAGTACGTCCTCGTCGCGTTGCTGCTCTTTGGAGGCCTCATGGCGGTCCTCGTCGTCTCGCTCCTCGCGATCGCGCCGCAGATCGTGACGCCGCCGGCGCTCGTGCCGGGCGATCGGCTGGTGCTGAGGATCGCGGACACCAAGGCCGCGAGCGTCGTCCCGCAGCGCATCGCCGCTCCCCTCGTCGATGACGCTCGAGCGTTCTGGCTCGTGCGCATGCCGCCCGGAAACTACTTCGCGTTCCCCACGCGCTGGACTCCGCGCGCTGGCGGTGGTGATTGCGTTGTGGACGTGGACGCCTCGAGCGGTGGCGGACCGGTGCCGCTCGGATTCATCGCGAGCTGCGGGCCGGCGCGCGGAACCTACAAGTTCGCGCCGAGCGGCGGAGGCGATGGTCGTTACCGCGACCTCGACCAGTATCTTGTCTCTGTGTCCGACGACCGCGTGATCGTCAACCTCAGCCGGCTCATCCGCGCTCCGGAAAGGACCACTGCGCCGGTGCCGACGGGCATCCCGCAGCCGCAGCAGCCGTGAACGAGCGTCCGTACGAGCTCGTCATCGGCATCGAGACTCACGTCGAGCTCGCCACCGAATCGAAGATGTTCTGCGGCTGCGCGGCGAAGTGGTTCGGCGCCCCGCCGAACTCGCTCGTGTGTCCGGTGTGCCTCGGTCTCCCGGGCGCGCTGCCCGTGCCGAACAAGCGCGCCATCGAGCTCGCGATGATCGCCGGCCTCGCGCTGAACTGCGAGGTCCCGGCGCATACGAAGTTCGACCGAAAGAACTACATGTATCCCGACTTGCCCAAGGGCTACCAGATCTCCCAGTACGACCTGCCGCTCAACGTCAAGGGGTGGCTCGACGTCACGACGTCCGCCGGCCCCAAGCGCATCGGCATCACGCGCGCGCATCTCGAGGAGGACACGGCGAACTCGAAGCACGGTGAGGGCTACTCGCTCGTCGACTTCAACCGCTCCGGCGTGCCGCTGCTCGAGATCGTGAGCGAGCCGGACCTGAGGTCGGTCGAGGAGGCGCTCGCCTACGTTCGCGCGCTGCGCGAGGTCCTCGTGTTCGCCGGCGTCTCCGAGGTGCGCTTCGAGCAGGGAGCGGGGCGGTTCGACGTGAACGTGTCGATCCGCTTCGACGAGAACGGGAAGATCCAGTGGCCGCCGCAGAGCGAGATCAAGAACATGAACAGCTACGCGGCACTGGAGGAGGCCGTGCCGTATGAGGCCGACCGCCTCTGGCAGGAATGGCAAGCCGGTGGCGAGATCCGCACGCGCAAGGGGAAGATCACGGTCGGCTGGAGTCCCGAGCGCAAGCAGACGTTCCTTCAGCGCTCCAAGGAGGACGTCCAGGACTACCGGTACTTCCCCGAGCCGGACCTGGTCGCGTTCGCACCGTCGCGCGCCGACGTCGAGCGCCTGCGCGCATCCATCCCCGAGCTGCCGACCGCCCGGCGCGCGCGCTTCATGCGCGAGTACGCGCTGTCGGACTACGACGCGCGGATCCTCGTCGACGACCGCGCGCTCGCGGACTTCTTCGAGCAGGCCGTTCGCGCCGCCGGTGGCGACGCGAAGACCGTCGCGAACTGGGTGACCGGAGAGTTCCTCCGATATCTCAAGAACGACGGCGGATCCGTCGCGGGCGCGAAGATCACGCCCGCTCAGCTCGGCGCGCTCGTTGCCCTGGTGAAGAAGGGTGAGGTGTCCGGCTCGGCCGCGAAGGACGTCTTCGCCGAGATGTGGCAGACCGGCGCCGCACCGGACGCGATCGTGAGATCGAAAGGGCTGACGCAGGTGTCTGATGAAGCGGCGATCGCGGCCGCGGTCGACGCGGTGCTCGCGGAGAACCCGAAGGCCGTCGCCGACTACAAGGCGGGGAACGCCCGCGCGCTCGGCGCACTTGTCGGACCCGTCATGAAGCGCATGGGCGGCAAAGCGAATCCCGCTGTGGTGAATCGGATCCTCGCCGAACACATCCGCTGACCAACGTTGATCCACTAATGCGACCTTCGCGCATGCCGTGATCGCGATCGCGCGTCTAACCTCTGAGGCGTGACCACCGCCGTGCTGCCCGACCTCTACGCCACGCTTGGCGTTCCGCGTGATGCCAGCGAAATGGACATCCGAGGAGCGTATGGCCGTGCGGTGCTCGCCGGCCGGGACGCACCGCGGGGGCACGCTTCGCGCGAGCTGCTCGATCTCGCGCTCAGCACACTGACCGATCCAGAGCTGCGCGCGCGTTACGACGCTCAGGCTCCGATCGCGGCAGCCCAGACGGACGCCGCAGCCCAGGAGTCGGACTTCGCCTCAGCGGCCTTTGGCCACGCCCGGAACGGCGCGCTCTGGTTCGCCGGCGGAGGGCTGATCACCGCCATCAGCTACGCGAGCGCCGCGGGCGGCGGCAAATTCTTCATCGCGTGGGGCGCGGTGCTCTTCGGCGCGTTCCAGATGATCCGTGGGCTGGCCCTATATGTGCGCGTCCCGGCCATCGCCAGGACGAGCGGCCAGATGGCGACGCTCGGCATCCTCGCTGCCTGTGGCGTGTTGTCGAGCGGCTGGGTGATCGCGAATGAGAGTGGCGTCATCCAGGACCCGACGGTCGCCGCCTGGAATGCGTCGATCGACAAGGCAGATCCGATCGCGAACAAGGCGGCGGACCTGTTCCAGCAGGTGAGCGACCGGCCGGGCACGTGGAGCGCACAGGATTCCGCCGACATGCGACAGGCGTCCGTGCTGTACGGACAGGTCGCCGACATCTTCGCTGCGTCGCCGGTCGACCCCAGCCTGGTGTGGTACCGCGACGGCCTCATGCGCAACTATCGGGAAGCTGCCGCGATCACGAGTGGCTTCGCCGGCCTGACGGCGCAGTCGCGCCAGGCCGAGATCGACGTGCTCGGTCAGCGGTGGGACGCGCGGATCACCGAGCTCATAGCGTTGACGGATCGCGTCAAGAAGCAGACGGGCGCAGCGCCCTAGTCCAGTCGTTCATATCCCGGCAGCGTGAGGAACTCGGCGAAGTCGGGTGAGAGCGCAACGCCGTCGAAGAGAGAAGCGGCTTCCTCGTAGCGGCCGTTCGCGAAGACCTCATCTCCGACGGCCGTGCGGATCTTCGCGAGCTCCTCTTCCTCGATCTTCTTGACGAGATCGCGCGTGACCGTCGGGCCCTCGGCGAGAGGCACGCGTTGGTCCACCCACTGCCACACCTGAGAGCGCGAGATCTCGGCGGTCGCGGCGTCTTCCATGAGGTTGTTGATCGCCGCAGCACCGGTGCCGCGAAGCCAGGACGCGATGTACTGGATCCCCACGCTGACGTTGGTCCGCAGGCCCGTTTCGGTGATCGTCGCGCCGGGGATCTTCACGTCGAGGAGCTGCTTCGCCTGACCCACGACTTCGGACGGCTGACGGTCGAGCTGGTTCGGCTTGTCGCCGAGGACGCGGTCGAATTCCGTCATGGCAGTCTCGACGAGATCCGGATGCGCGACCCACGTTCCGTCGAAGCCGTCGTTCGCCTCACGGACCTTGTCGTCGCGCACCTTCGCGAGCGCCGCCTCGGTCACCGCGGGGTCGCGCCGATTCGGGATGAACGCCGCCATACCGCCCAGTGCGAACGCGCCGCGCCGGTGGCAGGTCTTCACGAGCAGTTCGGTGTACGCGCGCATGAATGGCACGGTCATCGTCACCTGCGCGCGATCGGGAAGGATGAACTCGGGCCGGCCGGCGAACTTCTTGATGATGCTGAACATGTAGTCCCAGCGACCGGCGTTCAGCCCGCCCGAGTGATCGCGCAGCTCGTACAGGACCTCGTCCATCTCGAACGCGAGCGTGATGACCTCAACGAGGACCGTCGCTTTGATCGAACCGCGCGGGATGCGCAGCTGGTCCTGCGACCACTTGAAGATCTCGTTCCACAGGCGCGCCTCGCGGTGGCTCTCGAGCTTCGGCAGGTAGAAGTACGGACCGGTCCCCTTCTCACGGAGACGCTTCGCGTTATGGAAGAAGTACAGGCCGAAGTCGAAGAGTGCGCCGGCGATCGGCTGTCCTTCGACGAGGAAGTGCTTCTCGTCGAGGTGCCAGCCGCGCGGACGCACGACCAGGGTCGCGGTCTTGTCGTTGAGCTTGTAGACGCGACCGTCGGGGTTGCGAAATTCGATGGTCCGCTCGATCGCGTCGATGAGGTTGCGCTGCCCCTCGATGACGTTGCGCCAGGTGGGCGTGTTCGCGTCCTCGAAGTCGGCCATGTACACCGAGGCGCCGGAGTTCAGCGCGTTGATGACCATCTTGCGATCGGTCGGGCCCGTGATCTCGACCTTCCGCGTCCGCAGGTCGTGGGGCACACGGGCGACGGTCCACTCGGATTCGCGGAGCGGTCGCGACTCGGGGAGGAAGTCGAGCCGGCCGCCCTCGCGCAGTTCTCGCCATCGCTCCTGCCGCGTCTCGAGCAGACCGATGCGCGTGGGCTCGACCTCGGTATGCAAACGGGTCAGGAAGTCCTGCGCTTCCTTTGTGAGCAGCTCCTTGGCGAGGGCTGCGGTGTCGCGCGCGTCGTTCGGGATGCGAACTTCGACTGACGCCGTCGCCATCGCCCGTATGCTCGCACACGCACAGATGTCCGCATCGTTCGGATTAGAGGGAAAGCGAGCGCTCGTCACCGGTGGCTCCCGCGGCATGGGTCGGGCGATCGCGCTCGCCCTCGCGGACGCCGGCGCGGACGTCGCTGTCACATCGCGGAACGGCGACGATGCCGAGCCCGTCGCCGTTGCGCTCCGCGCAAAAGGCAGGCGGTCTCTCGCGCTGCTGCTCGAGGTCCGGAACGAGGCGTCGATCCGCGTGTGCTTCGAGCGCCTCGACCGCGAGTGGGGAAGCGTTGACATCCTTGTCAACAACGCCGGCACGAACGTTCCACAGGGCCTCGACACGCTGGACGCGGACTCGTGGGACACCGTCATCGACATCGACCTGAAGGGCCTTGTTTTCGTGACGCAGGCGGCGGCCGCTCGCATGATCGCGGCACGCCGAGGCGGGCGGATCGTGAGCATCGCCTCCATCTACGGCGTCGTTGGGCGGCGCGAGCGCATCGCCTACAGCGCCGCCAAAGGCGCGGTGGTGAATGTCACGCGGTCGCTCGCCCTGGAGCTCGCCCCCCATGGCATCACCGTGAACGCCGTCGGGCCCAGCCTGGTGGAGACGGATCTCACGCGCGAGCGGATGCGGAAAAACCCCGCGTTTCGCGAGGAAGAGGTGGCGCGAACGCCCCTGGGGCGCCTCGGCACGCCGGAGGACGTCGCCGCCGCGGTCGTCTTCTTCGCGTCGCCCGCGGCGGGCTTCATCACCGGCCAGACGCTGCTGGTGGACGGGGGAACGTCGGCGCATTGAGATATCCCCCGACCGGTGAGGGCCCCAGAGGCGCTTGTCCGACTACAACTGGACTGACGGGCGCAGGCCGCGGGGAGGACACTTCCACTTGGGTGCAGTGGCGCAACGCATGACCGGGGCCGAACATGGCTCGGCGCCGATGAGTACGGAGCCGACCCCGCTCAACGCCGCTCCCGTGACGCCCCCCGTCGAGGCGACGCTGCGCATCCTCCTCAACAGCGTCCCGTTCCTCATGGGTGTCGCGGTCGTCCGCCAGCCTCCGGCGAATGACGCGGCGATCGTCCAGGTCGGCCGGATGCCGTGGCTGCACGACCGGCGTCTCACCACGCTCAACCTGCCCGACGACGCGCTCCCCGCGAACCGTGGCCTCACTCTCGACTGGCCGGTCCCCTATCAGGCGGAATGGGTCGGCGCCCCGCCGCGTCTGCTCATCGCCCGCCTCGTGGCCCAGGGACACACGGTCGGCGTGTTGCTCGGGACGTTCATGACGCGCGAGCAGATGGCGCAGCACACGCACGAAGCGCTCGATCTCGCGTGCGAGCTGATCGCGTCGGCCATGGCCGGCGAATTGTTCGCGCCTACCGCTCCGCACTTTGCCGTCGAGGTCGAGCAGTCCTCGGTATTCACGCCACCACGCGAGGCCGCGGCTGAGCCTGAGCCGCGGGGTGATCCACGGCTGACGCTCGTATCGGAGACGGCGACCGAGGTGATCGCACCCGAGCCCGACGCCCCGCGCGAATCGATGAGCCGGAGCGACAGTGTCGATCTCGTCGTCGAGGAGGTCCGCAAATCCGTCGAGGACGCCGGCGATGCCCGGAGCCTCGGCCGGATCCTGCGCGATGTCATGAACGTCATCACAGATGCGTCCGCGTTCTCGATCTCGGTGTTCCACATCGCGCTGAGCGAGGTCGCGTATCGGTACAAGGTCCTCGGCCCGGAGGCTGATGCATCCGAGCTCGGCCGGCAGAGCGTCGACGACGGCCCGGGCTGCTACGCCGCGCGACATGACCGCCGCTGGCACGTCTTCAAGCGCGACCTCGCGATCCGCGACGGCGCGAGCGTCCGTCACCGCGACGTCGCCGTGGTGCAGATCCCGCTCGTCGGCGCCGGCGAAGTGTTCGGCGTGATGACGGTGCAGACCTTCCGTCCCGAGGGCTTCTCCGATCACGAGCTCCGGCTCATCGCCGCGGTCGCCGAGGTCGCGGCGCCGCGCTTCGGGCAGGTGCGTCTCTCCGGTCGCTTCCAGCCGCCGCCTTCCAACGTCCCCTCCTCGGGCGAAGGGGTGCCCGTCGTGCTCCGGTCGGCTGCCGCCGACCGGCCCGCGGCGCAGCAGCGCACCGCGGAGACGGTCCTCGCGGATCTGCTGCGCCGCTCCGCGGGTGCGGGATTCGGGACGGCGTTCCTGATGGGCGTCGACCCCGGCGCAGGCGTGCTGCGCGGCGAGCTTGTGAGCGACTCCGATGTCGCGCGCGAGCTCGACTACGCGCTCGGCGTCACCACCGGGAAGTTCACGATCCCCATGGACGAGAGGTACAACGCGGTCGCCCGCGCGATACGCGAGGCCCGCATCGTTCCGGCGCCGACGATCCACGAGATCGCGCAGCCAACGCTGGACTGGCAAGCCTCGCTCGCGCTCGAGCGTCTCGCGCGCGGCGGGCGCACCATCACGCTGCCGATCATCGTTGAGGGCGAACCGACGGGCGCGCTGGTGCTCGGACCAATGGCCGACGATCCGACATTCACCGCGATCGAGATGGTCCGTGGCTATGTCGAGGACGCCACGCGCGAGCTTGCCGAGCTCTGGCGTGCGGAGTCACGTTGAAATTGGGACGCGCGCTCAACCTGAGCGCGGAGGGCAGGCCCTAGACTCCCGCGCGTGATCGGCGAGGTGACGTTCGGCGTCATCGGGCTCCTCTTCCTGTTCGCGGATCTCCGCACGTTCAGCTCCACGTTCCAGCAGACGTTCTTCGGCGCGCCGAACTCAAACCTCGCCGCCGCGGCGATCGCCGTCTTCGCGACATCGTTCCTCGCGCTCATCGTCGCCGCGCGCCTCGGGCCGCGGCGCGCGGTCGGCCTCAGCGCGGTGATCTTCGGCGTCGCCACGCTCGCGCTCACGGCATCGCGCAGCAACTCGCTGGACCTCGCGCTGTCGGTCGTGGCCCTCGCGGGGGGCCTCTGGTGGCTCGGTCTGTTCCACAGCTCGCGGGCGGGCGAGATGCCGCCGGCCCTCGCGCGCGCTCTGCCGATCGCGTTCGTCGCGGATCTCGCGCTGCGCGCGGGCCTTCGCACGCTGGCCGTCGTCGACCTCGCCTGGCCGGTCGCCGTCGGCATCGTGCTCGTCGCGGTGCTCGTGTTCGGCGCCGCCGGGCTCGCGGCGCTCTCGGCGGAGCGCCAGTGGACCGTGCCGAGCCTGGTCGGGACCCTCGCGCTCATCGCCGTGCCCTCGCTCGTCCTCGTCGCCGAGAGCGGCGCGACGAACGGGGCGCAGGTCGCGTTGGCCGCGGGACTCGGCCTCGGCCCGGAGCCCGCGCGCGCGACGCAGATCGGCCAGATCGTGCTCGGGCTCGGCCTCGCCGCGGGCGCGGTCGCCCTCGTGCGTTTTGGTCCGAACCGATTCCTCGGGGCAGGCGCGCTCGCGATCGGCGCCGCGCTGCTCTGGTGGCACCAGCCATACGTGTCGTTCGTCGGTGGCCTGGCTCTCGCCGCGGGGCTCGTCATCTCTGCGGCGACCATCCTTGGCGCCCCGCAGGTCCCAGCGCGCTCGCCGGCCGGCCCCATGCTCGCGCTGTCGTTCGGCTGGCTCGTGTTCGTCGGCGCGGCGTTCGGCTTCTACGCGTTCTTCGCGTTGCAGCCGGCGGTGTGGGCCGCGACCGCGCTCGTGGTCCTCGCGACCCTTATCGCGCCCACACCCATCGTTCGCCTGGGCACGCCCCTCGCGGTCGCGGCCGCCACGATCGCTGTTGCGGTGCCGCTCCTCGCGTTCTTCACGGCGCCCGTCACACCGGAGCCGCAGCCGCCGAAGGTGACGTTCCGCCTCATGACCTACAACGTGCATCAGGGCTTCAACGCCGGCCAGATCCCGTCCCTCGATGAGATCGTCGCGACGATCGCGCAGGAGTCGCCGGACGTGCTCGTGCTGCAAGAGGTCGTGCGCGGCTGGATGATCGACGAGCAGCACGACGTGCTCTCGGTGCTCGCGCAGCGGCTCGAGATGTACTACACGTTCCTGCCGACGATCGGCGATCTCTACGGCAACGCCGTGCTGTCGCGGTATCCGATGGAGGTCACCAAGCGCGTGGCGTACGCACCCGGACCGACGCTGCGGAATCAGCCGCGCGGCGCGCTGTTCGTCAAGATCGGGGACCTGCTCGTCGTGGGCACGCACCTGGACCACACGAGCGACGGCACGTTCGTACGACAGGACCAGGTGCGCACGATCCTCCGCGAGATCGGCGATGCGCCCGCGGTCGTCGTGGTCGGCGACCTCAACGCGGAGCCGGGGGACATCGAGATCCGGCTGTTCGATCAGGCGGGGTTCCAGGACCTGGGGCAGCAGGCAGGGCCGACCACGACGGGTGACGAGCCAGCGAAGCGCATCGACTACGTGTGGGGACTTGGCGTCGTCGGCGCGCAGGCGCACACGACGGCCGAGAACAACCTCTCTTCAGACCATCGCGGACTGATCGTGAATATCACGCGCACGGGACGATGAGCGCCAAGTCTCCGGGCGACCATCCAGGTGTGCTGCTCCGAGACATGCTGCTGACGGCAAAGCCGTCTGCTTTCCACCTCGAACCGGTCCGCGAGCTGCCACACGTGTGGGCGGCGCTCATGGAGCTGCGCATGGGTGGGGTGATGGTGAGCCTTGCAGCCGTCGCCGACGGCACGACCAGCCTGTACTTCAGCAACGGCGGCGGCATCATCGGCGGAGGCGCGCACGAATCGGTCCGCGTGGCGAATCGCAAGCTGCTCGAGTTCATCGAATCGGGGCTCGAGCTCTTCGTTCCGCTCGAGCGACCACTCGAGGTGATGGATGCGGCCGTGTCGTTCGCCGTGCTCACCTACGACGGTCTGCGCGGTGCGCGAGACGAGGAGAAGAAGCTCCGAGACCGCAGATCGCCGCTGTGGCCGGCTTTCTATCTGGGGCACGAGGTCATCACGGCGCTGCGACTCACGGAGCAGAAGTCCGAGCGTTAGACTGACACCGCCGCGGGGCTTCCTACCAGCGGCCTGAGGATGGTCATCACGGGATCCTTCGTCCACCTCCACACCCACAGTGAATACAGCCTCCTCGATGGGCTTTCGCGTGTGTCCGACCTGGTCGCGCGCGCGAAGGAGCTCGGGATGCCGGCCATCGCACTCACCGATCACGGCGCGCTGTATGGCGCGGTGGACTTCTACGTCGCGGCCAACCAGGCCGGCATCAAACCGATCATCGGTGTCGAGACCTACGTCGCTCGGACGGAGCTGTCCTCCCGCGACGCCCGCCTCGAGGGACACGGCAAGCCGTTCCACCTCGTGCTGCTCGCGAAGGACTTCACCGGTTATCGCAATCTCGTCTCGCTCGTCACGACGGCGCACCTGGACGGCTATTACTACCGCCCGCGCATGGACAAGGAGGTCCTGCGGCAGCATTCGGAAGGGCTTATCGCACTGTCGGCGTGCCTGCAGGGCGAGCTCGCGCGGGCGATCCAGGACGAGGGCATCGAGGCGGCATGCAAGGTCGCGCTCGAGCATCAGGAGATCTTCGGCGCCGGTAACTACTTCCTCGAGCTGATGCAGCACGGCGTGCCCGAGCAGCAGGCGGTGCTCGAAGGCGTCCGCGAGGTCGCGCGCCGGACGGGCATCCCGCTCGTCGCGACGAACGACATCCATTACGTGCACGCCGACGACGCCGAGGCGCAGGACGTCATGGTCTGCATCCAGAGCGGGAAGACCATCGACACGCAGGACCGGCTCAAGATGATCGACCACCCCGAGCTCTATCTGAAGAGCGCGGAGCAGATGGCCGTTCTGTTCCCCGACGATGCCGAGGCGCTCGAGAACACGGTCCGCATCGCGGAGATGGTCGACATCAAGCTGCCGCTCGGCGAGCTGCAGCTCCCGGCCTTCGCCGTGCCGGAGGGCATCACGCCGGAAGAGCATCTGCGCCGGATGGCCGAGACGGGCGTGAAGGCGAAGTACGGCGAGATCACGCCGGAGCTGCACGAGCGGCTCGACAAGGAGCTCTCCGTCATCGGCAAGCTCGGGTACTCGGGCTACATCCTCATCGTGCAGGACTTCATCCGGTACGCGCGCGAGAACGGGATCCTCACGGCCGTCCGCGGCTCAGCGGGCGGGTCGCTCGTGAACTACGCGATCGACCTCACCGACATCGATCCGATCCGCTACGGGCTCATCTTCGACCGTTTCCTCAACCTCGAGCGCTACACCCTGCCAGACATCGACGTCGACTTCATGGACAACCGCCGCGACGAGGTCATCGCCTACGTCACGGAGAAGTACGGGGCCGATCGCGTCGCCCAGATCGGCACCTTCAACACGATGCTCGCGCGTGCAGCGGTGCGTGATGTCGCGCGCGTGCTCGGGATGCCCTACGGCGAGGCGGACCGCGTGGCGAAGACGATCCCCTTCGGCGTGACGCTCGAGGACTCGCGTCGCATGGTCGCCGAGCTCAGAGACCTCGAGCAGGAGCCGCACGTGGAGCGCCTGCTCGACCTCGCGGAGAAGGTCGAGGGACTCGTGCGATCGACGGGCACGCACGCGGCCGGCGTGGTGATCACGGCCGAGCCGCTGAGCGCACTCGTCCCACTCGAGCGCTCCAAGGGCACGTCGGCGATCCAGACGCAGTACGAGGACAAATCCCTCGAGAAGCTCGGTCTCCTGAAGTTCGACTTCCTCGGCCTCTCGAACCTCACGATCCTCGACGAGGCGCTGAAGCTCATCAAGACCTCGCGCGGGATCGACATCGATCGCGCGCGCATCCCGCTCGACGATCAGAAGACGTTCGACCTCCTCGGGTCGGGTGAGACCACCGGCATGTTCCAGCTCGAATCCGCGGGCATGCGCCGGCACATCCGCGACCTGAAGCCCGACCGCGTCGAGGACGTCATGGCGATGGTCGCGCTGTTCCGGCCCGGACCGATGGACTACATCCCGGCGTACATCCGCCGCAAGCACGGTCAGGAGCCGGTGACGTACGCGCACCCGCTGCTGGAGCCCGTGCTGCGCAAGACGTACGGCGTGATGGTCTATCAGGAGGACGTTATGGCGGTGACGCAGGCGCTCGCCGGCTTCACGCTCTCGCAGGCGGACGTCCTGTGCTTCGCGATCCGCAAGAAGATCCGCGAAAAGCTCGACGCGCAGAAGATGAAGTTCGTCGAGGGCTGCCTGCGCAACGGCGTGCAC
>DASYUC010000161.1:0-5864 GCA_036001645.1 Candidatus Limnocylindria bacterium
GGCTGGCTGCGCCTGCGACGCCGCGTCACGGCGATCGTGCTGGCGTTCACCCTGGGCCTCGGCACGAATGTGGTCTTCCTCGCTCACGCCGTCCCAGTCGCCGCGGTGACGGACAACTCCAGCGTGTTCACGTTCAAGAACACATCGAGCTTCGGCGGCCGCGACATGGTCCAGAACTACACACCGCCGGCGGGGACGGCCACGAACTGTCCGACGGGTTTGAGCGTCAACTGGACCTGCAGTTTCACGTCCGACACGTTCACCACCGGCCAGACGATGAGCGCGGGCACGGCGCAGGCGGACCTCTACGTCGAGAACCAACCCACGGGTCCCACGAACGACTACTCCAACGGATACACCTTCGTCGCGAGCGCAGGGTCGGTCTCGTCCATCGCGTTGACGAAGATGGCCAACCTCCAGAGCGGCGACGTGATCATCGCGCACATCTCGCTGCGCGGCGGCACGAGCAACGGCACGATCACGAAGCCCTCTGCGAGCTGGAACCTCGTGGACCGGATCGACAGCGGCACGTCGGTGACGTTGGCGGTCTACAGCCTCGTCGCGGGATCGAGCGAGCCCGCGAGCTACACGTGGTCATGGTCCAGCGGCGCCGTGAGGGCAGTGGGCATCATGCGCAACTTCGCGGGCGTCGATCCGAACGCCCCGGTGGATGGCCACGCCGGCGCGACCGAGAGCAGCGCGAGCACGACTCACGTCGCGCCTAGCGTGAACGCCGCGTACGCCAACGAGATGCGCGTGGTCGGTATCGCGGATGCTTCGAACAACACCTGCAACACAATCAGCGGTTGGAACCTTACGTCGGGCTTCTCCTCGGGCAGCGGTGGCGGCAGCAGCCAGGTCAACGGCAGCTTCTTCTACGCGACGACGTACCTCCCGGCGGGTCCGACGGGGACGCTCACCGCGACCTGCGGCAATGACATCGCGGCGACGCACCAGCTCACGCTCAAGCCGACCCCAACGCCGAGCTGCACGGTCACGGCGACGCTCAAGAAGACCACTCCGATCCAGCTGCGCGCGGACAGCACCGCAACGATGGATAGCGGCACCAGCCTCGTCCTCGACACGCCCGCGGGGACCCAGCAGGACGACTTGATGGTCGCGATCGTCGCGGGGAACGGGACCACGGGGATGACTCCTCCCGGCGGTTGGACGCAAACCTCGAGCGCCGCTGGTGGGGGTGCGTGGCAATACACGTACCGGCGCATCGCGACCGCCTCCGAGCCAGCGACCTACACCTGGTCCTTCGATACGACCGGTCGCGTCGCGGCCTGGATGGGCTCGTACATCGGCGTCAACACGGCGTCACCTTATGACGCTAGCGTTCAGGCCAACCAGAACGGGACCACGCATACGACGGGAAACCTCACGACCAACTCCGCGAACGAACTCCTCGTCGTTGCTTTCTCCTTGGCAGCGAGCGCGACGTTCACCACGCCGAGCGGCCTGGTCCCGGAGGCGGCGGTGAGCAGCGGTGGCTCCCCTGCCGAGTCCCTTGCGGTCTTCGACACGATCCAAAGCAACGCCGGAGCGGTTGGGCAGAAGACCTCGACATCATCCGCCTCCGCGCAAGGCTTCAACATCGTCAGCGCGTTCCGCCCGATCGCCTCGAACACGGTGACGCTTGGCACGGCGACGATGTCGCTCGGGTCGATCACCAGCCCGACCTTGCAGTCGGTCTCGATCGCGACGTCCGCGGCCACGTTCGCCACGGGTGACCGGCTCGTCCTCGACGTCAGCGTTCCGAATGACGGGGCGAACTGCGGCGTGCGCCTGTCGTATGACGAAGCCGCGACGCCGTCCAAGCTCACCGTCGCGACGATCGTCCCTGAGGGCATCGCGGGACTGCTTCTCCTCGCGCCGGCGCTGCCTGTAGGGCTTCGCTGGTGGAAGCGGAGGCGGCCGTGAGGAGGCCCGTTCGCGGAGTCAAGCTCGTGGTTGTCGCGTCAGTGGTGGCGTTCGCGTTGGTTGGATTCTTCCTCCGATCATTCAGCGCGTCCGAATCGAACGGCCTAGCGTCGCCCACCGCTGAGATCTTCGGCTTTGTCCTTGGTGTCTGGCTCCCACTGTTCGCGCTCATCTACGCATGCGTGCGGAACCGGGTTGCCGTAGTCGTCCTCGCCTTCTGCGTCGGCCTTTCGGTGAACCTCGTCTTCCTCACGCACGCGACACCGGTGGCCGCGGTGACCGACAACTCGAGTGTGTTCACGTTCCGGAGCACATCCAGCTTCGGGAGTCACGACATGATCCAGAACTACACACCGGCGTCCGGCACCGCGGCGACCTGCCCCGCAAACCAGAGCGCGAGCTGGGCCTGCGGCTTCACGTCCGACACGTTCACCACCGGTCAGACGATGAGTGCGGGCACCGCGCAGGCGGATCTGTACCTCGAGAATCAACCCAGCCCAGCGAACGACGCCACCAACGGATGGAGTTGGTTCGCCAGCTCGGGGACGGTCGAGGCCGTCCCGATGACGAAGATGACCAATCTCCAGAGCGGCGACGTGATCATCGCGCACCTCTCGATCCGCGGGGGCACGAGCCTCGGCACCATCACCAAGCCGTCGTCCAGCTGGAACCTCGTGGATCGCGTCGACAGTGGGACATCGGTGACATTGGCTGTCTACAGCCTCGTCGCCGGGTCGAGCGAGCCGGCAAGCTACACGTGGTCCTGGACGGGCGCCCAGCGCGCCGCTGCGGTCATGCGTAACTTCTCAGGGGTCGACACGAGCGCTCCGGTCGATGGGCACGCCGGGGCGAGCGAAAGCTCCGCCAGCACGACACACGTCGCGCCGAGCGTCAACGCCGCATACGCGAGCGAGACGCGTGTGGTCGGGATCGCGGTTTCCAACGATGTGGACTGCAACACGATCGGCGGTTGGAACCTGACCTCGGTCCAATCGTCGGGAGGCAGCGGCAGCAGCCAGGCGACCGCGGCCGGGTACGCTGCGACGGCGTCTCTCCCGGCCGGTCCGACCGGAACCTTCACCGCGACGTGCGGCAACGCCATCGGTGCGACGCATCAGCTCACGCTGAAGCCGTCGCCAACACCCTCGTGCACCGTGACAACGACGCTGAGGAAGACCACTCCGATCGAGCTACGCGCGGCCACTACCAAGAAAGTGGACAACGGCACCAGCATCGTCCTGGACGTGCCGGCCGGGACCCAACAGAACGACCTGATGTACGCGATCCTCGCGTGGAACAGCTTCGCGGCGCCCACCGACCCCGGCGGTTGGACGCTCCAGTCGAGCAACGGCGCATCTGGTCTGGCCCTCCAGACCTACCGGCGCATCGCGAGTGCCTCCGAGCCGGCGACGTACACCTGGACCTTCGACGCATCCGTAGCGATCGCCGGGTGGATGGGGTCATACATCGGAGTGGACACGACGACACCGTCCGACTTTGGCGCCAGCAACTCTCAGAACGGGACCACTCACACGACGGGGAGCTTCTCGACCTCGTCCGCGAACGATCTGCTCGTAGCGGCCTACTCCCTGGCGGCGATCTCGACGTTCTCGACGCCGGGCGGCCTTGCCCCTCAGGGCACGTTGAGCGCGGGTGGGAGCCCCGCCGTGTCACTCGCGGTCTTCGACACGATCCAAGGCAACGCCGGCACGGTTCCCCAGATGACGACCACCACATCCGCCTCCGCCCAAGGCACCAACCGAATCCATGCGTTTCGGCCGATCGCGTCCAACACGGTGACGCTCGGAACGGCGAACACGACGCTCGGATCGATCGCCAGCCCGACACTTCGGTCGGTCTCGATCCCGACGTCGGCGGCCACGTTCGCCACGGGCGAGCGGCTCGTCCTCGAGGTCAGCGTTCCGAATGACAAGGCGAACTGCGGCGTGCGTCTCTCCTACGACGAGGCCGCGACGCCGTCCAAGCTCACCGTCGCGGCAGAGGTCCCGGAAGGCGTCGCGGGCCTGCTTCTCCTCGCACCAGCGCTGCCGGTCGGGCTGCGATGGTGGAAGCGGAGGCAGCCGTGAGCTCGCCCTACAGCGCACGCGCGAAGCTCTCCGGCGCCGCCCGACCCGTCGGCACGCTCATCGCGACGGCGTCGATCGCTCTCCTCATCCTGCCGTTCTTCTCGACGTTCGGTGAGCTCCTCACGAAGGCCGCGATGGCCGCGGGATTCGATGCGTGGCTCGGGCAGTGGATCGCGCCCGTTGAGGGCAGGCTCGTGCACGGAGCGCTCGCGCTCATCGGGATCCAATCCGCGTATGACGGCTCGCTCCTTTATGTAGGGACGGGTGCGGGCAGCCTCGCCCTGTACATCTCGTGGAACTGCGTCGGCTGGCAGACGGTCCTCTTCCTTCTCGTCTCGATGGCCACCGGCCTACAGGGCGAGTACACGCTGCGCTCGCGCGTGGAGACCGTCGCGCTCGGGGTCCTGGGCATCGCGATCTTGAACGTTCTGCGCATCACGGTGGTCGCGGTCGTCGCCTACGCGTTCGGGCAGCTGCCCGCTGTCATCGTTCACGACTACGGCAGCGTCATCGCGACGGTCGCCTTCCTCATGGCCTTCTGGGCCTTCGCCTACAACGTGGTCCTCGAGCGGATCGGTGGCGATGTTGAAGACCAGTCCCCCGAACAGGGGTCGAACGCCGCAGCGAGCGTGGCTACGGTGCGCCCATGAGTACCCTGCCGCACGTCCGGACTGGCGTCGCCGAAGCTCTGGTACGCGCTCCGGCGCGTCCGGCCGAGATCACGAACCGGTGCGCGCTCTGCGCGGACGGCACGACGCGCGCGCTGTTCCAGGTCGACGGCACGCAGATCGTCAAGTGCGGCGACTGCGGCCTGGTGCGACAGGACACGCGACCGCTCGCGGCCGCCGCGGTCTACGACTCCGACTACTACGCGACCGACAACCCCAAGGGCGGGTACGCGAACTACTTCCTCGACTCCGATGTGAACCGCCGCACGTTCCGCGATCGCATCCGCGCGATCGAGCAGCGGTACGGTCGTCGCGGACGCCTCCTCGACGTCGGCTGCGCGCTCGGCGATTTCCTGCTTGAGGCAAAGGCGTCGGGCTGGGACGTCGAGGGTGTTGAGATTTCGGCGTTCGCGGCCGAGCAGGCTCGCGCGCGCGGCCTGCGCGTGACCGCGGGCCGCCTCGAGGAACTGAATCTGCCCGCAGCGAGTTTCGACGTCATCACGCTGTACGACAGCGTGGAGCACCTCACCGATCCGGTCGCCACGCTCGCCGCGGTCCGTCGACTGCTCGTCCCTGGCGGAATCGTCCACCTTGTCACTCCGAACGTGGGCGGACTGCAGGCGAGACTGCTCGGCCGGCTCTGGTACCACTACAAGCCGGGAGAGCATCTCTTCTACTTCGCGCCGCGGACGCTCCGTGCGGCGCTCGAGGCTGCGGGACTTCGCTGGGAGGGGTGGAAGCGCTCCGCCTCCTACCTCACGTTCACGTACTGCTTCAACCGCATGCGCTACTACGCGCCGGCGCCGTTCGCCTTCCTCGAGTGGCTCGGGAGGACGTTCCGGTTCGGCCCGTACGCGTTCAGGGTTCCCGTTGGCGAGATGGAGGCCTGGGCCCGCCGCGAGAGCTAGCCACGTTCCCTCCGCTGTTGCGGAGGAGTCTCAATCGAGGCGTCTCGTCACTCCTTCGGGGGACTCGCGCCCGCTCGTCCCTCGGTCGAGTGACGTCACCGTCTCGCACGGCCCCAAGACTTGTTTCTGGACACGTTCGCTCGAGCACATAAGAGAGGAGGCCAGGAGCGGTGATCCGCGTACTCGTCGCCGACGATCATCTCGCCGTCCGCGAGGGCCTCCACGCGCTCCTCGCGAAGGAGCGCGAGATGGCGATCGTCGGCGAGGCTGACGAC
>DASYUC010000162.1:0-19147 GCA_036001645.1 Candidatus Limnocylindria bacterium
GGTCGACGTCGGCGCCGTGATCGACGCGTTCGGCAAGGCCGCGAAGGCGCGGCCGGACGCGAAGGTGCCCGCGACCGACGAGCAGCTCGCGAGCCTCGCCTACACGCTGCGCGATGTCTGGCAGCTGCCGAACGACAAGGATGTGATGGCCGTCGCACGGCGCACCGTGGCGCGCGCCGTCTTCGGTAACGCCAAGCTCCGCGACACGTCGGCCGCGCAGGTGGCCGTCATCTCCGAAGCCGCGAAGGAACTCGCCGGCCAGGCACAGCTCACGGAGATCCGCGAGTTCCTCGCCGCGGCGGACACCGACTTCGGCAAGGCCGTCGGCGCGACGAAGTGAGTCACCAGTTATCGGTCCGCCGCGTGGGCGATGCGGCGGAGCCCAGGTCTACGGTGCGCGATCAGTCAGGCGTCACGGTTCAACGACACGAACGCAGACGCTCGCACCGCCCGAAGCCGACGGCGCTCCCGTTGAGGACGCCGTCGGTCGCCGACGCGGCGGACCGATGACCCGCATCCTCGGAGTCGCCGACCTCCACCTCGGCGCGACGCACCTCACTACGCCAAAGGAGCAGGGCGATGCCCTGCAGAGCGTGATCGAGATCATCGATCGCGAGGGCATGCGGGTCGTCGCGATCGCGGGGGACGGCACTCACCACGCGCGACCGACGCCCGAGACGCTCGCGCTGCTCGGATGGTTCTACAGCCAACTCGCCCAGCGCGATATCGATGTGATCGAGGTCGCGGGCAACCACAACCCGCGCGTCCCCTCCGTGGCCGACTACTTCTGCGGCCGCGTCCACGTCGCGATAGAGCCACGCATCGTGCATCTCGACCATCTCGACGTCGCATGCCTGCCCTGGCTGCCCGACTCATACGTCCGCGCGAAGGGCGCGGGGCAACTCACGCGCGAGGACACCGCGCACGCGCTCACGGTCGCCGCCGGCGAGATCCTCGCTGGCTTCCTCGCGCAGCGGCGCAGCGGAGTCCCGATGGTGCTCGTCGCGCACGGCACGGTCGCGGGAACTCAAACGTCGGGCGGCTACTCGATGGGGTTCATCGGCGGTACCGAATGGCGCATCAGCGTTGAGGACGCAGCGCGTTTCGACCTCGCAATCGTCGGGCACATCCACCGCCACCAGGTACCAGCACCGACCGTCATCGTCCCCGGCTCGCTGCTGCCTCTCGACTTCTCAGAGGTCGACCCGCACGGCGTAATCGTCGCCGAAATCGGCGTGGGCTGGCGCTTCGTCGAGATCCCATCAGTGAAGGTTCTGACCCTCGTCCTCGACGGGCGTCCGGCATTCGAGCGGATCGCGTTCGCGGCGCCGGAGACATGGCACCCCGATGTCGTCGGCGCGAAGCTCCGCGTCCGCGCGACATGCGATGAGACTACGGCGCGAGAGTTTCCGCCGTCGCGCATTGAGGCTGCGGCGCGCGCGGCTGGCGCATCCCTCGTCCAGATGGAGCTCGAGGTCGTGCATCCTGACCGCGCGCCGCGCACTGAGGCTGCGGTCACGCCCGGCAACGCCCTGGACGAGTACATGGCTGCACGCGATGACCTCCTGCCCGAGCAGCGCGACCGCGTCGTCTTCCACGGCCTGAGCACGATCGAGTCGCTGCGCGCGGTCGGTAGGGCCGATGCGGGCGGGGACGTCGAGGTTCGCGGGATCGAGGCGCGTGACTTCCTCGGCGTCCGCGAGGCGCGCGTCGACTTCGATGGTCACGACATCTATGCGATCACCGGCCCCGTCGGCGCAGGCAAGTCGACGATCGGCGGCGACGCGATCCGCTTCGCGCTCTTCGGCGCATCGCGCTACGGCGCGAAGATGAGCGACCAGGTCGTTCGCCAGGGCGCCGATCTCGCGAGCGCCGCTGTCGAGCTCCAGGGCATCGACCGGGGCTTCTACCGCGTCGTGCGCAAGGTGAAGCGAACCGCGCGCGGCGCGACGTCCTCGCTCGACGTGCTGCAGATGACGGGAGGGCTCGACCTCGCAGGCGACAACGCGGTAATCGGTTGGCATCCCCTCTCGACCGGAAAGATCGCCGACGGTCAGGCCCACATCGACCGCATCCTCGGCGGTCTCACGGACGAGACGCTCGTCGCATCGTCGATCGTGGTGCAGCGCAACGCCGATGCGTTCATGCGCGCACGACCGGAGGAGCGCAAGCAGCTCCTCGCGCAAGCCGCCGGCCTCTCGATGTTTGACGAACTCGGGGATGCGACGCGGACGAACCTGCGCGCGGCGGAGACGACGCTCGGACAGCTCCATGCGAAGGCCGAGCCGCTTCGTGCGCGATCGGCGCAGGTGCCGGACGTCGAGGCGGAGTTCAAGGTCGCCGAGACGGAGGCGACGTTCGAGGCCAGCCACATCGCGCCGCTCGAGCAGAAGGTCAGCGACACCCGCGCCGACTACGACCGCAACGACGCGCGAGCCGACGAATACGATCGCGTGCTCGCCGACGCTCAGTCGCTCAAGCGCGACGTGGACTCCGTCGACCTGGAGATCCGCGGGTGGACACAGAAGAAGCTGATCGCCGACGCGATGGTCTCCGAGAAGGAGAAGCTGCTCAAGGCGCGCGACGAACTCGAAGCCGTTCGCGCGTCGATCGTGGTACTGGAGGCCGCGCTCGTCGCCGCAGCAGACCGGAGTCGCGAGCGCAGTGCCGCCCTCACGCAGAAGCAGCAGCTCCAATGGACGTTCGAGAACGTCCGACGCACCCGCGAGCGCGAGGCTCGCGATCTTGACCAGCAGATCACGGCGGCGACCCGGCAGGAGGAGCGTTTGTCCGCCTCCGAGTGCCCGGTCCTCGCGCGGATCTCAACAGGCGAGCTCGCGGCCTGCCTCTTCCTTCGCGACGCGAAGAGGGATGTCGAAGGCATCCCGGCACTCGCAGAGCGGCTCTCCGCCGCAAGCGAAGTAACGCAGGCCGAGCTCGACCTGGCCGAGCGGATCCGCACCTTCATCGTCCCGGAGGAGGAACTCGACACGACCTTCGTAAACGAGCGGCTCACCCGCGCGCGCGTGAGCGCCCGCGACTTGGAGAAGTGGAGCGCGGCCGCCGAGAAGATCGCGAAGGCCGAGCAGGTCATCGCTGATCACGACGAGGCCGTCGCGAAGCTCAACGAACGTCGGGCCGAGATCGACGAACGCCGAAAGGCGAAGAACCAGCTGCTCCTTGAGCACGGTGATGCGCGCGCGGCAGCGAACCGCGCGGCCGCGGCATGGGAGAGCGCGACTGCGGATCTCGCCGCGGCGCGCTCGCGAGCCGATACCGCTCGAACGCGCGCGGCCGAGCTGCGCGGCCGCCTCGCCGAACTCCGCGGAGCGGCCGAGGAACTCGAGGGTGTCGAGCAGCAGATCAGCATCGTCGCCGCGGATGTGGCCGCGCTCGCCGTGCTGGTGACTGCGTGGCGCTCATGCCGCGTCGCGGTGCTCGAGGAGGCCGTGATCCCAGCCGTCGAAGACACGGCGAACGACGTACTCCGCCGCTTCCCGTATGGGCTACAGATCCAACTCATCACACAACGCGAGCGCCGACGCGATGACGGCGTTAGCGAGGCGCTCGATGTCGCCGTACTCGGGGGTCACGCGCCCACCTATGAGGGTTGCAGCGGCGGGCAGCGCACCACAATCGACTTCGCTCTGCACGTGGCGATCGCCCTGGTCGTGTCACGGCGCGCGAGCTCACGCCTCCGCTTCCTCTTTGCGGATGAGCCCGAGGGTCTCGATGAACCTGGCCGCGCGGCGTTCGCGGCGACGGCGCGCTGGATCCACGAGACCTTCGGGCTCACGGTCGTCGTCGCATCGCATGCCGCCGATCTCATCGATGCGCTCGGTGGGCAGCGCATCGACGTCGTGGCCGGTGATGATGGCTCGACGGTGGTGGCCGCATGAGTCGGTCATGGGGCCACGCCGTTCTACCGCTCGACGCCACGACGCGAGCTCAGGATGACGCTTATCTCGCTGGCCCTGACGAGGAGCGAGTCGGGACGTATGTCTACCACCGCCACCACTGGCCGCACTGCCGCTGCGGCGGCGGAAGCGTGAAGCCGGGCGTCTGCCATGAGCGCCGCGAGTTCTACATCTGCTATGCGTACGTCACCGGCCGAGGCGGTCGCGTGAGCGATGCACGCCGCGCGGTCTGCCGCAAGCACGCTGAGGCGTTCGCGAAGAAGCACGGGGTCGCGATGCCGATGGTGGTGGCATGAGCAAACTCCACGTCTCGCCCGACCTCGCCCTACCCCTCGACTGGATGACGCTCGCGACGGTCGTGTACGGCGCGCGCGGATCGGGGAAGACGACCCTCGGGTCAGTCATCGCCGAGGAGGTCACGAAGGCCAAGCAGCGGTTCTGCGCCATCGACCTCAAGGGCGACTGGTATGGGCTCAAGTCCACGGCGGACGGCAAGGGTGACGGGATCCCGGTCATCGTCTTCGGCGGCGATCACCAGGACGTGCCGCTCGAGGAGGGCGCCGGTGCGTTCATTGGTGAGACGATCGCGAACCTCGCGCAGCCGGCGATCCTCGATCTCGAGTATTTCTCGAAGGGCAAGCAGGTCCGGTTCCTCGCGCAGTTCTTCGACACGCTGTACGACCGCAACCGCGATCCGTTGCTCCTGCTGCTCGACGAAGCGCAGCGATACGCGCCGCAGAAGCCGATCGACCCCGACGCGGCGAAGTGTCTCGGTGCGATTGAGGACCTGGTAAAGCTCGGCCGGAAGCACGGCATCGGTCCGGTGCTCTTCACGCAGCGCGGATCCGGTCTGAACAAAGAGGTCAGCGAGCTCTGCGACATGATGGTCGCCTTCCGCACGCCGGGTCCGCTCGACCAGGACCGTGTCAAGGGCTGGCTCGAGGCGAACACGACTAGGGCCCAGATGCTCGACGTGATGGGCTCGCTCTCGGGCCTGCCCACCGGGACCGCCATCTTCGCGAGCGGCCATCCGGATCTCAAGGTGTTCGGCACGTACGGCGTGCGCCAGCGCGAGACATTCGACTCGAGCGCCACGCCGAAGGTCGGGCACCGCCGCGTCGAGCCGAAGAAGCTCGCGAAGCCCGACCTCGAGTCGCTGCGCTCGCGTATGGCTGCCGCGATCCAGCGCCAGAAGGCCGACGATCCGAAGGCGCTGCGCGCGGAGATCGCGGCGCTCAAGAAGGAACGCGCGGCCGGTGCTGCTGCAGCACCAAAGATGGTGCAGCAACGCGTCGAGATCGCGGTCCTCAAAAACGGTGCACTCAAGGGTCTGATGAGGGCGTCGACCGCGTTACTCGCATCGAGCACGAAGGTCTACGACGCATCGAAGGTGCTCGCGACCGCGGCAACGGACATCGCCTCCGCAGTGCAGCCCGTGCTCTATGAACTGAACCGCATCCAATCCGCGCCCAACGGGGCGCCCTCGACGGCGCTGGCCTCATCGCCTGCTCGAGACACCGTCGATGGCGACCAGGTGCGCGCGGCCGCTCCCCGATCCACCGTCCAGGTGCCCGTGCGGAGTGCGGGTGTGCCATCGGCGAAAGCCGAAAGCGTCAGTGTCCGTCCGCGGTCGGGGGAGCCGCGCGTCACCGATGGCATAAGCGCGCGACAGCAGCGCTTCCTCGACGCCGCCGCCACGCTCACGACGCTCGATGTTGAGGTCACACGTGAAACCGTTGCCGCCTGGATCGGTGTCCATCCACGCGGCGGCAGCGTCGGCGAGGAACTCAAGGCGCTCGTGAACGAGGGCCACATCCGCATGGACCGTGGCGCCGTCACGGTCACGGACCGTGGCTTCGCGAACGCGAGCGTGATGTCGCAGGAACAGGCGATCGCCAGCGCGCGTAGCGGGCTGACGCCGCGGCAGCAGCGCATCTTCGACATCATCGTGAGCGTCCACCCGGACGCGATCACGCGCGAGGCCATCGCCGAGTCGATGGGCATCCATCCGCGCGGCGGCTCGTTCGGTGAGGACCTCGGACGCCTCCGTGGCCGCGGGCTCATCGAGTACGAGCGCGGATCCGCACGGGCTCGAGACTTCCTCTTCGCCGGTGTCGCATGACCGACACGCTCGTTCGCACGGCCCCGCCGTCTTCAACGACCGCTGGTCGAACGTCTGGAAGCGTTGACGGCGGGGCCGTGCGGGCGGGTCGGCGCCATTCCCTCTTGGAGCTCGAGCGTGAGCGCGAGCCCTCATGGGAGCAGTTGCTGAACGAACGCGATCCGTGGCCCCAGCTGTACACGCCGCTGACCGAATACACCGCCGAGCGCGTCTCGCGTCTGGTTTACGACCGGGAACAGGGCCGATGAGGGTGGCCGGTGCGCGCGGCTTCGACATCGACCTGTCGGTCGGTGAGCAGATCGAGGACGAGGTTCTCCGCACGCTGCTCGGCAGATCCCATCTCGAGGTGAAGTACCAGCCCGACGCGCGCGTCGCCCTGTTCATCGAGACGAGTTACCGCGGGCGGCAGTCGGGCCTGTCGACGACGGAGGCCGAGTGGTGGTGTCTGGTCTACGCGCAGGGACGGCAGATGCAACTCGTGCGCACCGACATCCTCGAGGCCATCTGCCGTGACCGCGGCAAGCGGTCGCGCGGCGGCGATGACAACGCGAGCGAAGGGTGGGTGGTGCGGATCTCCGATCTCGCGCTGCCCTTCCCGTAAAGGAGTTACATGGCAACACAGCTAGCCGGACGACCTGATCGCCTCGCCCAACTGGAGCGAGTCATTGAGCGCGGATTAAACACGTTCGTCGCCGTCGGTGGTGCGTTGTTGGAAATCCGCGACTCCCGCCTGTACCACCAAACACACAAGACCTTCGACGCATATTGCCGAGCACGTTGGGGATGGGGGCATAAGCGAGCTTACGACCTGATCGACTCGGCCCAGGTCGCCAAGCGGCTTGTTCCAGTACGTACGGACATTAGCCAACCAGTCGCTGCGGCCCTAGCTCCTCTGATGCGAGTCAGGCCGGAGGCTATGGGCCGCGTCTTGGAGGAGGCATTGAAGGCGCGCGATGAACGTCCAGCTGGGATGCGTGGGCGCAAGCACGAAGTAGTCCGACTCGCTGTGCGACGCGAACTCGGGCGAGTCGAAGCCCAAGCGCCAATTTCCGAAGCGATCGAGAGGTTGTTCGGGCATGTCGACGGACTTGCGTCAGTTCGTCGCTCCCTTAATGCGACCGAGGCCGCAGCCGCAATCAAGGTGAGGAGCAGGCCAGCGTTCGCCCGCCGTCTTCGCGACGTGGGCGGATATCTCGCGAGCATCGCAGCCGCAATTGAGGAGGAAATGGAATGAGCGCCGTCGCTCTCGCGCAGCAGTCACCCATGCCCAAGCCGCGGATTGTACCGCTCGCAGACATCGGTTTCGACACGGATTACCAGCGCGACTTGGAGAGCTCGCGTGTTCACAAGATGGTTCGCGAGTGGGATGGCCGAAGATGCGCCTCGCTCATGTTGAGTGCGCGCGGTGGTCGACTGTGGTGCGTCGATGGTCAGCACCGCATCGCCGCGATGAGAGAACTTGGCATCGACGCATGGATGGCGATTGTCCTCGAAGGCATGACCAAACAAGAAGAAGCAGATCTCTACATCCTCCTGCAACTCGATCGCAAGTCGCTCAACGCATGGGACTTGTTCAAGGCAGGAAAGACGGCAGCCCACGCCGACGTGATCGCGATCATCCGGATCATCCAGAAGCACGGGTTCCGTCTGGCACCTACGGCTGGTCCCAACCATATCGGCGCCATCGGAGCCATCCGACGCATCTTCCGACTTGGTGGCGAGCGACTCCTAAACCTGACCCTTGACACGACCGCTCGTCATTGGGCGACGGCCGTCAGCGATCGGCACTCGGTTGCTCGGCAAGGCATCAGTCTCGAAGGACTCGCGATCTTCCTACACAGTTTCAGAGAGCAGCCGCAATACGACCCCGATCGTGCGCGGGTCGTGTTGGAGAAGAATTCGCCGGCGATCTTCATCAGGAAGGCGCAAGAGCTCGCGATGGAGAGGATGCGCGCGAACTCCTCACCGGTGATGGTCGCCGAGGCGCTGCGCGATGTCTACAACGCCGGACTGAAACGCGATCGGAAGCTCGGCGGCATTCGCCAAACGAAGGCAAGTCCTAAGAAGTACGACCCCAAAGACATCAAGGTCGCAGCCGCAAAGACTCGATGAAAGGAACAGGTACATGGCAGTAGGGAAGGCACCGCCCCACGTCGGGCGAACGGTCAAGAAGGTCGCGGACGCCGCGAAGGGTGGGACGCTCCACCAGCTCAACAAGAAGGACAAGCGGCCGCTGCGACCAGGGCAGCGGCACAAGCAGCGCGCGAAGAAGGTGCGCGTCTCGACGACGTACTCAGAGGCTCTGGAGGTCGAGGTCCGCGCCGACAAGATCATGGGTGCCGACAATTGGCGGCTGCGGCGCCTGCAGTCCGAGAAGATCCTGTTCCTCTTCTCGAGCGCCGAGCGCATCACCGGCTGCATGGACGGGACGGTGCGGGCCGGCCGCTACCCCCGCAAGTTCCAGTACAAGCCCGCGCTCAAATACGAGTGGCTGGTCGAGGTCGCACGCCCGCGCTGGGACCGCGCCACCGACGAGGACAAGACGCGCATCGCATACCACGGGCTGCGGCATCTCGGCATGGATACGGCGAACCGCCGGCGCACCGAGCCCCACGACTTCGAGGGGTTCATCAACGAGGTTGAGTTCTTCGGCCTGCGATCACCGGACGTGAAGCGCATCGCGGAGCAGCTGCAGCTCGATCTCAACATCCGGCCACGTCCGGCGAGCGAGGGGTAGGCGGGACCGCGGCGCGCAGCCCTCAGAGGAAGGCGGCGCCGCACTGGACGCGCGATTGAGGAGTGACACGGTGACAGGTAAGACGAGCATCGAGTGGGCGACGGCGGTCTGGAACCCGACCACCGGATGCACGCGCGTCTCGACGGGTTGCGACAACTGCTACGCCTTCGCGCTGCACGACAAGCGGTACGCGTCGAACCTCCACGCCGCGAACGACTTTCTCGGCGTCCTCGAGGTGGACCAGCGTGTCGAGTCGCGTGCGATGGCAGCTCGCCGAATGGGCGTGAAGATGCCCTGGCCGAAGCAGTACGACCGTCCATTCTCGCGCGTGCAACTGCTCCCAGAGCGCCTCGATGACCCTTTGCGCCACAAAAAGCCCGAGCGGTATTTCGTCGACTCGATGTCGGACCTGTTCCATGAGGACGTGCCAGATGAGTACCTCGATCGACTGTTTCTGCGCGTGGCGCTCAACCGTCGGCACACGTTCCTCATCCTCACCAAGCGGCCCGAGCGGATGCGTGCCTACTGCGAGCGCGTAATGCCTTCGCCAACGAAGGAGGAGCTTGACCACGTCGCGGCGCTCACGACGCCGGCTGAGCGGGCCGAGGTTGGTGATTGGGCGCATCTCACGGTCATGGGTCTAGCGGAGCCGCCGCCCAACATCTGGCTCGGCACGAGCGTCGAAGACCAGGCGTCGGCCGACGAGCGGATCCCGCATCTGCTCGCGACGCGCGCGGCGGTGCGCTTCCTCTCGTGCGAGCCGCTACTGGGGCCAGTGGACATCAGCACATACATGTGGATTGCCGCCGCCGATGGAGGAACGCTGCATGCGATCGATTGGGTGATCGTCGGCGGCGAGAGCGGTCCTCGAGCTCGTCCGATGGATCTCGCATGGGTGCGATCGCTGGTCGAGCAGTGCAGGGCCGCCGGCGTCGCGCCATTCATCAAGCAGCTCGGGTCGTTCCCGGTGTGGCCGTCCGAGGTGAAGTGGCCGCTCGAGCTCCGCGAGTCGCACGGCCGCGACATGGCGGAGTGGCCCGAGGACCTGCGCGTGCGGGAGTTCCCCGGTTCCGATTTTGCCCCCTCACTTGAGGTCGAGAAACAGGACGTGCGCGCATGACCGACGCCCTGACGTGCACCGACTGCGCGCGTGAGATCCGCTTCGTCTACAGGTCCCTCGACGGAAAGCCGCGCTGCGGTCGGTGCCACGTCTTCGCTGCAGAGAAGGCGCGGGAGGCGAAGCGATGACGCGCGTCTACGTCGCCTCGTCTTGGCGTAACCCGCGGTACGAGGGCGTGATCGAGCGCCTGCGCGCTGAGGACATCCCGCACTACGACTTCAAGCAGCCACGGCCGGGCATCGGCGGCTTCGCATGGACCGACGTATGGAAGGACATCGCTGCGGATGGTCAGGGCGCGAACGACTGGCAGAAGGCAAAGGGCGAGCAGGTGGTCGAGATGCTCAAGCACCCAATCGCCGTCTATGGCTTCCACCACGAGTACTCGGCACTGCTGGACTCATGGGCGTGCCTGCTCGTCATGCCGTGCGGGCGCTCGGCGCACCTCGAGATGGGCTACGCGATCGGTAGTCGCAAGCCATCGGTCGTGCTACTCGACACCGAGAGCGAGGCCGAGCTCATGTGGAAGATGGCCGACCTCGTCACGGTGTCGCTGGATGAGGCCGTGGAGTTCCTCAAGCGATGACCACGACGCAGCGCCTCGACGAGAAGTGCGGCCACGGCCTCGTGGCGTGGAAGGTGGACGGGCATCTGTATCACGAGCGCGCGGATCAGGACGTCGCGGTCGATGGCACGCGCATGCGATCAGGCGGTGTGCAGATCGATGCGTGCGACCGCCCACCCGAGAAGGCAAGGCGCCGCTGATGTGCGCCTGGGTGAAGGTGGACGACAAGCTCCACGATAACGACAAGCTCGGAAGCGTCAGTGATGCGGCCTTCCGTCTTTGGGTGCTCGCGTTGTCCTGGTCGAACGACAAGCTCACCGATGGACACATCCCGACGTCACGGCCGCTCAAGCTGCTCGTGCTGCGCAACGCGCAGAAGACGATTGAGGATCTGCTCGAGGCGAGGCTTTGGCATCGGGCGAGCTCACCGTGCAAGTCGTGCATCGCGCAGCGTGAGGACAAGAACGGCGACCCGATCCCCTCGGGCGGCTATGTGATCCATGACTACTTCCTCTACCAGCGCGCGGCATGGGTAATCCGCGCCGAGCGGGACAAGAACGTACGCGCCGGCAGGCGCAGTGGAGAGGTCCGCCGTGAACAGAGTGTTGAACAGAACGGTCAACACAGTGTTGAACGGTCTGCTGAGCGGTCTGTTCAACGGTCTGTTGAACACACCGTTGAACGGTCTGTTGAACCCCGTACCCCGTACCCCCGTAACCCCGTACCTAAGAGCGATAGCTCTTCGTACCAAGCCCCAGACGAACCAGAGATACCCGACGAACCCGAGCGATCTAACGATCGCAAGGGACGCGGGATGCGGAACATCAGCGGTGCAGCGAGACGTGCAACAGCGGACGCAGCGAGGAGGACGTCCAAGTGACACGCCGTGTACGCATGCGCGAGGTGCTCGGCACGACTGGGAGGCGACGCTCCGAGAACGTGGGACCGAGGCGCGCGGACTGCGCACGCGATGGTTGCGTGAACGAGACCGGCGAGCGCGATCCGTGGTTCGTCCACGCCTCCCAGGTACGGGCCACCGTGCAGGCCTACGAGGGTGACTGCGCCGCGTGCGCAGCTCGCGGACGCAGATGCGAGGCCTACCTGACGCCGAAGGCGGCGCTGATCGCGGACGAGCCGGAGATCCCCGACGAGAGACCCACCCCGGCCTCAATTCCTGCGACCGACCTCGTTCCGCATCGAGACTCCCACGCGACTACTTCGCCTCCGAATTTCCAGGCGGATAGCCAGCCAGCGGCCGAGGGCCGCCCGTGATCGTCGATATCCTCGTCGGACTCGTCGGCTTCATCGCAGGTGTGTTCGTCGCCGTCGTCGTCACGGCGCAGGATCATCGCGAGCTCCGCGCCCAGAACGACCACCTACGCACCGCGCTGCGCCTCTCACGCACCTGGGCCTTTCACGCGCATCACCCGTTCCTCGTCACGATCATCGACCGGGCGCTCGCGGAGGAGGCGGGCGCATGAGATGCGTTCTGTGCGGTGCCCTCCGCGACCGCGAGCAACTCCGCGAGCTCTACACGCGCGACTTCCGCGGTCAGCAGATCGTCGTCCTCATCTGCATCGATGGCACCGCCTGCATCGAGCGCGCGACGCTGTCACCAACAGAACGGCACGCGCTCGAGGAGCTCGAGGAAGTGGTCGATCGGATGCGCGCATGACCTGGTGCGAGCGCGACCACGGGCACCTCACCGACGTCACCTGCCCGTCGTGTGGGCGCGCGTCCTACCTACGAAAGTTCTCGCCGAACGCATTCATGGGTCCACTCAAATGCAACGGCTGCGGCCAGGAGATCGCGGACTGCTGGTGTCCGCACATCCCGGCGGTAGTGGCTTGAGATCCGGTCGCGTGCTAGGCCGTCCTCTTCTTCGGCCGTCCGACCTTGCGCTCGTGGAGGCGCGCCCAGGTCACGATGTCGCCCAGGCGCCAGAAGCGATCGCGCTCCGTTTCGATCAACGGTCGGGGGAAGCGCGAAGGCCTCTCGCTGACGAGCTGGCGCACGCGTTCGCGCGAGATGCTCAGACGCTCCGCGACCTCGCCGGCGTTCACCAGCTTGTCGGGCTCATCGACGCCATCGACATCGGCCCAGGCCGTGATAAGCGCGAGCTCCGCGGTGACGCGAGCTCTGCGGATCGCCCGGACGAAGGCGGCCTCGGCGACCGTGATCGCACTCGCCAGGCTGGTCGCGTCGACGGACGTGCGGACCTCGAGCGACTGCAGAGCGGAGTCCGCGCCGGCGACCGGGCCCGCCAGGCGGCGGTCGCTGAGGACGGCGTCACCGAAGCGCGCGACGAGGTCGTCACCGACCCCGTCCGGGATCGGCGCCGACCTGAGCTCGACGGTGTAGCTGCGCTTCACGCGCTCACTCCTTCGGCGGCGGCCAGCGGAACCCATGACGCCGCATCTTCGCGATGGTGTTCGCGCGCCAGCGGTGGTCGCTCGGCGTGCTCGCGATGGACACCCGCCCCACGCCGTCGGGCGCGAAGCAGAGCCAGTGCCCGCCCTTGCGTAACTCGCATCGCCATCCTTGCCGACCCGCCTCCTGTACCAGTTCGCGAACTTCCTTGTCCATCGTACCTCTCCCTCTTGACGTACGGCAAGTGTACCAATAACCTTGCCGTACGGCAAGCCCCAGAGAGGGCGGAAAGGCACAGGAAATGAGCGCAAACCGGGACGGATATGACGCCACGACGCCCGCGTTCTCATGCAGCACGGTCGGCTGCAAGTTCACCAGCGACGTCTGGGAGGAGATGGAGGCTCACGACGTGCTCGAGGACCAGGACGACGCGCGGCTCGCGGCGCTGCGCTCATCGGGGCAGCCGCTCAAGTGCTTGCGCTGCGATGAGCTCGAGCCCGGCGATGACGAGATCTGTCCCGACCTGACCGCGCCGGCGAACGCGAAGCATCTGATCGCGGTCGACATGCGGGCCGCGCTCGAGACAACCAATGACGACGTCGAGGATCGCAACCAGCTGGATGCTGATCTCGCTCACGGTTACTCGCGCGGCTATGCAGACGAGATGCCCGAGGCCGATGTGCGGTTCGGGACCGAAGCCGACGATCGCGAGGACTACTAGCCATCACGTACATCCGCGCCGGCCAGTGGTACCGCAGCGAGCGCAAGCGCCTCGATCTGTGCTGGCGATGTGAGCGTGCGCTCGAGGTCGTGTCGTGAGGCAGAATGCAAAGGCCCGGCGGGAGGGGGCTGCAATCCACTCCGCCGGGCCTCGTTACTTAGAAGCGCAGGAGCTCGCTCAGCGGCCGCGTCGACGGATCGCTATCGCTCCTGATGGGATGCGCTCCGAGCTCGCGCGCGAGGCGCGTGACCCGGATGTTGAGGGCGACGATCACCGTGCCATCCTTCTCGCTGATCCGGCTGGCCCCGCGCTGAGCCGCGGTGTGGATCGCGGCGGCCTTCACGTTGAACGTCCCGGTGATCGTGCGGTGCGGGCGCAGCGCGCGTCCGCTGTAAGAGATCTCCCAGCGGTACATCAGGCGTCCTCGCTCGGGTGCCCTTGGCACCGGCCGGTATCGTCGACGTCGTCGCAGGGTGGCATCCACTCGACGGATGCCGGCATCGCGTCGATCACGGCGAGCGCCTCGTCCTTCGTAGCGAACTGGTCCGGGTTGGCGAAGCACTGGCGCCAGTCCTGCTCCCTCGCTACCAGGCGGCGGAACAGCGATCGCGCGATGACCATGTGTCGCGTGCTGCGCGTGAGCGCAGCAGTCCTCGTCATCTCTGACTCCTCTTCTGTTGTTAAGGTGCAGCCCCCACGCAGTCGCGCGCGTGACCCCTTCATTGTGAAGAGGCTTTGCGGAGAAACGACGCGTAGAGGCCGATCCGCGCGAAAGTCGTGCGCGCAGGATCGAGTTGCATTCGCACTTCATCTATTAACGCCTCGTGGTGACGTGAACTGGCGAGGCTCTTTTCCGAAACCGACCCGCATCGATCCTCGCTCAAGTCGTGGTAAAGGTCCGACGTGCATCGACTTCGACCAATGCCGGATGGTCGCAGTGCGGTGTCGTCGTCGAGATCCCCAGGGAAAGCCGCTGGTAAAGATGCACATCCGCAGTCGCGCATACTCCGCGCTCGGGGGCCGCCCGCGTAGGGGAGTAGCGGGTGCACAGCACCTTTCCAACCGAAGAGGCATCGATGCGCGCGCCTGATGCGCCGTTCACCGAGGCGATCGAGAGCTTCCTGCGCTCTCGGCACGATCTCGAGCCGTCAACGAAGCGCGGCTACTCGAAGGCGCTCGCACGCATCGCTCAGCGTTGCCCGACGATCTCCGACCTCACGGCGGAGCTCGTCAACGCGTACATCGCGGACAAGATCTCGGCCGGACGTCTCACGCTCGCGCACCACGACGCCCGCGCCGCGAAGCTCCTAGCCGCGTGGTTTGTCGGTGCGCACATCCTGGACGACAACCCGCTCGAGCAGGTGGTCGTTCCGAAGCAGCCGAAGCGCCGACGCCAGCCCTTCGCGGATACGAGCGTGCCGATCATCCTTGAGGCGGCCCGCGCCTCGCAGCACTCCGAGCGCGATGTCACCATCGTCGCCGTCGCCCTCGCATGCGGACTCCGAAAGGACGAGATCCGACAGCTCCGCTGGCCGGACGACGTCGACCTCAAGCGCGAACTGCTCTGGGTACGTGACTCAAAGACCGAGGCGGGCGTCCGGTGCGTCCCGATATCGCGCTCGGTCGTCGCGCTGCTCGATGAGTACGTGAAGGACTGGCGACCCGCGAAGTCCGCCGGGGGCGCACTGTTCCTCAACCGTCACGGCGACGCGTTCACGTACGACGGCTTCTCGCAGATCTTCTCGCGCATTCGTCGTCGGTTGCCTGCCGACATCGACTTCAAGATCCACCGCGCTCGCAACACCGCGCTCACCAACTGGCGCCGCGCCGGCGTGGATATCGCGACGATCGCGAAGCTCGCCGGTCACACCGACATCGCGCACACTGAGCACTACCTCGGTGACATCACGCCCGAGGAGATCGCGAAGGTACCGGACGCATTCGGACGCTTCTATCGGAAGGCGGTGTAAGGGTGAGTCACCCGCGACGAGTCACCCGTTCGTCCACACTTGTGGAGAAGTCGCGGGTCGCATCTTCGTCAACGCCTGTCTATGCTTTCTCTCGGGCCAGTAGCTCAGCGGTAGAGCAGGGGACTCTTAAACACACACCCATCGCGCGACCTTCACGGGCAGGATCTCTAGCGAAATCGACCGGGCGGCCCCCACTGCCCGCCTCATCCGTGCCCGAGTCACACGTTCGCCCCATTCCGCTCTACATCGAGCGGGTCCGGCGTGTTCTCCGCGCGCGAGGCTGCCTGTGAGCGGACATCCTGGTATTCCCGAACCCATCCGCACCGAGCCTGACCCGACGCCCTGGTACACGAGTGGTCCTTTCCTCATCGGCGGGGGGCTGTCGCTGCTTGTCGCGCTCATGGTGATGTTCTACCTGGCGATGGGCCGATGAGATATCGCCTCCTCGCCATTGACCAGGGCTCGCACGCCTGCGCGGCCGCGTACTTCACCGAAGCGAGCGACGTGAAGCCGAGCTCCACGGATCTCTTCCGCCGCGACGGTCTGCCCTGGGTCGAGCGCATGCAGTACATCGCGGAGCAACTCCTCATCGCGTCGCGCACGCGCGCGTGGATCCCCGACATCGTGGCGATCGAGGACGTCGTGCTCCACCGCAACGTCCAGGCCGTGAAGGTCATGTCGAAGACTGTCGGCTATCTGCACCGCGTCGTGCATGAGCTCTACCCGCGCGCGCGGTACATCGACATCAACCCGTCATCGACGAAGGCGGCCGCACGCGCGTCAATGCACCGCGCCGCGTCGAAGGACGACATCGCCCACGCGGTCCAGGTCATGACCGGCCTCACGGGTTTGAGCGAAGACGAGTGCGACGCGATCGCCGTGGGCTGGGCCGCGTTCGGGAAGCTGAACACGGAGCACTTCGCGCGTCTCGCGGAGCAGCAGGCATGAGGATCGTGATCGTGCGCGGTCCGCACAAGGGCGCGGTTCTCATCGACGAGATCAGCGGTCCGTTCTTCCGTTTCTACGAGCCCGATCGCCGCAGTCCGCTACGTCGCTACGCCGACCGCATCCGTGGCCGTGAGCCCGAGCTCGCGCCGCCGGTCTTATACCGCGTCTTCGCGCGTGCGGCGACGGACGACGAGCGCGGCGAGATGTATGCGGCCGAGTGGTGCGAGGAACACGATGCCTTCCGCGACCGCTGCCCGCACACGCCGCCGACGCCGACACGCGTCTGGGCGCGCTTCGGTCCACGGCGGGATCAGACGAAGCTCGAGGCGGGCGCGCCCGGAACGCGCGATAGCAAGTGGCATCTGTTGAGCAACGATCGCCAGGTCGCGGAGCCGTGGCTCACGGTCTGCGAGCTCATTGTGTATGGGCCGATCATTGAGGAGTACCGCAACGCGGTGCTAACGCCGATCGGCGCTCCCATGTGCCGGGGTTGCAAATCGTTCGCGGGGCTGCGCGAACGGATACTGAGGGGAGTGGAGGGGGCATGACGGACTGACAAGGACGAAACTCTCTAAGCGCGAGCGCGAGGTGATCGAGCGACTCCGCGTCGGCAAGTCCTACAAGACGATCTCATACGAGCTTCGGATCACCGCCAGCACGGCGCGCGTCATCGGCGCGCGCGCTCTCCGGAAGCTCGGCACGAATGTCCAGTTCCTCCGCTACCAGGGCCTCGTGGAGCAGTAGCCAGGAACGTAAACAACATGTTTACATCGAGGACCGTCTCAGGCACACAGCGGCCGCTCGCGCGCTCACGATGCGCGCTGAGGTGGCGAAGGCAGTCGGACGCGCTGCTCAGCGACACGCGCCGTCGGCGTGGTGGGCGCGGAACATCGGTGCTGGACCGACACGCATCAGCGCCGATGCCATCGCAATCGATCGTCGGCACTGCGGCTTCCCGTGCCGCACCGACCGATCCTGCCCGCACATCGCGACCTCTCGCGCGGAGAACCTCGTGCATGAGGCACTTCCTCATCCCGTATTCCCCAACTCCCCACTGACCGCTGACGCGGGGCCGAGGCTTCAAGGCGGCCTTCTTCCCTCGGCCTCGCGCTCGGCGGTGCACCCATGAAGCGCAATGGGTCCGCGCGACCTGATCCGGGTCGCTGCGGCGCCAGGCTGCGCGGTAAGGACGCCGGACGGTTCTGCACCGACGAGCGCATGAAAGGTCGCACGCGCTGCCGCAACCACGGGGGCGCCTCGCCGCGCGCAGCCGCGCATCCGCGGACGACGCACGGCCTCTATTCGAAGGGCGGGATGAATGTCGAGACATTCATCCAACCGTTCGCCGAGAATGAGCAGCACCTGCTCGACCGCTGGCGGCGGGATCCCGAAGAGGCGCTGCGCTATCAGCTCGCCGAGGGCGCGGTCGTGATGCGGCGCGCGCTGCGCGCCGGCGCGATCGAAATCTACTCACGTCTGGGCACGATGGTCGCAACGACGGCCCGCGCACTCGTGTCACTGCGTGAGGTGCCCCCGCCAGAGAAGGGCCTGCCGAAGTTCGTGGAGGCGTTCGAGGGCAAGAAACTCGATGATTTCGAGCGCGATCTTGAGGTCATCAAGCGCGAGGCCGAGGTCGGGGTCCAGGTGCGTCGGTGACAACGACAGACATCGCGCCGCTCGCCCCCGCATGGTCGGACTACATCACGCAGCTCGCCGACGGTGAGCAGGTTGGTAGGGAGTGGACCGACCGCGACGAGGAAGTGATCCGCGAGGCCGAGCGCGAAGCGGAGCTCACGCCGCAGAACATCCTCCGGTTAGCGCTGCACACCGGCCAGATCGTCACGCTACTGGCGGTCGAGCGGTTCATCTTCATGATCGCCGGCACTGGCGGCGGCAAGACGATCTTCGCGCCGCGCTGGATGTACCGCGAGATCTCCAAGTACCAGCACGAGCCGGTCGAGACACAGAACTATCTCGTCTTCGCCCCGTCCTACAAGGTGCTCAAGCGTGCGACGTTGCCCGCGTACATCCGGCTTTTCCACGCGCTGAAGCTCGGCGTCTTCAAGCGCGGCGAGCTGGTCTACGAGCTCCGCAACGGGGGCAAAGTGTATTTCGGTTCCTGCGACAACCCTGAGTCGCTGGAGGGTCTCCACGTCCGCGCCGCGCACGGTGATGAGATCGGGCAGATGTCGGTCTCGCTCGAGGTATGGGAAACGATCCGCCGCCGCCTGGCCTTCTACGAGGGCCGCTTCCTCGGCACGACGACCCCATACAACCTGGGCTGGCTCTACCAGCACGTCGTCGTCCCGTTCCTCGCTGGTTCGATGAAGGGGATCCTGCGCGTCATCGGCTTCCCGTCGATCGCCAACCCGATGTATCCGCGCATGGAGTTCGAGCGGATGCGCGCGACGATGGCGCGCTGGAAATTCCGAATGTTCGGCCTGGGCCTCTTCGAGCGTCCGGAGGGGCTGATCTTCGACGTCTTCGATGAGGCGCGCCACGTCGTGAAGCCGTTCTCTATCCCGATCACCTGGAAGCGCTACGCCGGTCAGGACTTCGGTACCAAGCACCCGACGGGCACGGTGTTCGGCGCACTCGACCCTCGGCCCTATCCGAATGATGTGCTCTATCTGTATGCCGAGTACCGGCGCCCCGAGCGCGCGACCTCCGAGCACGTCGC
>DASYUC010000163.1:0-31672 GCA_036001645.1 Candidatus Limnocylindria bacterium
GTCGACGTGTATCCGCTGTGGCTCCGCGTATCGCTGAGCACGATCGTCCCGATCGGCATCGCCGTCACCGCGCCCGCGAACGCGATCGCCGGACGCATGGACTGGATCGCCGTCGCGGCGCTCGGGGCCGGCACCGTGCTCGCTGTTGGCCTCGCGAGTGCGCTGTGGCGTTGGGGCCTTCGGAGCTACACCGGCGCGAGCGCCTAGCGCGGCTCGAACTCGCGCCAGTTGTTTGGAAGAACGGGAGTGGACCAGCCCGGGTCGGGTCGAAAGTCGATCCATGGCTCGTCGAGCGGAGGGTCGCGTCGTGTGAAGCGTTCGACAGCGCGCTCGCCCTCTTCGCGCAGCTGCGCTTCCCGCTCTGGAGTGACCCAGCCCTCCGCGATGGCCCACTCGAGCTCGTCCTCATCCTTCCAGTGCCACACGCCGTCCGGCCCGGCCCAGCGATCGAGGATCTCGTCGCGCGAATCGAACCCGATCGCGGTCTCGCGCCACGGCTCCTCGAGGTTCACGTACCACCAACCGAATTCGAGGGTCGCTGCGTTGCGGTTCAGCCAGATCGAGTGCGCGTCATCGAAGCGATGGAACATCAGAACGCTGGCGTCCTTCCAGATCCGATCGTGGTAGCCACCGTCCCATTCGAGCAACATGCGGTCCCGCGGTCCGCCATGGCGCCCGGTCCGTACCTTCCACGCCGCACCCGGCGGCATGTGGAGAACGATGCTCAGCTCGTCGTGTCTTACGACGATCCAAGGGATCGCGGCTTGGACCACGCGCTTCTCGATGTCGACGGATCGCCACACGATCGTTTCGCCCGGTTTCGCTCGCCGCACGCGCCCAACAGTGAGGGGCAGCGCGAAAGCTCGCTAGTGCCGCTCCGTGGCGGGTGGTTACCGTGAACGTACGGAGTTGGCACGCGCGAGGTCGTGCGTACCCCGTGCCTCGGTCGTGTCTCACATGTGCACAACTACACTTGATGTCGTGAGCACGTCGATGAGCGTCGACCTGAACCTGCCGGAAGACCGCGTCGGACCGCGCCCGAGGCGGAAGTCAAAGCGCGTCTGGGTCGGCGGGACGGCGGTCGGCGACGGCGCGCCGGTCTCGGTGCAGTCGATGTGCACGACGCTGACGCACGACGTCGACGCCACGATCCGCCAGATCGAGCGGCTCCAGGAGGTCGGTTGCGAGATCGCGCGCGTCGCGGTCCCCGACAAGCGCGCCGGGGAGGCGCTGAAGGAGATCGTGCGTCGCAGCATCCTCCCGGTCGTCGCGGACATCCATTTCGACTACAAGCTCGCCCTCATGGCGCTCGACGCGAAGGTCCACAAGCTGCGCCTCAACCCTGGGAACATCCACAACAAGGATGGCGTGCGCGAGGTCGTGAAGCGCGCGAAGGTGCAGGGCACGCCCATCCGCATCGGCGTGAACCACGGCTCGATCGGCGATCGCCAGCCCGGCGACGTCCGCGACGAGTCGCAGCGGATGGTCGACCTCGCCCTGTCCGAGATCAAGATCCTCGAGGACCTCGACTTCGACGACATCGTGGTGAGCGTGAAGGCCTTCGACGTTCCCACGATGGTCGCGGCCTATCGCCGTCTCGCGAAGGCCGTGCCGTATCCGCTGCACCTCGGCGTCACCGAGGCGGGCACGCTCGTCGCCGGCTCGATCCGCTCGACCGCGGGCATGAGCGTCCTTCTGTACGAGGGCATCGGCGACACGATCCGCGTGTCGCTCTCGGAGGATCCGGTCATGGAAGTGACCGCCGGTTTCGACATCCTCAAATCGCTCGGCCTGCGCGACCAGGGACTCACGCTCGTCGCGTGCCCGTCGTGCGGCCGCGCGGACATCGACCTCATTCCGCTCGCGAAGGTCGCCGAGGAGCGGCTTCGCGCGCTGCCGACGCCGATGAAGGTCGCGGTCATGGGCTGCGAGGTCAACGGACCAGGCGAAGCGAAGGACGCCGACGTCGGCATCGCCGGCGGCGTCGGGAAAGGCGCGATCTTCCGTAAGGGCAAGGTCGTCGGCGTGTATCCCGAGGACCAGCTGATGGATGCGCTCCTCACCGAGATCGACAAGATCCTCGTCGAGAACGGCAAAGAGCCGTACTCGGCGAAGGCGCCGAAGCTGACGCACGAAGGGCAGCTCACCCCCGGGCGCAGTGTCCCAGCCGGACAGCGAACCTAAGCAGCCCGACGACGAACGCGTCGTCGCGCTGCATCGCGCGACGATCACCGGTGTCGACTTCCGCCGCGCGCGCTTCGACACGTTCTCGCTCGGCGGCTGCCTGTTCGATCGCTGCGACTTCCGCGGCGTGAAGCTCGATCGCCGGCTGGTGCCCCTGTTCGTCGCGCTGCCGCGCAGTGTGTTCCGCAACTGCAACTTCGATGGCGTCGACATGCGAGGCGCGCGACTCGGCCAGTCGCGCTTCGAACGGTGCACGTTCGACGATGCGCGCCTCGAGGACGTCCACGTCGAGACCGCCGAGTTCATCGACTGCCGCTTCGCCGGTCCGCTCGACGGCGTGACCTTCCGCGGCGCACCGTCGGCCGCTGAGGTCAAGGGGCTCGATCCGCCGCGACGGCACAACGAATTCCACGGCAACGACTTCCGCGACGCCGAGCTGCTCGATGTTGCCTTCGTCGCCGGTATCGAGATGGCTCGCCAGCGCTTCCCGGACGACGACCTGCACGTTCGGGTCGAGGGCTTTCACCGTCGCCTCGCGAAGGCGCGTGCGGAGATCAAGCAGTGGTACGAGCGCGAGCGCGCGCCGGCGCTGGTGATGCTCGCGACCCTCGAGGCACGCTGGCGCGATCAGGATGTCGTCGTCGCGCGCCGCTGGACGCCGCGCATGAAGGTGCCCGACCGCGTGCAGGCTCGCGTCTGGGAGCTGCTCGAGTACATCTGAACCGCGCGAGCCGGGTGACCTCCGCCCACGGCTCCGGCTTCTGGAGCAGCTACGCTGCGCCATCAGTACTATTCGGCTCGATGCGTTCGCGAGGGTCCACGTACCGAATCCCGCGCTAGCCGGCGTCTCTCAGGCGCCGGCGACAGACGCGCGCGGCCAAATACGACCCTCGGAGTTGACCCAATGAGACAGTCAACGCTCTTCGGACGCACCTTGCGCGAGGCGCCTACAGACGCGCAGACGCCCGGTCACCGGCTCATGCTGCGCGCCGCCATCGCACGCCCGCTCGCCTCCGGCCTGTACACCTGGCTGCCGCTGGGCTTCCGGGTCGCGCAGAAGATCGAACAGATCATCCGCGAAGAGATGGACCGCATCGGCTGCCAGGAGATGGAGATGCCGGTCCTCACTCCAAGCGACCTGTGGAAGGCGACCGGGCGATGGGACGCCCTCGAGCCGATCACGTTCCGGACGAAGGACCACAACGGTCGCGAATTCATGGTGAGCTACACGCACGAAGAGGCCGTGCACGCGCACGCGTCAGCGGAGATCCTGTCGTACCGCCAGCTGCCTGCGATGGTCTACCACTTCCAGTCGAAAGGGCGCGACGAGGCGCGGCCACGCGCGGGGCTCCTGCGCGTCCGCGAGTTCGTCATGAAGGACGCCTACTCGTTCGATGCGGATCAGGCCGGGCTCGAGAAGAGCTACAAGGCGCAGCACGGCGCGTACGAGCGGATCTTCAAGCGAATGGGCCTCGACGCGATCAGCGTCGAGTCGGACACCGGCGCCATGGGCGGCGACATCGCTCACGAGTTCCAGGTCCTGACGGAGGCCGGCGACGACCGCATCGCGATCTGCTCGAACTGCGACTACAAGGCGAACATGGAGAAGGCGACCCGCACGATGCCCGCGGCCGGCCGCGCCGAGGCCGGTCCGCCCGCCGAGATCAGCACTCCAGGGGTCACGACGATCGAGCAGCTCCAGGAACGTCTGGGGCGGGCGGCCAACGCGTTCCTCAAGACCGTCCTGATAAAGGGAAAGGACGAGATCGTCGCGGTCGTCCTGCCGGGCGACCGGAACGTGAACGAGGCGAAGCTGCGAAAGCTGCTCGACGTACCGGAGATCAAGTTCGCGAGCGAGGCCGACTTCGCGAAGGTGGGCGGGGTCGCGGGCTTCGTCGGCCCGGTCGGCCTGCGTGCGCGCATCCTCGTCGACGCGTCGGTCGACGGGCGCGCGTACGTCGCCGGCGCGAACAAGAAGGACGCGCATCTCGAGCGCGTCATCCTCGGGCGCGACTTTGATGGCGAGCGCGTCGACGTGCACGATGTCAGCGAGGGGGATGTCTGCCCGCGCTGCGGGTCGGGCGTCCTTACGATCAAGCGCGGCGTAGAGGTCGGGAATATCTTCGCGTACGGCACGTACTACTCCGACAAGATGAATGCGACCTACCTTGCCGCGGACGGCACGCGGAAGCCGTTCGTCGGAGGCAGCTACGGCATCGGCATCAGCCGCGCGGTACAGACGATCATCGAGACGCACTACGACGACCGGGGCATCATCTGGCCGATCGCGGTTGCGCCTTACCAGGTCCACGTGATCGCGCTGCCTTCGACCGACGAAGCCGTACGCACCGCGGCCGACGCGCTCGTCGCGGACCTGGAGCACGCGGGCGTCGAGGTGCTCTACGACGACCGCGAGGAGACCGCGGGCGTGAAGTTCGCCGATGCGGATCTCATCGGGATCCCCTTCCGGGCGACCGTCTCGAAGCGCACGCTCAAGGAGGACCAGGTCGAGCTCAAGCCGCGGAGCGCGAGCGAGGCCGAATTCATCCCACGCAAGACCGCGACCGAGCGGATCGCCGGCGCCGTGCGACGGGGTCTCGCGTGACGGCCGACGGCGTGAAGAACAAGCCCCGCGACGTCGCGCCGGCGGTGCGCGAAGACCGCGAGCGTTCCCTCGAGGCGACGCTACGGCCGCAGCGCCTCTCGGACGACGAGTACATCAATCAGGACACGGTCAAGGGCCAGCTGCGGATCCTCATCGAGGCCGCGAAGGGTCGCGGCGAGCCGCTGGACCACGTCGCCCTGCATGGACCGCCAGGGGTGGGGAAGACGTCACTCGCCAACGTGATCGCGCACGAGCTGGGCGTGCCGATCCGCATCACGAGCGGGCCGGCGATCGAGCGCGCCGGCGACCTCGCGGCGATCCTCACCAACCTCCAGGCGGGCGAAGTCCTGTTCATCGACGAGGTGCACCGTCTGCCACGCTTGGTGGAGGAAGTGCTCTACCCGGCGATGGACGTCTACCAGCTCGACATCGTGATCGGCAAGGGCCCCGGCGCGCGCACGCTGCGTCTGCCGCTGCCGCGTTTCACGCTCGTCGGGGCGACGACGCGCATCGGCCGGCTCTCGTCGCCGCTGCGCGACCGCTTCGGCGCGACGTACAAGCTCGACCTGTTCAAGGCAGAGGCGCTCGAGAAGGTCGTGCGCCGCTCGGCGCGCATCCTGGGCGTCGAGATCGAAGGGGCTGCCGCGCACGAGATCGCGCGCCGGTCGCGTGGCACGCCACGTATCGCCAACCGTTGGCTGAAGCGCGTGCGTGACTTCGCGCAGGTCCGACACGACGGCCGGGTGACGCTCGCGGTCGCGCGCGAGGCGCTCGCCGCGCTCGAGGTCGACGACAAGGGTCTCGACGCGGTCGACCGCATGCTCCTCAGCGCGATCATCGACAAGTTCTCCGGCGGTCCGGTCGGACTCGAAACGCTCGCGGCCGCGCTCAGCGAGGACTCCGAGACGATCGAAGACGTGTACGAGCCCTACCTGATGCAGGAGGGCTACCTCAAGCGCACGCCGCGTGGCCGCGTCGTCACCGAACATGCCTACCGTCACTTGGGTCGGACGCCGCCGACCGGAGACACGCTTTGGAACGGCGCACAGCCGGATGCCTCGAGGTCGGAGCAGTGACGACCGGCGACAGCCGCTTCGAGCTGGAGCGAGCGATCACGCAGAACGAACTCGAGCTTCACTATCAGCCGATCTTCGACATCAGCGGAGACGCGCTGCGGGGCGTCGAGGCGCTCGTCCGTTGGAAGCATCCGCAGAAAGGTCTGGTGTCGCCACAGGCCTTCCTGCCGACCGCGGAGCGCGAAGGGCTGATGCACGCGCTCACCGCGTGGGTGCTGCGCGAGGCGCTCCTGCAGGCGAGCGTCTGGCGCAAGGACGGGCTCTCGCTGAACATGTCCGTGAACATCGCGGCCAGTGATCTGCGCGATCAGCGGTTCGTGCGTCTTCTCGATCGGACGCTGCGCCTCACCGCCGGCGGGTCGGCGTTCAGCGCGGAGGTCCGCGCCGACGAGACGGCCGACGCATCGACCGCGGGCCTGCGCGAGCTCGGCTCGCGCCATATCCCGATCGCGCTCGACGACGTCACCAGCGTCAAGCAGCTCGACGGCGCCGCGACCTGGCCGCTCGATACCGTGAAGCTCGGCCGCGAGATCATCGGCCACGCCCTTGACGATGCCCGCGCGGCCGACATGGCCCGCGCCATCGCGCGCTTCGCCGCGGAGCGCGGGATCGGGGTCGTCGCGGTCGGCATCGAGAGCAAGGCGATGCTCGGTTTCGCTCGCGCGCTCGGCTGCGTCGGCGCCCAGGGCTACCTGCTCGCGCGACCGATGGCGAGCCAGGCGCTCCGGCGCTGGGCGCAGGCTGGCGTGTGAGGCGCGGGCTCGCGCTCGCGCTCGCGACGCTCGTCGCGTGCGCGCCGGCGGGGTCCGCGCCGTCCGCCACGCCCGCTTCAACGGGCTCGCAGCCCACACGACCAAGTCCACAGTCGACCACGGCAACCCCGACCCCGACGCCGACACCCTCGCCGCGGCTCGGTCCGGCCGTCGTCGAGAACGTGCAGCTCATCGCATCCGGGCTCGAAGTGCCGTGGGCCGTCGCGCTCGCGCCCGACGGGCGGCTCTTCGTCACCGAGCGTCCGGGCCGCGTGCGCATCGTGCGTCTCGGGGCGGGCGGTGGACTGCAGGCCGAGCCGTGGGCGACGGTCCCCGCCCGCGCGAATCCGGATGCCGAGCGTGGGCTTCTTGGTATCGCGCTCGATCCGGACTTCACGCGGAACGGCTTCGTCTACCTCTACTACTCGTATGCCGGCGCCGGCGGCGTGACGCTCAATCGTCTCGTGCGCCTGCACGACACGAGCGGCGTCGGGGCCGATGAGACGATCCTCCTCGACAACATCCCCGGATCTTCGAACCACGACGGCGGCCGCATCGCGTTCGGACCCGACGGCAAGCTGTACGTCGCGACGGGGGACGGCGAGCAACAGGCCCGTGCGCAAGATCGGACTTCGCTCGGCGGCAAGATCCTGCGGCTCGAGAAGGACGGCGGCGTCCCCGCGGACAACCCGTTCCCCGGATCACCCGTGTACTCGCTCGGGCATCGCAACGTGCAGGGGCTCGCGTTCCAGCCGGACACGGCTGTCCTCTATGCGACCGAGCACGGACCGAGCGGATTCTTTCCGGCCTGCTGTCAGGACGAAGTGAATCGCATCGAGGCCGGTGCGAACTACGGCTGGCCCATCGTGACCGGCAAGCCGGGCGATCAGCGCTTCAGGGACCCGGTCGCATGGAGCGGGGCATTCGACACCTGGGCGCCCTCCGGCGCGGCCTTCGCGACCCGGCCCGGCCCACTGCGCGGCTCGTTCCTCTTCGCGACGCTCCGCGGCCAACATCTGCATCGCCTCGTCCTGACGCCCGATGGCCGCGGCATCGCGTTCGAAGAACGGCTGCTCGTCAACCAATACGGCAGGCTGCGCGATGTGTACGAGATCTCGACCGGTGAATTCCTCGTGCTCACGAGCAACCGCGACGGACGCGGCCGGCCCGCCGCCGATGACGATCGCGTCCTGCTCGTGACGCTCCGGTGAGTGGCTCGGCGCGTGAGACAATCGATGCGTACATGGACGACTTGGGGCGCGCGCTCCTCATCATCGGCGTCGTTATCGCGATCGCGGGCCTCGGGCTGATGCTCTCCGACCAGATACCGCTGATCGGGAAGCTCCCTGGTGACATCGCCATCCGCGGCGATGGCTGGGTCGTCTACGCTCCGATCGCAACGTCCATCATCGTGAGTCTCGCGCTCACCGCGTTGTTCTCGCTTTTCTCGTGGCTCGCTCACCGCTGAGCGGGTCGGAAAGGATCGACATGGCCGAAGAGAAGACCCAGGAGAAGACCGACAAGGCCGCCTCGCCGATCGTCGCCGAAGCCGAGAAGCAGGAGAAGATCCTGAACGCGCTTCAGGCGGTGCTCGATCCCGAGATCGGGCTTTCGGTCATCGACCTCGACCTCATCCGCGAGGTCGTCTTCACGCCCGATGAGGCCGAGGTGAAGATGGTGCTCACCACGCCGTTCTGTCCGTACGGCCCGATGCTCATCAACCAGATCCAGTCGGTGTCGGAGCAGGCCGCGGAGATGCCGGTCAAGGTCACCGTGCTGCCGGACCACTGGGAGCCTCCGCCCTGGCTGCGCTAGCGCCGAAGCCGCGGCCCCGCAGCCACTTCGCCGTCAAGTTCGCCGCGGGTGCGATGCGCATCGCGGCGCTCCTCTTCGTGGTCGCGGGCGCCTTCGGTGTCTATGCCGCGAGTGAGTACCAGGTGCCGGAAGGCGCGATCCCGCTCTTCCCTGGCGTCACGATCGCGGTCGGCATCTTCGGTTTCGTCTTCGCTCTTGTCTTCGCGCTCATCCTGTGGGGATTCGCGGACGGCCTGGTCCTGCTCGCCGACCTCGACGACGCGCAGCGCTCGACGCAGCGGCAGCTCGCGGATCTCACGCTGGCGCAACGGACCGCGCGCGGGCCCTTTCACAGCGAAGTGGTCGCGGGGTCACGGCCGCCCGAGGGCGGCTAGCGCGCGTTCCGCAGCGGGCGGGACGTGCCTTCGGCAGCGCGCGCGAGCACGAACAGCAGGTCGGAGAGCCGGTTGAGCCAGGGGAGCAACGTCTCGCCCGAGATCGTGCCGGCGTCGACGCACGCGACGACGCTGCGCTCGGCTCGCCGCGTGACGGTGCGCGCGTAGTCGAGGGAGGCCGAGATCGGGTTCCCGCCCGGTATGACGAAGCGACCCTCGATGGGAGTCCGCGCCCTCACCCAGTCCAGCGCGCTGTCGAGCTTCGCGATGGCAGCCGCGTCCAGGCGCGTCGTGAGGCGCGTGAGATCGTCGCGCGGGGTCGCCACCTCGGACATCGCAACGTAGAGGCCCTGCTGCAGCTCGAGCAACTGACGCCCCAGCGTGGACTTCGGGGCCATCGCGCGGGCCACCCCGATCGCGCTCTGCGCCTCGTCGAGGTCGCCGAGGGCGGCGATGCGCGGGTCGGTCTTGCGCACGCGGCCCTTGCCGAACAGCGACGTCTCGCCCGCGTCGCCGGTTCGGGTCGTGACGCGCGCCGACGCGCGCTTCCGGGCTGGCACGCGCGAGAGCATACGAGCGCCACACGCTATGCTCGCTCTAGTCCGGAATGCTTCCACCGGACGGGAGGGAACGAGAATGCCGACTGGTCGAGGCGAGGCCAAAAAGGGTAAGGAAAAGAAGAAGTCCAAAGAGCAGCTCGAACGGGAGCTGAAGAGGAAGACCGTGGCCGCGCCGGTCCAGCCGATGACGATCGAGCTCGTGCCCCGCAAGCGCAAGGAAAAAGACTGGCAGTAGAGCTCTCCAGCGCGATCTGACGCGGCGCCGGTGTGCAGCAAGCCGGCGCCGTTTTTCGTTTCGGAAGCTAAGGTGTGAGGACGGAATAGATGGCAGTGACAGAGAAGACGAGGGCGATCGACCAGGCGATCCTGCAGATCGAGAAGCAGTTCGGCAAGGGCTCGATCATGAAGCTCGGCGCGAACCCCGAGGACAAGGTCGACGCGATCCCGAGCGGGTCTCTCGCCCTCGACCTTGCGCTCGGCATCGGCGGTTACCCGCGCGGCCGCGTGGTGGAGATCTACGGGCCCGAGGCCTCGGGCAAGACGACCCTGACGCTCCATGCCGTCGCCGCGGTGCAGCGCAGCGGGGGTACCGCCGCGTTCATCGATGCCGAGCACGCGCTTGACTCGCAGTGGGCGCGGATCTGCGGCGTGAACACCGACGAGCTGCTCATCTCGCAGCCCGACAACGGCGAGCAGGCGCTCGAGATCACCGACACCCTGGTGCGCTCTGGGGCGGTCGACCTCGTCGTGATCGACTCCGTCGCCGCGCTCGTCCCACGTGCCGAGATCGAGGGCGAGATGGGTGACGCGCACATGGGCCTGCAGGCGCGGCTCATGAGCCAGGCGCTGCGCAAGCTCACCGGCTCGATCTCGAAGACGAAGACGACGGTCATGTTCATCAACCAGCTTCGAGAAAAGGTCGGTGTCGTTTTCGGCAACCCCGAAACCACTTCTGGTGGCAAAGCGCTGAAGTTCTACGCGTCCATCCGCCTGGACATCCGGCCGATCGAGCCGATCAAGAACGGCACCGAGATCATCGGCCGTCGCGTTCGGGTGAAGGTCGTGAAGAACAAGGTCTCACCGCCGTTCCGCATCGCCGAGCTCGAGATCCTCGCGGCCGAGGGCATCTCGCGCGAGGGCGGCCTGCTCGACATGGGCGTGACCACCGGCGTGCTCGACAAGTCCGGCGCCTGGATCAACTACGGCAAGCAGCGCATCGGTCAGGGTCGCGAGGCGGCGAAGCAGTTCCTGCGCGAGCACGCCGACGTCGCGAACGAGGTCGAGAAGAAGGTGCGCGAGCGGTCCGGCGCGGCGGCGGTCGTCGCAAGCCCGGATGGCGAAGAGGGTTAGGCCGGCCGCCACACCCGCCGGCGACGCCTATGAGGCCGCCGTGCGCTACCTCGCCGGGCGCCCCCATACCGTCGCCGAGATCCATCGCCATCTGCGGTCGAAGAAGTTCGATGGCGAGACGGTCGATCACGCGATCGACCGGCTACGGGCGCAGCGCTACGTCGACGACGAGGCGTTCGCGCGCTGGTGGGTCGAACAGCGCGAACGGTTCAAGCCCCGTGGCGGTCGCGCGCTTCGGACCGAGCTCGCGCAGAAGGGCGTCGCACGCGACGTCGTCGACATCGTTCTCGGCGAGCGTGCGCCGGATGCCGACGTCGAACAGGCGCGACGCGCTCTCTCGCGGCCGCTCACACGCTGGGCCGACATGCCCGACGCGGAGCGCAAGCGGAAGATCCACGCGTATCTCGCCGCACGCGGATTCGACTACGACACCATCGACGAGGTGACGCGGCGCGAGGTCACGGACGAGAGTTAAGCGAGCGGTCGAGGCGCGCCGCCAGGCGGCGCACGGCATCACGAGCCTCCGGCCAGTGCAGAAGCGAGAGGGCTTCCTCGACCGTCGTCCAGCGATATTCGTCGTGCTCTTCGTTCAGCGTTGGCTCCCATCCCGCGGGTGCGCGCGCCGCGAAGCTGTACGCGGTCACCTCGCGCACGTCCGCGGGATAGTCGTAGCGCCGACGCAGCTCGGGTGTGATCGGATACGTCACCGGCGAGCCGAGATCGATCAGGTCCACACCGACGAGTCCCGACTCCTCTCGTAGTTCGCGGCGTGCGGCGTCCCCGATGTCCTCGCCGTATTCGACGACGCCGGCGACGACGTGCCAGTAGCGATCCTCGGCCCGATGCATCAGGAGGAGCCGGTCCTCGCGATACACGAACACGCCGGCCTCCCACGGTGTTCTCACGGCAGCTCGTCGATCCTCCGTGCCAGCTCGACGTCGGCGTCGCTGAGCCCGCCTGTCGCGTGCGTCGTGAGCACGATGCGGACGTTGCGGTAGCTCTCGATGTGGATGTCGGGGTGATGATTCGCCGCGTTCGCCGCCTCGGCGACGCGGTTGACGAACGCCAGCGCGCCTTTGAAGCCCTTGAACGTGAATGTCCGCGTGATCGCGACGCCCTCGCGCCGCCACGCGCCCGCGGTGAGCAAGCGCGCGAGGGCGGCCTCGTCGAGCCGCGTCTCGTTCTCAGGGATCGCCATCGCCACCGACCGCGCTGAGCACCGCCGCCTGGGCTCGCGCCCGGCGCGCGAGCAGACGACTGAACCCGATCCCGAACGCGAGCCCACCGCAGAAGTACATGAGCGAGCCGAGAGCGAGCGGTAGAACGAAGACACCCGCGCCGAGCAGCGCGCCCGAAGCGAGCGGACCGAGCGCGTTGGTGAATCCCCATACCGCGAAGCCCGTGCCCACGGCAGTCGCACGCTCCTCAGGAACGGTCGCGGCCATGAGGAGCGATTGGTGGAAGGGCCACGAGAGGTTCGTGAAGAAGCCGCGGAGCACGAACAACAGCGCGGCGATCGTGAAGACCGGCGCGACGACGATCAGCGCCAGACACGTCCCGCTCGCCGACAGAGCGAACAGGACCGTCCGCGGCCCACCGAGATGTCGCTCGAGGAACGGCACGGCCACCACGGTCGAAAGCGAGAGGATCTGGGCTGCCGCGTACCACGGCCCGAGGTCGGCCTCGGTGACGCCGAAGCGCAAGCCGAACCACAGTGGGAGGAGCTGCACGGCGATGCCCAGACCGAAGCCGAGGAAACCGATGCCCAGCGCGTAGGTGGCGATGGCCGGACGCGATCGGCGCGGCAGCCATCCTGCCGCGACGCGCGCCGCGCGCACGCTGGTGTCCTCACGCAGCGGAACGAGCAGCACCGCCGCCGCGACGGTCAGCGCCGCCATCACGAGGTAGGGGAGGCGGTAGCTCTCGAGGTCGCCGACACCGAAGCTCGTCCGCAGGAGCGTGGGCACGGCCGCGGCGATCGATCCGCCGGCCAGCGCGAGGCTCCAGAGCGCCTGGCTCGCCGCGAAGACGCGCGTCCGCTGCGCTTCGCTCGCTTTCTCGGCGAGCAGCGCGTCGAAGCTCGACACGGTCAGCGCGCCGGCCGCGCCGTTGGCCAGACCAACTCCGCCCAAGATGCTCGCGGCGACGAGCCATGCGGGGTCGGTCGTCGCCGCGAACACGAGGTAGCTCGGGACTGGCATGAGCGTGCCCGCGACCAGGAAGCGCCTGCGGCCGAAGCGGTCGGCGAACACCCCGGAGAAGGCGACGATGACGGACGTGACGAGCCCCGAGACCGTGTAGAGCAGACCGATGAACGCTGGCTCGATGCCGGCCCGATCCAGGTAGAGCGGCAGGACGACGAGCAGGTAGCCCATCGGCACGGTCGACACGAAGGCGCTCGCGAGTAGCAAACGCGTGCCGGGTGGCAGATAGTCGCGCATCCGTAGGAGGCTAGCGCCGTCCGCATTGCGTACGCGGTGCGACCGGCGTTATCCTCGATGCACTTAGAACTTGTGAACCCCGGCCGGCGGGGCACGCCGTCTCGTCGGCCGCTTACGCGATCAAAGGGGCGTTCGCCCCAGCACGGCGAGCATCCCCGCGTTCGCGCCACACGGAAAGGAACTTGAGATGCCCGACCCCCTCGTCGTGGGCCTTGTGGCCCTCGTCGGAGGCCTCGTCGGCTTCGCCGCTAGCCTCCTCGTTCGCCGTTCCCTCGCGCTCGGCAGCGAGACCGCCGCGCGCGCGAATGGGGAGCGCCTGGTCGCCGAGGCCCGCGCGAAGCAGAAGGAGATCCTCCTCGAAGCCAAGGATGAGGCGATCAAGCTGGCCAAGACCGCCGAGACCGAGAACCGGGAGCGCCGCGCAGAGCTGCAGCGCTACGAGACCCGGCTGGACAAGAAGGACGAACAGCTCGAGGCGAAGCTCGCCGCCGTCGACCAGCGGGAGCGTCGTTTGGTCGAGAAGGAGCTGGAGCTCGAGGCCGAACGGGAGAAGGTCGTCCAGCTACAGAGCGAGCAGCAGACCGAGCTCGCACGCGTGGCCGGCCTCTCGATGGACGAAGCGCGCGGGCTTCTGCTCAAGCGCGTCGAGAACGAAATGCGGGACATCACGAACCGCAAAGTGCACGACCTCGAGGCGGAGGCTCGCGAGACCGCCGACGTCCGTGCTCGCGAGATCATCACCATGGCGTTGCAGCGATACGCCGCGGAGCACACCGCCGAGCACACCGTGACGGTCGTGGCCCTTCCCAGCGACGACATGAAGGGCCGCATCATCGGCCGCGAGGGCCGCAACATCCGGACCCTCGAGACGCTCACCGGCGTCGACCTCATCATCGACGACACGCCCGAGGCCGTCGTCGTTTCCGGCTTCGATCCCATCCGCCGCGAGGTCGCGAAGCGCGCCCTCGAGAGACTCCTCGTCGATGGCCGCATCCATCCCGCCCGCATCGAGGAGATGGTCGCGAAGGCGAAGACCGAGATCGATCAGGTCATGAAGGAAGCCGCCGAGTCTGCGATGTACGAGGTCGGCCTCGCGGGGCTGCACCCCGACCTCATCCGACTGCTCGGGCGCCTGCACTTCCGGACCTCATATGGACAGAACGTGCTGCGGCACTCCGTCGAGGTCGCGCACGTCGCCGGCATGCTCGCATCGGAGACCGGCTACGACCCGCAGACCATGAAGCGCGCCGGCCTGCTGCACGACATCGGCAAGGCGATCGACCACGAGGTCGAGGGGCCGCACACGATCATCGGCGGCGAGCTGCTGAAGCGCTACGGATTCCCGCAGAACGTGATCGATGGCGTCGTCGGCCATCACGGCGACGTCGAGCCGGTGACGATGGTGGGCACGCTCATCTCGGCGGCCGACGCGATCAGCGCGGCCCGGCCGGGTGCCCGCAGCGAGATCGTCTCGAACTATCTGCAGCGCCTGCAGGAGCTCGAGAGCGTCGCGAACAGCTTCCAGGGCGTCGAGAAATCGTTCGCGATCCAGGCGGGTCGCGAGATCCGCGTCATCGTGAAGCCGGAGCAGATCGACGACCTCTCGACGGCGCGCCTTTCGCGCGACATCGCGCAGAAGATCCAGGAGTCACTGCAGTACCCGGGTCAGATCAAGGTGACCGTCATCCGCGAGACGCGCGCGGTGGAGTACGCGAAGTAGCTATTGAAGATCCTCTTCGTCGGTGACGTGGTGGGACGGCCGGGACGGAACGCCGTCGCGGCGCTCCTCCCGAAGATCCGCGCGGAGCGGGAGATCGACTTCGCGATCGTCAACGGCGAGAACTCCGCCGGCGGCGCGGGACTTACCGCCGATATCGCGCGCGAGCTGAACGCGAACGGCGCGGACGTCGTCACGAACGGCAACCACGTCTGGGACCAGCGGCAGTTCCTGAAAGACATCGAGCTCGTTCCGTTCGCGATCCGGCCCATCAATCTCGCGCCGGGCAATCCGGGGCGCGGCTGGGTCGTGATGAAGGACGTCCTCGTCGTGAACGCGATCGGACGCACGTTCATGGCGCCGGCGGACGATCCGTTCCGCGCGATGGACGCCTTGCTCGACCAGCTCGGGCGCGATGCGCCACGCGTCCGCATCCTCGACTGGCACGCCGAAGCGACCAGTGAGAAGGTCGCGATGGGCTGGCATCTCGACGGTCGCTTCTCGGCGGTCGTCGGCTCGCACACCCACGTGCCGACGGCCGACCCGCGCGTCCTCCCCCAGGGAACGGCGCACGTATCGGACACCGGCATGGTCGGGCCGCGCGATTCCGTGCTGGGCGTGGACAAGGACATCATCGTCGCGCGCTTCCGTGACGGGATGCCCCGTCGGTTCGAGGTCGCCGGCGGGCCGGTGCAGTTCAACAGCGTCGTGATCGACGTCGACGAGTCCACCGGCCGCGCGCGCTCGATCGAGCGGCTCGACCGCCTGGTCGGGGAGGACTGACGTGGACAGCGGTCGCGCGTGAGCGTCGGTTATCCGATCGACCTCCACACGCACTCGATCGCATCTGACGGCGCCCTCACACCGACCGACCTGATCGCGCGCGCGGCCGAACGCGGCGTACGGGTCCAGGCTCTCGCCGACCACGACACGCTGCTCGGCGTCGCCGAAGCGGTCGCCGAGGGGGAACGTCGTGGCATCCGCGTGATCCCCGCGACCGAGCTCAACACCGAATCGGAGTGGGGCGACGTCCACGTGCTCGCGTATTTCGTCGATCCGCAGGACACCGCGCTCGAGGAGCGTCTGCGCTGGCTGCGGGAGAACCGCGGACGCCGCATCGAGCTGATGGTGGACAAGCTGAACGCCCTGGGGTACGCGGTCTCGGTCGATCGCGTCCGCGAGATCGCCCGGGGCGGGTCGCTCGGCAGGCCGCATCTCGCGCAGGCGCTCCTCGAGGCGGGTCACGTGCCGACGTACGACAGCGCGTTCGACACGCTCATCAGCAAGGATTCGCCGGCCTACGTTTCGCGCGTTGGCCTCGCGCCGCTCGAAGCGGTGACGCTCGTGCGCACGCACGGCGGCGTGCCATCGCTCGCGCATCCCGGCACGGCCATCGACCTCGAGCGCCTCATGCCGCAGCTCGTCGAAGCCGGCCTCGTCGGCATCGAGTGCTACTACCCATCGCATACGGCGGCGTTCACCGCGCAGTGCCTGCGTCTGTCCGTGCGCTACGGTCTGGTGCCCACCGGCGGGAGCGATTTCCATGGCCGCGGTGAGCACGGCGCCGATCTCGGTGGCGTTTTCGTACCACCGGAGTGCATCGGCTCGCTGGAGGCCCGACGAGCGAGGAACTGAGCGGTACCATTCCACCGGCTGTGGAAGGGGAGTGGTGATGGCCGGCGCGCTGCGACCCGTCGTCCTCCTCATGCTCTTCGCATCGGTCCTCTTCGTCGTCGACGGCATCCTCGACGGCGTGTATCCCGGCGGGCCAGCCTGGTTCACCGGTAAGTACCAGAACCTCGCCGAGATCGCGTACGTGTTCGCGATCCTGAACACCGCGGTCGCGTACCTTGTGGCACGTGGCAGCGAACGCAGCCTCATGGCGCGCATCGGCCTCTCCGCGTTCTTCCTCGTCGAGCGGCCGCTCACGGCGTTCGTCCTCGGCCCGAAGGACATTCCGTCGGTCGTCGTGCACCTCGCAACGGCGCTGGTGGAGCTCGTGATCCTCGTTTCCGCGGTCCGCGTCTGGCGCCTCGGGCACTCGGTCGGGGACGCCGAGATGGACAGCCTGTTCGGCCTCCAAAACTCAGCGCCAGTGCCGGTTCCGCAGAGCGATGAGGACGATCCGACCCCCCGCGCGGTCGCGCCCGGGCTGCCGCACCGTACGGCCTGGATGCTCGGTGGCATCACGTTCGTGCTGGCGGCGGTCCTCGTCGCCGACGGCATCGTCTCCGGATTCGTGCCCGGCGGCCGCGAGTGGGGTCTCTCCGGCGACGCCTCCGGCTGGCTCGTCTATCTCTTCGCGATCGTCGTGCTCACGGTCGCCGCGCGCGCGGTCCACGGCGGAACGCTCGCGCTGCGGCTGCTTCTCGCGACCGCGCTCCTCTTCGTGATCGAGCGCGCCTTCAGCCCGTTCGCGCTGCGGGTCGTCGATCCGATCGCGCTCGTGCTCCATGAGCTCGCGGCGTTCGTCGCACTCGCTCTGGCGCTCGCGTGCGCGAGCGCGATCCGCGCGCGGCGCGCGAGCCCCGAGGGCAGCGTCGCATCCCTCGAAGCGGCCTGATCCCGCGTGACGACGGTCAAGGAAGCCGCGACCCGCCTCGTCGAGCAGGTCGGGCGCGTCGTCGTCGGAAAGCGTGCGGCGACCGAGCAGCTCCTCGCGGCGCTCCTCGTCGACGGACACGTCCTGCTCGACGACGTACCCGGAGTGGGGAAGACGACGCTCGCACGCGCCGTCGCGCGCTCGTTCGCGCTGTCGTTCCGCCGGATCCAGTGCACGCCCGATCTGGTGCCGTCGGACATCACCGGCGTGTCAATCTTCGATCAGCGGACGCAGACGTTCGAGTACCGTCCGGGGCCGCTCATGGCGAACATCGTCCTCGTGGACGAGATCAACCGTGCGACGCCGCGGGCACAGTCGAGCCTGCTCGAGGCGATGCAGGAGCGGCAGGTCACCGTGGACGAGGCGACGCACGCCCTGCCGGCCCCGTTCTGCGTCATCGCGACGCAGAACCCCATCGAGCTCGAGGGGACCTTCCCGCTGCCCGAGGCGCAGCTCGACCGATTCCTGCTCATGCTCCAGCTCGGTTACCCGAACGCCGAAGAGGAGGACGACATCCTCCGCGTGCACGGAGCGGGCACCGTGTCGACCGACGATCTCCGGCCGATCTTCGACGCCGTCGCGCTCGTGTCGCTTCGCGATGAGGTCCGTGCCGTCCGCGTGAGCGACGCGGTCCGCCGCTACGTCGCCGACGTCGTCCGCGCGACACGAACAGCGGAGGGCGTCGAGCTGGGCGCGAGCCCGCGCGCGGCACTCGCGCTCTATCGCGCGGCTCAGGCGCACGCGGCCATCCGCGGTCGCGCGTACGTTCTTCCGGACGACGTGAAGGCCCAGGCGACCGCCGTGCTGCGACACCGGCTCTTCCTCATCGCCGACGCGCAGATGCGCGGACGCACCGGCGCGGCGGTCGTCACCGATGTGCTCGCGCGGACTCCGGTGCCGGCGGAGGACGCGGCGCGCGCGGCCGGCTGAGATGACCCGGTCCGGCCGCTTCGAGTGGCCGATCGTCATCGCGATCGTCGTGCTCGCCGCGATCTCGCGATCGCCTGCGCTCATCGTGTTCGGCGCCGGTGGCCTCGTCGTGTGGCTCGTCGTGTCGGTGACCGGGCGTCTCGCGCTCGTTGGTCTCGAGACGCAGCTCGTGATCACACCGGATCGCCTGATCGCCGGTGAGCCTCTGGTCGCGACCGTGACGATCATCAACCGTAAGCCGCTTCCGCTCCCATGGCTCGACCTGCGCCTCTTCCTGCCGGAGGGCATCGAGACACCCGAGCCGACGCCCGGTCTCGCTCGGGGATGGGTCAACGCGGGCTTCGCGCCGCGCGGCCACGAGCGCCTCGTCCTTCGCTTTCCGCTCGTCGCCACGCAGCGCGGTGCGTACGCGGTCGGTCCGATCCGACTCCGCGGCGGCGACTGGCTGGGCTTCACCGTGTCGGAGCGGACCGACAACGTGGCGGTCCAGGTCGTCGTGTATCCGGCGCCCCTTGCGGTGCGCGACCGGCAGCTCCCGTCTCTGCGCCCGCTGGCCGAGCTCGCGGTGCGGCGCGGCCTGCTGCCCGATCCGCTGCGCTTCCGCGGCGTACGCGAGCACCGCAGCGGCGATCCGCGCAAGGAGATCCACTGGAAGGCGTCGGCGCGGCTGCGCGAGCTCCAGACCAAGCTCTACGAGCCCGCGACGAGCCTCGACGCGGTGTTCCTCGTCAACGTCGCCTCTTACGAGCAGTACTGGATCCAGGCCGATCCCGAAGCGGTCGAGCTCGTCGTATCCGCGTCGGCGGACATGGTGCGCATCGCCGCGAACGCCGGGCGCCAGGTCGGACTGGTGACGAACGGGCTGGACAATCTCACGCACGAGCGGCCGCGCTCGTCACTTGGACGCGGCCCGCACTCACTGACGCGCGCCCTCGAGATCCTCGCGCGCCTCGGTCCATACGCGACGAACTCACCGGAGGCCGTGTTCCTCGGCGAGCGCGGGCGCCTGCCGTGGGGCGCGACGCTCGTGGTGGTCACGCCGAAGGTCACGGCCGGCCTTGCGAGCGCGATGCTCGCGCTCCGTCGCGCGCATCACCGCGTGCTCGGCGTGAGCATCGCCCCCGCGGAGGTCGGCCTCGCCACATACCTTCGCGCGCGGGGCGTGGTCCTGGACGTGTTGCATGTCGCGGAGCTGCGTCGTGCGGGGTAGCGCGGCGGTCGCGATCCTCATCGGCGCGCGCTGCTTCGTGGAGGCCGTCGCATTCACGACCATCGCGGCGATCGCGCATGCCGGCACCACGGGCATCGCGCCGCTGCCGATCGTGCCGTGGACCCTCGTGCTCTTTGGGATCGGCCTTCTGCTTGCGACGATCCAGCGGGAAGTGCGGAGCGAGCGACGCGGGATGACGATCGTCGTGGTCACGCTCGCCGCCGGCGTGGTGTGGGGGCTCATCCTCCCGGCGCGCGACCCAGACGGGCTCGCCGTCCTGTCGCGCATGGTCGCGTTCGGGCTGGTCGCCGAGGGTTTCTTGTGGCGCAACCTGTCCATCGCGCGCGGCGCGATCCGCTGGAACGACTCGCGCAACGCGCTCCTGTTCGCGGGCGCCTGCGTCGGTCTCGCCGCGCTCATCTCCGGTCCCATCGATCACGGACCGCTCGCCGTGCTCGCGCTGCTGGTGGTCGCGCTGTCCGGCCTCGCGCTCTCACTCTCGCGCACGACCGAGGAGCTCGCCCTCGCGCGCGGCACGCGTGGCGGCGCGCGGGCCTCCTCCGCGACCGGCGTGAGCTTCGTGATCGGCATCGTCGCGATCCTCGCGGCCGCGTTCGTGCCGGTCGTTCAGGACGCGCTCTCGGCCTTCGGCACGGCGATCGAGCCCACCTTCACGCGGATCGTCTATCTGATCCTGCTGCCCCTTGGTTATCTCGCCGCATTCTTCGTCGAGTTCGTCGCGGCGCTGATCCGCCTCGGCAGGCTCGATGGCCTCCCGACGATCCGGCAGGTCCGCACCCCCGAGCAGGACGAAGCGCTGCTGCGGCAGATCGAGCAGACCCGGCCGCTCGTCTTCGGCGCGGTCGAGCTGCTCGTCGTCCTTGTGGCGGCGCTCGTCGCGCTGTTCCTCTTCGATCGGATGCTCCGCGAGCGTCGGCTCGAGCTGCCCGAAGGCGCGACGCTCGAACGCGGCACGACCGAAGGGTTCGGCTTCGGCGACATGCTGCGGCGCCTGCGGCCACGGCGCGGCGCGTCGCGCCGCGCGCCACGCGGTGATGGCAGTCCCAGCGGCGCGCTGCGGGTCCTCTACTGGCGATTCCTCTCGCTCGCGGAGCGCGCCGGCGTCGGCTGGCGGCAACCGCAGGAGACCCCCGCCGAGCATCTCGCGAGGATCGCGAGCGCCGACGCTCGCTGGTCGGCGGGCGATGCGCTGGTCCACGCGTTCGAGGATCTTCGCTACGGCGACGCCGCGCCTGACGCCGCGACGCTCGACGGCGCGCGTGTCGCGCTGCGGACGCTGGAGAGCGCTCGACGCGCGTCATAGCCATCGTCGGTCCGACCGCGTCCGGGAAGAGCGCGCTCGCGCTGCGTGTCGCGGAGGCCACGGGCGGCGAGATCGTCTCCGCCGACTCGCGTCAGGTGTACCGCGGCATGGACATCGGCACAGCGAAGCCGACGCCCGAGGAGCGTGCGCGCGTGCCGCATCACCTCATCGACGTCGCCGGTCCGAGCGAGCGGTACGACGTCTTCCGTTATCAGCGCGAGGCGCGCGTTGCCCTCGAGGGCATCGCGGCGCGCGGTCGCGCCGCCATCGTCGTCGGTGGCACGGGTCTGTATGTGCGCGCGCTGCTCGACGGCCTCGACCTCGCGTCCGTGCCGACGGACCCGACGCTGCGCGCGCGGATCGCGGCGGACGCGGAGCACGACGGACCCGGCGCGCTGCACGAACGGCTGCGGGAGATCGATCCCGACGCCGCGGCGCGCGTCGATCCGCGGAACGTGCGGCGGCTCGTCCGCTACCTCGAGGCCGCGACCCTCACCGGCGGCGTGAGCACTCGCTGGCGTCGTGAGCCGGCGATCCCCGCGCGGAGGGTCGGGCTCGCGCCGCCGCGGCATGCGCTCATTGCCGGGATCGACGCGCGAGTGGGCCGCATGGTGGACGCCGGCGTGCTCGAGGAGACGCGCGCACTGGTCGACGGAGGCGTCGATCCGGCGCTCCCGAGCATGAGCGGCCACGGGTACGTGCACTGGGCGGCGCACCTGCGCGGGACGCTCACGCTCGACGAGGCCATCGCACTGACGATCCGCGACACGCGGCGCTACTCGCGGCGGCAGATGACCTGGTTCCGCCGTGATCCCGCCATCCGCTGGGTCGATCCGACAGCCGAGGATCCGCTGCCTGCCACACTGATGTCGTGATCGACACGACGACGCCCCCCGAACGCGCTTACCTCGTGGCGCTCGACCAGCCGCGCGCTCGTTTTGAGGCCGACGATTCTCTCGACGAGCTCGCCTCGCTGGTGCAGGCGGCCGGTGGCGTCGTCGCCGGTCGCATGGTGCAGCAGCGGCGCGCGCCCGACCCGAACACCTGGGTCGGGAAGGGGAAGGCCGCGGAGATCGTGACCGAGTGCGCGCGGCTCGGCGCGGAGCTCGTTGTCGCTGACGACGAGCTCGCGCCACGGCAGCAGCGCGGGCTCGAAGAGCTCACCGGGCGGCGCGTCGTGGATCGCTCCGCGCTGATCCTGGACATCTTCGCCCGCCACGCGCGAACGAAAGAAGGTCGGGTGCAGGTCGAGGTCGCCCAGCTCGAGTACCAGCTGCCGCGGCTGCGTGGGATCTGGAAGGGCCTGTCGCGGCTCGGCGGCGGCATCGGGACCCGCGGACCCGGCGAGTCACTCCTCGAGACGGATCGGCGCGTCATCGAGCGGCGCCTCATCGACCTGAAGGCGCGCCTCTCCGAGGTGCAGCGGCAGCGCGAGCGGAGCCGGCTCTCGCGGAGCCGCGACGGCCTGTACCTCGCGGCGCTCGTCGGGTACACGAACGTCGGCAAGTCGACGCTGCTCAACGCGCTCGCGGGGGCGACGGTATTCGTCGCGGACCAGCCGTTCGCAACGCTCGATCCGACCACGCGGCGCATGTCCCTGCCCGGGGGCGGTGCGCTTCTCGTGTCCGACACCGTGGGCTTCATCAGCAAGCTGCCGCCGACGCTCGTCGCGGCCTTCCGAGCCACGCTCGAGGAGCTCAACGACGCCGACCTCCTCGTGCACGTGGTCGACGTCGGGCATCCCAATCTGCACGAGCGGATGATCGTGGTGCGCGAGACGCTCGCCTCGCTCGATCTCGCGTCGCGCGAGAGCCTCATCGTCTTCAACAAGGCCGACACGCTGCGCGGCGCCGAGGGCGATGCGCTGCGGGAAGCGCTCGGCGCGGAGTTCCCCGCGGCGGTCTTCGTGTCGGCGAGCACCGGCGAAGGCGTCGAAGCGCTACGCGACCGCCTCGCGGCGATCGCCGCATCACGGTGGACGAAGGTGGATGTCACCGTGCCCCACCGCGAGGGCGGGCTCCTGCAGCGCGTGCGCGAGCGCGGCAAATTGCGCAACGCGGAGTACGGAGAGTCCGGCATCCGCATCGAAGCGGACGTGCCGGCCGATCTCGCGGCGGAGCTCACGGCGCGTCGGGCTCCGGAGGTCAGCTCCGACCGACGATGATCGGGAGGCTGGGGTCGTTGCCCCATTCCTCCCAGCTGCCGTCGTAGGTACGAACGTCGTCGTGGCCGAGCGCGGTGAGCACGAGATGCGTGAACGCCGCGCGCACACCGGCCTGGCAATAGGTGACGGCGGACGTTTCTGCGCCGAAGCCCGCGTTCGAATACATGTCCTCGAGCTCGTCGGGGTCCTTCAGCGTCCAATCGTCGCGTAGAGCGTCCTTCCACAGGATGTTCACCGCGCCGGGGATGTGACCGCCGCGCGCCGCGCGCTTCTCCTGGCCGGTGAACTCGCTGTCGCGACGGACATCGAGCAGCCACGGATCACCGGTCTTCACGGCGTCGTGCACTTCTTCCTTGGTCGCGATCACGCCGTTTCGCGGATGCGGGGTGAATCTCGCCGCTGCGACCTTCGTCTCGCCCTTCTCGAGCGGACGACCCTCGGCGACCCATTTCTGGATCCCGCCTTCCATCAGCGCGAACCTGTCGTGGCCGTAGCGACGCAGCGCGAGCCAGAGTCGCGCCGCATGGTGCCCGCCTTCGGCGTCGTAGCCGACGACCATCGTGTCGTTGCCGATCCCGAGCCGCGACATCGTTTCCGCGAACGCCTCGGCGCTCTGCAGCATCCAGCGCGGATGGCCGGATGCGGGTGGGGGAGCGGAAAGGTCGGTCGACCAGTTGCAGTGGACCGCGCCCGGTAGATGGCCGCTCAGATAGTCCTGTCGCGCGTCCCCTTCGAAGGTGAAGCGGCAATCAACGACGCGCACATGCCCGTCGCGCAGCTTCGCGGCTGTCTGCTCGGTGGACCAAAAGAGGTCCGGGCGCGCGAAGGGGCTCACGTGTCAGACTTTAGCCGCAGTCGGGTCACCGCGATGAGGAGGACGTCCATGAACGCGCGCCGTTCCGCCAGTCTGATCGTGACGCTTGCGCTGACCGTCGCCGCGATCGTTGTGGGTTCGGTACCCACGGCCGCGAAGAGCAGCAGCGGCGCGCCATCGGCGAGCTTCGTGCGGCTCGATCTCGGAGCCGGCCAGCATCCGGGCACCGCCGCGGGCACGGCGGGACTCACCCTCTCCGGCACGCTCGCGACGGGCACCTACACCGATCCATTCGCGACCGATGGTCCGCGCGACATCGCCTACGAGAGCGGCAGCTGGATCTCCGCACCGGTCACCTCACCGTTCGCCTTCGACGAGCTCGTCGCGTCGTGGAACGCGACCACCCCTGATGGAACGTGGATCCAGACCGAGATGCAGGCGACGGGCAGCGGCCGCACCACCAAGTGGTACCTGCTCGGGGTCTGGGCCTCCGGCGACGGCACGATCCACCGGACATCCAGGTCTTTACAAGGCGACGCGGACGGCTTCATCGCCATCGACACCTTCATCCGTTCGAAGAAAGCGGAGCCGCTCACGTCGTACCAGCTGCGCGTGACGCTGTATCGCGTCGCCGGGACGAGCGGGTCGCCGACGGTGCGCTTCATCGGCGCGATGACGTCGGCTGCGTCTGACTTTTCGATCCCGAGCGCGCCTGCCGGCGTCGTTCGGGATCTCGCGGTGCCGCAGCTGTCGCAGGAGATCCACCGCGGCCACTTCCCCGAGTACGACAACGGTGGCGAGGCCTGGTGCAGCCCGACGTCGACGGCGATGGTGCTGGACTACTGGAAGGCCGCTGGCTACCCCAGCAGCGGCCCCACGGCGGCGCAGCTGAGCGCTTTCCCCGGCGCGACGCACATCGATGGTCAGGTCGACTATGCGGCGCGCTACGTCTATGACTGGAACTACCAGGGCGCCGGGAACTGGCCCGACAACACCGCGTACGCCGCGGCGTTCGCGGGGATGAACGGCTTCGTGACCCGGCTCCGCTCGCTCGCGGAGGCGGAGCGTTTTATCGCCGCCGACATCCCGCTGGTGGCGTCGATCAACGGCAAGCTGCCGGGCTTCCTGTTCAAGAAGACCAGTGGGCACCTGCTCGTGATCCGGGGCTTCACCTCGACCGGCGACGTGATTACGAACGATCCGGCCGTCTTCGCCGATGCGGACGCACGCAAGGTGTACGGCCGCGCTGACTTCGAGAACGTCTGGCTTGGCGGCTCCGCGGGGATCGTGTACGTCATCTATCCCGTTGGAATCGGGTTGCCGGACAACGTCGAGGGCCTCGACAAGAACTGGTGACCTCCGGGGTGCGTGGGCTGCCCGCACTCGCGCTGCTCCTCGCAGCGTGCTCGGGCGGCCCACCCACCGCGACAGCCTCGGCCACGCCGAGCCAGGTGCCGACCGTCGCGGTCAGTGCCGCACCATCGAACGCGTCACCGCCGATCGAGCCGACGCCAGCGACTGACGGGCTGCCGCGCAGCTTCACACGCATCGCCCTCGATGCCGGCACACACGAGGGCACCGTGACCAGCGAGAAACGCCTGCAGCTCGGCCCATCCACGGCGAAGGGGAGCTACGTCGACCCGTGGGGCAGAACGATCGCCGATGAGCGCGGCACCTGGACCTCCGTCGCGGTGCGCACGCCGTTCGCGTTCGACCGGCTCATCGCATCCTGGAACGCGACCACCCCCGCCGGCACGTGGATCGACGTGCAGATGCGCGCGAGCGGGGCGTCGCGCCAGACGAAGTGGTACACGCTCGCGGTCTGGTCGTCGGGCGACGAAACCATCCACCGCACGACGGTGAAGGGGCAGGGCGATGCTGACGGCCGCGTGAACGTGGACACGTTCGAGTCGGCCGTCCTCGCTGCCGAGCTCACGTCTTACGAGCTGCGCCTCATCCTTCACCGTGAGGTGGACGTCGCAGCGACCCCGACCGTCGCACTCCTCGCGGCCGTGACCTCGCGCGTCGCGCTGCCAACGTTACCCAGCGCGTTCGGTGGGGTCGCGCGCGACCTCGACGTGCCCATGCTCTCCCAGGAGACGCACACCGGGCACTATCCGGAATACGACGGCGGCGGCGAGGCGTGGTGCAGCCCGACGTCGACGGCGATGGTGCTTGCGTTCTGGAAGGCCGGCCCGAGCGCGGCCGACCTCGCGAAATTCCCCGGTGCAGCACACGCCGACGGTCAGGTCGACCATGCCGCTCGGTTCACCTACGACTGGAGCTACGAGGGCGCGGGCAATTGGCCGTTCAACACGGCGTATGCCGCGCAGTACGGTCTCGAGGGATTCGTCACGCGCCTTCGCTCACTGACCGAGGCGGAGCGCTTCATCGCAGCCGGCATCCCGCTCATCGCGTCGATCAACGGCGTCCTGCCCGGCTTCCTCTTCACCAACACGAGCGGGCACCTGCTCGTGATACGCGGATTCGACGCGAATGGCGACGTCATCACCAACGATCCGGCCGTCCGATCGAACGCCCAGTCGCGCAAGGTCTACCCGCGCCTCGAGTTCGAGACCGTGTGGCTCCTCGGCTCCAGTGGAACGGTCTACGTGATCCATCCGGTCGGCGTCGCGCTGCCCGCGAACGTTGACGGCCTTCCCGCGAACTGGTGATCCGCGTCCGGCTGATGGAGCGGCCCGAATGCGGGCTCTGCGACGAGGCGCTCGGCGCGCTCCGCCGACTGAGCCGCGGGACCCGCCTCGACATCGAGCGCGTCGATGTCACGCGCGATCCGTCGCTCCTCGAACGCTACGTCGTGCGCGTTCCCGTCCTCGTCGTCGGCGACGCGGAGCTCGACGTCGCGGGCATCGACGAGGCCGCCATCGGCCGGTGGCTCGACGAGGTCGGTCGCTGACCGCGACCACGCCGAGCGCGGCGCGCCGTTTCTTCGAGCGTCGCTATCGCGCGGCCGGTTCACCGGCGCGCGCCGCCGCGGGCAAGGCATACCTCAAGAGCGACCTCCGTTTCTACGGCACGACCGTGCCGGACATCCGGCGAGCCGCGAACGACTTCGCGCGCGAGCACCGCGACCTTTCGCGCGCGGAGCTGCGCAAGATCGTCGATGAGCTGTGGTCGACCGAGGTGTACGAGCTCCGCTCCGCCGGCATCGCGCTGCTCTCGCGTCACGCGGCACTGCTCGAGGAGCGCGACCTGCCGTGGCTTCTCGGCTTCGTGCGACGCTCGAGGACGTGGGCCCACGTCGACTGGCTCGCCGCCGACGTGGTCGGCAGCGTGGTCGGAGAGTCGCGCACGGCACTGAAGCGGCTTCCGGCGTGGGCGCGTGACGAGAACTTCTGGGTGCGCCGGACCGCGCTGCTCGCGCAGCTACGGCAGCTGAGCCACGAGGGAGGCGACTTCGCGCTGTTCGCGCGTCTGGCGGCGCCGATGCTCGGCGAGCGCGAGTTCTTCATCCGCAAGGCGATCGGCTGGGTGCTGCGCGAGGTCAGCAAGAAGCGACCGATGCTCACGTTCGCGTTCCTGCGGGACCACCGCGAAGAGGTCTCGGGTCTCACCCTCAGCGAAGGCGCGAAGTACCTCTCCGCCGCGCACCGACGCGCGCTGCGACTGGCGCCGGAAGCCGCGTGGAAGCTGCGAGAGAAGCGGGGGTCTACGCCGCCCGCGGGCGCTGCCTGAGATGGAGCGCGTCGAACCAGGCGATGTGCTCGTTCGCCCAGCCCGGTGCCTCGAGCGGAAGCATGTGCCCGATGCCCCGCGCCACATGGACTTCGGCCGTCGGGTTCGCAAGCCGGAAAGACTCCGCATCGCGGACGGTGAAGACGCGGTCGTCGGTGCCCCAGAGCACGAGCGTCGGGATGTCGCGTAGCGCGGCAACGTGGCCGCGGAGCGTGAAGCCGAGCTGCTCGCCGCCCGGGAAGGGCAGGAGGAGCAGACGCCGCCAGCGCGGTGGCTGATTCGCCCAGACGATCGCGCGGATGGAGCGCGTTGTGGCGGGAGAGCGCCGGTCGCGTCGCAGCAGCTGCCCGATGAAACGGTCGTCGTCGCGCCGCGCCCTGCCGATCAGGAAACGCCGCAGGAAAGCGGCGGTGCCGCGAGCGTATGGACGCAGCAGCGCACGGCCGATGAGCGGCACGCAATAGAGCTTGTAAGCCCAGAGCATCGAGCGGCCGAGGCCGGCGGGCGCGACGAGGATGAGTCCCGCGACCGCGGCGGGCCGCCGGAGCGCGATCTGGAGGGCGATGCCACCGCCGAGCGAGTGCCCGAGGTAGAGGGCGCGCTCGACGCCGAGCTCTCCGGCGACGTGCAGGACCAGATCCGCGAGCTGCGAGAACCGCGCGTCGGCCTTTCGCAGCGCCGGCGTGAGACCGAAGCCCGGCAGCTCGATGACGTGAGTGGTGTACCCGAGCGTGCGGAGCGCGCGTGCCTGCGGTGCGAGGGCCACAGCCGTGGCGCCCATCCCCGGGAGCAGGACCGCTTGCGGACCGTCGGCCGGACCGCAGCTCTTGATCCGGATCCGATAACCCGAGTGTTCGACGATCGTCTCGCGCATGTCACCACTATGTACCCGCGGACTGGCGTCAAGGGGTCCAGACGGGTTAGTCCTTCGGTCATCACCCTGGTGGGGGATTCGGTACAGTTCGATCGTCAGCCTGCGCTTCCCAAGTCGCGAGAGAAGGGTTCCTCATGGGCGTCTATCGAGCCGAATACATCTGGATCGACGGCACCAAGCCGACCGCGAAGCTCCGCTCGAAGGGCAAGGTCGTGCCCGAGGGTCAGGAACCACCGATCTGGGGCTTCGACGGATCGAGCACGCAGCAGGCGCCGGGCGCGAACTCCGACTGCGTCCTGCGGCCAGTGTTCGTGTGCCCCGATCCGATACGTGGTGGCAACAACAAGCTGGTCATGGCTGAGGTGCTCCTTCCGGACATGACGCCGCACGCGTCGAACACGCGCGCTGCCTGTGCCGCCATGGCGAAGCAGTACGCCCGCGAGGAGGCGTGGTTCGGTATCGAGCAGGAATACACGTTCTTTGACGGCGCCAAGCCCCTGGGGTGGCCAGACAATGGTTTTCCTGCTCCGCAGGGCGGCTACTACTGCGGCGTGGGCTCGGACGAGGTCTTCGGCCGCGACGTCGTCGAGGCTCATCTCGACAACTGCATCCGCGCCGGCCTCGCGATCTCTGGCATCAACGCCGAGGTCATGCCCGCGCAGTGGGAATTCCAGGTCGGACCGCTGCCGGCGCCGCTCATCGCGGACCAGCTGTGGGTGGCGCGCTGGCTCCTGTACCGCACCGGCGAGGACTACGGAGTGAGCGCGACGCTCTACCCGAAGCCGGTGAAGGGCGACTGGAACGGCGCCGGCGCGCACACCAACTTCTCCACCAAGGCGATGCGTGAGGGGCTGGACGCATGCATCGCGGCGGCCGAGGCGCTCGGCAGACGCCACGACCTGCACATCGCGAACTACGGCTACGGCATCGAAGAACGCCTCACGGGGCTGCACGAGACGTGCTCGTACAAGGAGTTCCGCTACGGCGTGAGCGACCGCGGTGCGTCGGTGCGCATTCCCTGGCAGGTCGCGAAAGAGAAGAAGGGCTACATCGAGGACCGCCGGCCGAACGCGAACATGGATCCGTACATCACGACGCGGCTCATCATCGAGACGGTCTGTGGCGCGACCGCGGCAAAGCGGCCGTCGCGAGCGAAGCATCCCGCCCTCCGCGCGGCGAAGCGGCCGAGCACGAGACGAAAAAAGGTCGCGGGCTAGGCTACGCCCCACTGACCAACGACTGGTCGGGTGGGAGAGTGGAATGAGACGGATCATCGCGACACTGGTCATCTCGCTGGCCGCGACCCTGGGGATGTCTGGTCTGGCAGCCGCGGACGGAGGCGAAGGCGATTACTGCGGCGCCTCCGGAACCGGATGTGAGGCTGCCTTCGACCAGACCCGCTGCGCGGGTGCAGGTGGATTTGGCGCGTTCGGCAAGGACAACAACTTTGCCGGCGGCGCCAACGGCGAGCAGACCGGCCTGAACAACAGCTCGCTCTGCGGAAACCGGTAGAACCTAGGGCCGCACAGCGCGAATCTAGGCGAACAGCCCATCGGCTAAGGCCGGTGGGCTGTTCTTATGTCCGCTGTGTTCCGTAGGGAAGGCCGCAGTTGCCGCAGAACGAGAAGCCGTCCGTTCGTCGCGGCGTGCCGCAGTTCGCGCAAGGCTCGGCGAGGGGGGCTGACGGCCGCGCAGCCGCGACTGCGGGAGACAGGCGCGCGCGGACCGCGAGACCCACGTCGACCATCCACACCGCCCAGCCGAGCGGGACGAGCACCTTGCGTATGTCGAAGCCGCTGAGCTCGATGAGAACAGAGCCGACGATCAGGACCGCGACGAACGCGCCGAGAGCGACCAGCGACCAGCGATGCATTCCGGCGCGCACCGCCTCCACGCTCGCGACGAGGACCCACAGCGCACTCGCGCTCGGCGCGGTGCTGACGAAGGCACCGATGAGTGACGGCGCCGTCGCGTAGAGCGCGGGCATCGCGAACACCACGCCCGCGGCCGACCAGAGGGCGGCGGCGACCAGCGCGGCCGCGACGGCCCACCAGCTCGAGAGCGCGCTCTGCCGCATCGCGACCGTGATCGCGAGGGGCGCGAGGCCGTAGGCGATGACGGTGGAGACGACCGCGACGATCGTCGCGATCCCGGTCGGCTCGGTGATGCCGCCCGCCGCGGCGGCGACGAGAGCGCCCGCGGCCGCGACGAACGCCGCGACGGATCCGATCTGTAACCAGATCCGGTGTGCCGCGGTGGGAGCCCTCGCGGTGGCGGACGCTGCGTCAGCTGCGGCCATGCGTCCACGCTAGCGGTGCGGGCGCGCGCATGCGCTACGTTGCTCGTCCATGAGCGCGGAGACGCCCGACTACCTGCGGATCAATCGCGACGCCTGGACGAAGGCGAACGCCCGGTACACGAACGATCACGCCGAAGAGTCGTGGGCGCGGACGGAGATCACCTGGGGCGTGTGGCGAACGCCGGAATCGGCGGTGAACGTCCTACCCGATGTGAGCGGAAAGGACGTCGTGGAGCTCGGGTGCGGGACCGCGTACGTCGGCGCGTGGCTGAAGCGCCGCGGCGCGCGGCGCGTCGTCGGTATCGACATCACTCCGGCGCAGCTCGCGACCGCGCAGCGCCTGAACCGCCAGACCGGCCTGGGGCTGGAGCTCGTCGAAGCGAACGCGGAGGTCGTGCCGCTTCGCGATAAGACATTCGATCTCGTCATCTCGGAATATGGTGCCTCGATCTGGTGCGATCCGTACATGTGGATCCGCGAAGCAGCGCGTCTCCTGCGGAGCGGCGGAGAGCTCGTCTTCCTCCGAAATTCCACTCTCTCGATGCTGTGCATGCCGGACACCGGCAAGGTCAAGGAGACGCTGCAACGCCCACAGCGCGGGATGAATCGGCTTGAGTGGACCGATGACGATCCGGGCGTCGAGTTCCACCTCGGCGCCGGCGACCTCATCCGGCTGCTACGCGCGAACGGATTCGAGATCCTCGATCTGGTGGAGCTCTTCGCCCCCGAGGGCGCGAAGGATCACGCCGAGTATTCGTACGTGCCCGCCGAATGGGCGCGGCGCTGGCCGTCAGAGGAGATCTGGCGAGCGCGAAAGCGCGACTGAGGACTTCGCCGGCGCGGTGCGTCGTGTCGCGAGCACCGAACCGAGGACGATCAGGACGA